>JBBQNO010000017.1:0-36205 GCA_038330045.1 Actinomycetales bacterium | reverse complement strand
GGTGGCGCGGGGGCCACGTTCGGCATGCGCCAGGTCACCCGCCGCGACCCACGCACCGGCAAGCAAGCCCACGTGCTGAGCACCCGCACCGACCTGACCGCGGGGGAAGTGATGTACCGGATGGGTTCGCGGTGGCGCCAGGAGAACTACTTCCGCTACGGCCGGTTACACCTGGACCTGGACTCCCACGACACCTACACCGCCACCCCCGATGACCCGGACCGGTCCGTGCCGAACCCGGACAAGCGCCGCGCGCACCAGGACGTGCAAGCCGCCGGTGCCCGCGTGGAGCGCGAACGCGCCAAAACCGACGCGGGCCTGCTGGCTGCCCGCACGCCCGCGGACGGCACTGGCACCGTGCTGCTCACCAACACCAGGCACAACGAGATCACCGCGGACCTGGCTACCGCGCACACCGAATTGGCCGCCGCCAAGGCCCGCCACGGCGACACCCCGACCCGGGTACCCCTGGGAGGGCTGTCCCCGGACCAGCAGGTCCTTGACGTCGAAACGAAACTGCTCACCCACGCCATCAAGATGGCCGCGTTCAACACCATCACCACCACCGCCCGAGACATCCGCCTCCACACCGGGTACGCCCGCGCCAGCCAAGAGGCCTACACCCTGGCCCGGCAGGTCCTGACGCACACCGGCGACATCGACCCCCGCACCCCCGGCGTCCTGACCATCGCCCTGGACCCGATGCCCACCACCCGCGAAACCAAGGCCGTCACCCAGTTGTGCGAGCACCTCAACGCCACGAACACGACCTACCCCGGCACCGACCGCGTGCTGCGCTACCAAATCAAGAACAACCCAGAACCAGCCTGAACATCACCCTGATTCTTGTGCCATGTCAGGAGTCCTGGAACCCGGAGCACGTCGCCCGCTAATCGGGTAGCAACGTCACATGCTCTCTTGCGGCGAGGCACCGCGTTCGGTCAAGAGGTCGGTCATCAGCGTGATCTCGCTGCGCTGACCGTTGACCATCGCGGACGCCAGCTGCACCACTTCGGGGGTCTTCGCCTCATCTGCGGCGGCCTGAGCCATTGCCACTCCGGCAAGGTGGTGGGTGATCATCAGCTGAAGGTAGAGGATCTCAGCTTCGGTCGAGGTGGCACCTCGAAGCTGCTCCATCTGTGCGTTAGTCGCCATGCCAGGCATCGCTCGATAGTCGGGATCACCGGGGCCAGCCTTGGGCACTCCATCGGCTGCTGCCATGCCCTGCGTGCCCGCCATACCTTCTGTGTCGCCCATCCCCGGCATGACCTCGGCCGACATCCACTCCATCCGCGAGCCACTGCGCGTGGACGGCACGTCCCATTGGTCGAGCCACCCCTTCATCGTCCCGATCTGGGTGCTCTGGGTGGTGGCGACGTCGTACGCCAAGACGTCGATGTTGCGGTCATCTGAGGCCTGCAGGGCTATCAACGACATATCCACGGCTTGGGCATGATGCTCACTCATGTCACGGGCAAACCCTGCCTCGACGCTGTCAGTGCCCGGGCTGGCTTGACCGAAGATCAACCATCCACCCAAGACTCCCACCGCCATGGCGACAACCACGGCCGCTATCGTGACTCGACTGGGAGCCACGCTGCGCTTTGTCGGCAACGAGGTGTCAGTCACAGAGCTGTCAACCACTACGGAGCCGCCACCAAGTCCGTGGTGGTGCCTCCGGAGCATGCCGCGCCAGGCTCGGGCGTCTGCGGGCCCTGCACGTATTCACTGATGAACAACGGGAGTTGCTCGTCGTCACCCGCGTCGACCTCGAGCTGATGACCCCAGGCTGTGGCCACGATGGGGCTCGTCTGCGTGTCGTTCGGGGACAGCAACATGAACTCTCGGTCGGCCAATTCCGTCAGCGTGGCGAGGCTGTCTTGGTTGATGTCTGAGCGGTACGTCAGCCACACCGCGCCATGCTCCAGTGAGTGGACGGCGTGATACGTCGGGATGGGCTCTGAGTAGATCCCGCAGTTCCACCACGCCTGGTTGTGGTCGCCACCTACGGGTGGGTCTTGCTCGTAGGTGACCGCCTCGGCCACGTGGTCCCTGCCCAAGTCTTCGTACTGCGCCACCCCGCTCAAACTGGGGCGCGTGAGGATGGCAAAGGCCACGGCACCGACGATCAGCAACACGACCATCGCCGCCCCGCCCCAGACGAGCACAGTGCTGCGTCGTTCTTTGGCGCGCGCTTGGCGTTGCATCGCCGCTGCGCGCTGGGTCCGATCAGCGGAGTTGTGAGAGCGAGCCATTGTGGGTCCTTTGTGGCGTTAAAAATTCGAGCCAGACGTCGGCTCCGGTCGGTGGGGCTCTGGGGAAACGCGGTTAAAGTACCTGGCTCGCCTGAGACGAACCTGCTGACGTGGGGCGTGAACGCCCCACGCCGCGCGGTTTAGGTCGAGATGGCCCCGGCGAGGTTGGCCAGAGACTCTTCCAACTGGTCGGCACTGAGCAAGGGGAACGTCACCTTCGACAGGATCTCCTTGTCTGTGACCTTGCTCCAGTCGTAGGTGAGCGAGACGTCGGTGGAGTCGGGACCGGTAGAGACCAGACGCCATACCCATTCCCACCCGTAGGGCTCTGCTCCTGCCGGGGTGCTCTGCCACGCCAGGAGCGCGCCCTCGTCGAAGCCGGTGACGTGGTTGTCGGTCTGGTACTCCCCGCCCATGTGCGGGCCTTCCATGTTCATGGTGAACACCTGGCCGGTGGCCGTGATGCGATCAGCGTGCTCGACGGAGCGGACGAAGCCGGACCCGTCGATAGCCACGTGGTGATCGGGGTTCGACAGCACATCGAAGATCTTTGCAGTGGATGCATCCATGGACCGGGTGACGGTGATGCTCTTCTCGTCGCTCACGACGGGACCTCCTCAGGGTGATCAGGCGCAGCCCGCAGGCCGCTTGACCAGGGCAACGCTACGTGGTGGGTGCCAAGAACGCAGCAAGGGCGGCGATGTATGCCGTGTGGTCGGGCACTCCGCACACCTCGCGGGCCGAGTGCATCGACAAGGTGGCGGCCCCGACATCGACCGTGGTCGCGCCGGTAGCGGCTGCGGTCATCGGTCCGACCGTGGAGCCACAGGGCAGGTCAGTACGGTGCACGTAGGTCTGCATGGGCACGCCAGCTTGCTCGCACGCGAGGGCAAAGGCCGCCGCGCCGAGGGCGTCACTGGCGTAGCGCCCTTGGGCATTGACCTTCAGCACGGGTCCGCCGTTCATCTGGACCTGGTGGCTTGGCTCGTGCCGCTCGGGATAGTTCGGATGGATCGCGTGGGCCATGTCCGCCGAGGCCACCATCGTGGTGGCCATGGCCCGCTGATAGTGCTCCCGAGACCCGCCGCGAGCGGCCACGATCCGCTCAAGCCACCCGGTGAGGAAGGTTGAGCCGGCACCGCTGGCCGTGGTGCTGCCTACCTCTTCGTGATCGAACAAGACCACGGCCGGAGTCGGTGAGGCGGCGGGGGTATTTAACGACTCCAGCAAGGCTCGAATGGCCCCGTGGCAGGTGGCCTGATTGTCGAGGCGAGCGCTAGCTAAGAGGTCACGGTCGCGGCCAATGACCCGAGCAGGGGTCAGGTCGTGAGTCATGGCTTCCCACGCCAGCAGGTCGCCGCCGTCAACCTCGAGGACGTCGGCCAAGTAGGAGTGGAAGTCACCAGTCCCTGACCCCAGACCCCAATGGGGTGCCAGGTGCTGTTGGGGATTGAGTTTCACGCCGTCGGTGTGCACATCGCGGTTCAGGTGGATGGCGAGTTGTGAGACCCGAAGGATCGGATCGGTTATGTGGAAAAGCGTGGTGGCCGACCTGTCGCGAGTGCGCAGCACTGCTCGACCCGACAGACCCAGATCCCGGTCAAGCCAGGATGTCAGCAGGGGGCCGCCATACACCTCGACTCCCAGACTGTGCCAACCGTGCGAATGGCGATCAGGGTGGGGTTTAATCCGCAGATTGGGGGAGTCTGTGTGTGCGCCGACCACGCGAAATGGATGCTCGGCGCGGACGTCGTCGGGCTGAGACCACGCCACCAAGGAACCGCCTCGGCGCGCAAAGAAACGTCCCGGCCCGGATGGCGTGGCTTCCTGCTCGGCGCACTCGGCGAATCCGCCAGCGACCAGAAGATCCGCCGCCGCCTCGACAGCGTGAAACGGCGAAGGGCTGGCGTCCAGGTAGGCCGCCAGATTCTCAATCACGCTGGACTCTCAATTACGCCCGAGATTCGATCACAGTGAAAGCCCGGTGCGAGCCGAGGCCAGCCAATCCTGACGGGCTGACAGGGACTGCTCGGCAGCGCTGATCGCCGTCGCGTCACCCTGGGCTTGAGCCTTTGCGAGGTCTGCTTCCAGGCCTGCGACCGCACGTTCCAACTGCTCCACCATGGACTGGGCGCGAGCGTTGAGCTCAGGGTTGCTGCGCGTCCATTTCTGGTCCTCTCCGTCGCGCACGGTCTCCTCGACCTTGCGCAGCCGGCCTTCGACCCGCGCCATATCCGAACGTGGCACCTTGCCTGCGGCGTCCCAGCGGTCCTGGATGGAGCGCAATGCACCCTTGGCCTGTCCGAGATCCTTGATCGGCAGCAGCGACTCAGCCTCGGTAAGCAGCGCTTCTTTGACGACCAAGTTGGCTTCGAATTCGACCCGTTCGGCGGCGACAACCTCGTCTTTGGCGTTGAAGAACTGGTCCTGGGCCGCCTTGAAGCGTTCCCACAGGGCGTCGTCACTGGAACGCTGCGCCCGTCCCGTGCGGCGCCATTGCTCCATCAAGCGCTTGAACTCCCCGGCAACAGAGCCCCACTCCTTGCTGTTGGCCAAGGCCTCGGCCTGGGTGACCAGCTTTTCCTTCTCGCGGCGAGCCACTTCCTGCTCTTCGTCGAGTTGGTTGAACCAGGCGCGACGCGTCTTGTCGAAGGACGAACGTGCCTCGCTAAAGCGGTGCCACAGTTCATCCTCGGTGGCCTTATCCAGCCGTGGGCCGGCATGTTGCTGCGCCTTCCACTGGTCGAACAACTCACGCATCCGGGCGCTGGCGGACTTCCACTGCACCTTGGCGGGGTCGCTTCCGGCGAGTTTCTCGGCGCCCTTGACGGTCTTCTCGCGAGCCTTGGCGGCGACAACTTTGGCTGCAGCCCGCTCTTTCGCTTCCGACTCGGCGCGGGTCGCTATCTGGGTTTCGATGGCGGTGACCCGGAACTGCAGGCCGTCAATGTCGCCGACGACGTTGGCTTCGCCGATGTGCTCGCGCAGTGTCTTCAGCGCTTCGCGGGCCTCGTGAGCCGACATGTCGGTCTGCTCCAGACGTTGTGTGAGCAGCACCGCAGCGGCATCCAAGTCGTCATACTTGCGGGCGAAGTACGTCAACGCATCGTGCTCGGTGGAACCGGGGTAGGACCCGACGGCTCGCTCGCCTTCAGCAGTCTTCACGAACACCGTCCCGTCGTCGCCGACGCGGCCGAAGGCTATGGCGGCCTCAGATGCACCTTCGGGCTGGGCTGGGGCGGCGGCGGGCCGGACTGCAGCCTTTCGTCCGGCCATCTGTGCGGGGGATGGGATTGGCCGCGGGCTCGGCTTGGGCACTGGGGCGGCGGCCGCCTCGGGTGTGGAAGCCGTTATGGCCTCCTCCACGGGTGCCTCGGTTGCCTGCTCCTGGTGCGTTGAGTTGTCGCTCACGACGATGCCGCCTCATCTTCTAGTTTGACGTCCAAGATGCTGATCGGCTGTGCCGGCATACCCTCGACGCCACCGCCGTCAACTCCCGCCGCGGCGATGTAATCCACAATGTCCATTCCGTCGGTGACTGTACCGAAGATGCTGTAGCCGCCGGTATCCGTGGGCAGCATCGTGTCGGCGAACACGATGAAGTACTGGCTGCCGTTGCTATCTGGCTCTTGTGTGCGAGCCATGGCGATGCTGCCGCGGGGGTAGAAACCGTCCGCGGGGGCATTCTCGATACCGAAGGTGTAGCCCGGTCCGCCGCGTCCGGTGCCGGTGGGATCGCCACACTGCAACACGTGAATACCGCCATCGACCAACCGATGGCAGGGACTGTCCGACCAAAAGTCGCCCTCGCCGAGAAGGAGGAACGACGCGACGGTTTGGGGAGCCGCGGCCCCGCTGAGTTCGAAGGTGATGGGCCCGCAGTTGGTGACCATCACGGCGGTGGCCACATCCGGTGCGGTCGCCGGAGGTGCTTGGGTCGCCCGGAAAGTGGGCACATCCGTAGGGATCTCAGGGGCCGGCGAGCAGTCGATGTTGCTTGTGCTCGGGGCCTGATCCGCCGCAACGCTGGCATTCGGCGACGAAGCCGAGTCCTGGGGGGCTTCGTTAGTGCACGCGGATAGCGCCACCATCGAGGCCACGCCGACGGTCAGGGCGATCATGCGGGTGCCACGAAAGCTGCTGGGCAGCATAAATGACCTCCTGAAAGGCAAATATGGATTAAAAAGAAGTCTAGGCAGCCTTTTCGGTGCACGGGGGCAAACTCGGCAACGGTTTGGACACGATCTCAACGTGGGTACGCAATGGGATATCGTGAAATACGGGTAGGCAGTGGGAAATGCGGGTAGGCAGTGGGGAGCGGCGTGGGGAAGCGGGCGCCTGTTTACAGTGGCTGGATGCTGATCCGCGCTATTCCTGCTGTCGCCTTCGGGACCAACTGTTACGTCGTCGCCCCCGATGCAGGCCTCGAGTGTGTGATCGTCGACCCGGGAATCGGCGTCGCCGACCGCGTTCACGAGGTGCTACGCGCAGAGGGTTTGACCCCCGCCGCGATTCTGTTGACCCACGGTCACCTCGACCATGTGTATGACGTGCCGACCCTGGGTTTGGGCGCCTCAGTCAGCACCGGCATTCACCCGCGGGATCGATACCGCCTCGTGAATCCCCTCGGGGACGTTGACGCTTCGTTCGTCGCGATGCTGGAGGCGCAATTCAAGACCAAAGCGACCTGGCGTGAGCCGGAGGCCATCGTGGAGTTCGCCGAATCGCCCGAGTCGGGCGCGATGGTGACCCTCACCGTCGCGGGTATGCAGATTGCTGTCATCCACGCACCCGGGCACACCGAGGGCTCCGTGCTCTTCGATCTGGCGGGCGTCCCGGACACCGTCAACCAGCCCGAGGGTCCACTGTTGGATCGCACCGTGCTCTCAGGAGACGTCCTCTTTGCCGGGTCGATCGGTCGCACCGACCTAGCCGGCGGGGACCCAGCGGCGATGAAGCGCACCTTGCGCGATGTCGTGTTGCCCGTGCCCGACACGGCCCTGGTCCTCCCTGGGCACGGCCCGGCCACCACGATGGATGCCGAGCGCCGCTCCAACCCCTACCTGCAGCGCCCGCTCGTTTAGACTCCGGCACGTGATCACACCGCGTACGCCTTCAGGGGTGCTGGAACTCCTCCCGCCTGAGCAGATCGCCTTCCAGCGGATGCTCGACACCATTCGTCGCGGCTTCGAGCGCTTCGGTTTTTTGCCGATCGAGACACCGGTGTTCGAGGTCAGCGACGTGTTGCTCACCAAAACTGGGGGAGAGACGGAGCGGCAGGTCTACTTCGTGCAGTCGACGGGGTCCCTTGAGAAGGCGGCCGCGGCTGACGCCCAGGGTGCAGCCCTGCCGGAGATGGCGCTGCGCTTCGACCTCACGGTGCCGCTCGCGCGTTACGTCGCCGAGCACGAGCACCACCTCACCTTCCCCTTCCGCCGCTACCAGATGCAGCGGGTCTACCGCGGTGAACGCTCGCAGCGCGGCCGGTTCCGGGAGTTCTACCAGTGCGACATTGACATCGTCGGCAAAGACGGGCTCAGCGTGAAGCACGACGCAGAATGTCCCGCCGTGATTCACGCATTGTTCTCCGACATGAACATCGGCCCCTTCACCATCGGCATCAACAACCGCCGCCTGATGCGCGGCTACTTCGAAGACCTCGGGGTCAGCGACAGCGACCAGCAGGCCGCGGTCCTGCGTGAAATCGACAAGTTGGACAAGCGGGGCGAACAGCACGTGCGCTCTACCTTGGCCGGTGCAGACTTCGGTCTCTCGGCAGACGTCATCGACGCGCTGATCGGTTTTGTCAGTGCCCGCAGCACATCGCACGACGATGCCCTGAGCAAGCTCTCTGTGCTGGAAGCGGGCAGCGAAGGCAGTGCTGAGTTGGCCCGCGGCGTGGACGAACTTCGCGAGGTCCTGGGTTTAGTACGCGCCCTCGGCGTGCCAGAGAGTGACTACTGCCTGAACTTCTCGATCGCGCGTGGCCTGGACTACTACACCGGCACGGTCTACGAGACGACGCTGGACGAGCACCCCGGCATCGGCTCGATTTGCTCCGGCGGACGGTATGACGATCTGGCCCGCCACTACAGCAAGTCCAGTCTGCCCGGGGTCGGTATCTCGATCGGTCTGACCAGGCTCTTCTGGCAGCTCCGCGAAGCAGGAATCATCGACGTCGCAAAGAGCACGGTGCAGGTGTTGGTGCCGCTGGTCGATGAGTCGCTGATGACCCAAGCGCTGGCGCTGACCACGACGTTGCGCCAAGGCGGCATCAACACCGAATCGGTCCTGCAGGCCAGCAAACTCGGCAAGCAACTGAAGTATGCCGACCGTGCAGGTATCAGGTTCGTTGCAATATTGGGCCTTCAGGAGATCGAGGCAGGCACCGTGACGATCAAGGATCTGCGCCGCGAGGTCCAATTCACGGTCCCCGCAGCCGAAGCGGTTGCCGCGCTGCGCGTCGAGCTCGCCCAACCGTTGGTGTGAGGTGCCAACCGGTGGCGAGCGGTGTCGACGCCGCGTGATAGCGTGCTAACGCGCTAGTACATGATGACGTAGATCGCGTCCCGGCTAGCCTGACCTCGTAGCGACCACCCCCCCAAGGACTTCATGAAGCAGCGCACCCAACTCACCCAGGCGAGCCTGGTCGAGTTGTCGTCCGTGTTGGCAACCCTCGACGACGCGGGTGCTATCGAGGACTTTCTGGTCGATTTGTGCACGCCTGCCGAGCTCGAGGCACTCTCGGATCGCTGGGTGGTGGTGCCCTTGCTCGCCGAAGGAGTGCCCTACCGCTCGATCCACGATCAGACCGGGGTGAGCGTCACCACCATCGGCCGGGTGGCTCGTTGCTTGGAATCGGGCAATGGATACAAAGCCGCACTGGAGCGACATACCGCAACACCGCGCTGATCCGCCGCGACCGGTTCGTGATCAGTCCGAACGGTCGCACTTCCGCGTCATCACCGCCGCACCACCCCACATACTGCATCTGCTTTGGAAGGTCCCTCATGACTGCATCTGCCCCGCCGCGAGACCGGCTGCGCGTCGCGATCCAGCGATCTGGTCGTCTGGCCGCGCCCGCTCGCGACCTGCTCGCCTCCTGCGGCCTGACGTGGCGCGAGAGTCGCGACAAGCTGTTTTGCTACGGCGAATCGTTGGCGATCGATCTGTTGCTCGTCCGTGACGACGACATTCCGGGGCTCATCGCCGACGGTGTATGCGACCTCGGCATTGTCGGCCGCAACGTCATCGCTGAGCACGACCTGATGCGCCAAGCGGCCGGTGCGATCGGTGGGCTGACCGAGCTACGTGAGCTCGGCTGGGGCAGCTGCCGTCTAGACATCGCGATTGACGCCCATCTGGAGTGGGAGGGCCCGGAACAACTTGCCGGCCAACGGATCGCCACGTCCTACCCACAGATCCTGGGCAACTGGCTGCGGCAGCATGACGTGGTCGCCGACGTGGTAACGCTGTCCGGTTCGGTCGAGATCGCGCCGCGCCTGGGTCAAGCCGACGTCGTGTGCGACCTCGTTTCCAGTGGAGCGACCCTGAGCGCCAACCAGCTCAAGCCAGTGGAAACGCTGCTGCATTCGGAGGCCGTCGTGGTCGGCCCGACCCACGCGCTCGAAGGTAGCCGCGGTGAGTTGGCTGAGCTGCTGCTGCGCCGGATGGACGGCGCCGTGCGGCTCAAAGAGACCCGGCTGCTGATGCTTCGCAGTCTGCGCACGCAGTTGCCCGCGGTGCTCAACAGCCTCCCCGACGGCCACGAGCCGACGATCCTCTCCCTCGAAGGCGATGGCTCGCCGGAACACAGTGAAGTCAGCGTCCAGATGCTGTGCCACGGCGCGGTGACGTGGCAGCGACTCGAAGACCTCAAACGCGCCGGAGCCCGTCAACTGATGGTGCTCCCGGTCGAAGGGATGTTGGCATGAACCTCTTGACGTGGGACAACCTCGACACCGCAAGCCGGGCGCAGGCCATTGCCCGAGGCACCGTCGCAGCGGGCCCGGAAGTGACCGCTTCGGTCACGACAACGCTGGCTGCCATCTCCGCCGACGGTGACGCTGCCGTGATCGCCGCCACCTCGCGCTTCGACGGCGTCGACATCACCGACCTTGCTGTTTCCGCAGCCGAGGTTCAAGCCGCCACCGCGCGGATCAGCGATGAATTGCGCGCCGCCATCAGCGAAGCGGCGGGCCGGATCAGAACCTTCCACCAAGGAGGTATGCCGAGCGACTACGCCGTCGAGACGGCTCCCGGGGTTATCTGTGAACGGGTGATGCGACCCATCGAGCGGGTGGGTCTGTACGTTCCGGCCGGGTCCGCACCCTTGCCATCCACGGCCTTGATGCTCGGCATACCCGCGCAGTTGGCCGGGTGCCCTCAGGTTGTTTTGATCACGCCACCTGGGCGCGACGGTCGCGCGGACGACGCCGTCTTGGCCGCTGCAGCCGAGTGCGGCATCACGCAGATCTTCCTCGGTGGCGGAGCCCAGGCCGTCGGCGCTCTGGCTTACGGCACCGAGACCATCCCGGCGTGCGACAAGATCTTCGGTCCAGGTAACGCCTGGGTGACCGAGGCCAAGCGTCAGGTCAGCACGGCCGAGGGTGGCCCCGGTATCGACCTGCCCGCCGGCCCGTCTGAGGTCGTCGTGATCGCCGACGCCGGTGCGGACGCTGAGTTCGTCGCTGCCGATCTGTTGTCTCAGGCCGAGCACGGCCCCGACTCGCAGGTGTTGTTGTTGACCGATGACCGCGCCCTAGGACAGGCGGTCGTCGATCAAATCGAGACCCAAGTCGAGGAGCTGCCCCGCGCGGCCATCGCCCGCAAGGCCCTCGCGAGCAGCCGCGTTATCGTGACCACCGACCTCGACGGTGCTTTCGACATCAGCAACGAGTACGGCCCCGAGCACCTGATCTTGGCGTTACGCGAGCCGCGCGAATGGCTGGCGCAAGTAACCTCGGCCGGGTCCGTGTTCTTGGGCGATTGGGCCCCAGAGACGCTCGGCGACTATTGCAGCGGCACCAACCACGTGCTGCCCACCGCTGGCGCGGCCCGGTTCACCGGCGGAGTCAACGTGGCGAGTTTCCAGATTGCGATGACCGTCCAGTCCGTCACCCAGGCCGGCTTGCACGAGGTCGGACCGTGCGCTGTCGTGCTTTCGGAAGCCGAGCAACTTCACGCGCACCAGCGGGCTGTGACTCGTCGGCTCGCCCGGCCACGCCTATGACCTTCCCGATGAGGTTGATCCGCGACGATCTGGCCGCGTTCGGTGGCTATTCCTCGGCCCGCACGAGTTTCGACGGGCCGCCGGCCACGATCTGGCTCAACGCCAACGAAGCCTCGAGCGCCAATGCGGCTGACACCGACGGCCGCACCAGGCGCTACCCGCAGCCTCAGCCGGACGCGCTGCGGACGGCCCTGTCGGCATACCTCGGTGCCGACTATGAACAGGTGCTGCTCGCTCGCGGCAGCGACGAAGCTATCGATGTGTTGATCCGTTCGGTGTGCGCTCCGGGGGGCGATCGCGGCATCATCACGTGCTCCCCGACGTTCGGGATGTATGCGGTCAGCGCGGCGGTGCACGGGGTGCCCGCCCACGATGTGCCTCAGCACGACACTGGCACCGGCTTTGAACACGACCTGAAGGCGGTGGCCAACGCCGTACGCGCCACGGGGGCCCGCATCGTGTTCTTGGCCTCGCCGGGCAACCCCACCGGTTCCGCCATCGACTTCTATGACGTCTTAGCGCTCGCAGACGAGATCGCCGACGAGGCAATGGTGGTGCTCGATGAGGCATACGTGGAGTTTGCGGACGATGGGTCAGCCATCGCCGCGGTCGAAGCCCACCCGACACTCGCGGTCCTTCGCACGATGTCGAAGGCCCACGGCCTCGCCGGTGCCCGTATCGGGGCTCTCATCGCGCACCCCGACCTCATCGCGGTGATGCGTCGCGTGCAAGCGCCATACCCCCTGCCGACCCCGGCAGTGGAGATCGCCATCGAGGCGCTGAGCCCCGCATCGCTGGCCGATACAGCCATCCGCGTCGACGCCACCGTGGACCTGCGGGATCGATTAGCCGAGATCGTGACGCAGGCGCCTGGCGTGAAGTGCGTCTACGACAGCCAAGCCAACTTCGTTCTTGCCCGCACCACAGCCCCGGATCGACTTATCGACGCGGTTCGACACCAGGGCATTGCCATCCGCGACATGCGCCATATGCCCGGACTATCGGATGCGGTGCGCATCAGCGTCGGCACGGCGCAAGACCTTGACGCGCTGGCCCTCGCCCTAGGCCCTTTGACCACCCCCGAGAGGAATTCATGAGCTCGCTGCCCGGCCCCGTTTTGTTCATCGACCGTGACGGAACCCTGATCGAAGAGCCTGCCGACCAGCAGGTCGATGCCTTGCACAAGGTGAAGTTCGTGCCCGACGTCATCCCGGCTCTGCTGCGTATGCGGGACGCTGGCTGGTCCTTCGTCATGGTCAGCAACCAGGACGGCTTGGGCACCGAGTCCTTCCCGACGCAAGACTTCCAAGGCCCGCACGACCTGATGATGTCGGTGTTCAGCAGCCAAGGCATCACCTTCCGCGACGTGATCATCGACGGGACCCTTCCGGAGGAGAACGCCCCCACCCGCAAGCCCGGCACCGCGCTGATGACAGGGCTGCTGAAGGATCGCAGCATCGACTGGGCCGCCAGCGCGATGGTGGGTGACCGTGAGACTGATGCAGAATTCGCGGCCAACCTGGGCATCCCCGCATACCTGATCGGTGTGACCGATTGGCCGAGCATCGCGCACGAATTGGTCACCAAGCCCCGCACCGCCTCAGTGCGCCGAGCGACCTCTGAGACGGTCATCGACGTGAGCGTCGATTTGGACCGCGCCGGTCGCAGCGACATTGCGACCGGTGTCGGTTTCTTGGACCACATGCTGGAGCAGCTCGCTAAGCACGGCGGGTTCAGCCTCACCGTCGCCTGCGAGGGCGATCTTTACATCGACGAGCACCACAGTGTCGAAGACATTGCGCTGGCTGTCGGCGAAGCCATCCGCACCGCCCTGGGGGACAAACGGGGCATCGGTCGCTATGGCTTCACCCTGCCGATGGACGAGGCCCAAGCCACCGCGGCGATCGACCTGTCCGGGCGGCCCTTCTTCGTCTTCGAAGGCAAGTTCGACCGCGAGAAAGTGGGCGACCTGCCGACCGAGATGGTCGGGCACTTCTGGCGCTCCTTCGCCGATGCGATGCGCTGCACCTTGCACTTGAGCATTTCGCCCGGCAACGCCCACCACCAGATCGAGGTCGGCTTCAAGGCCGTCGCGCGGGCCCTGCGTCAAGGCATCGCGACGACCGGGACCGAGATGCCGAGCACCAAAGGGGTTTTGTGAGCTTGCCCAGGGTTGCCCTCGTTGACTCTGGCGGCACCAACATCGCCTCGGTCAGCTTTGCCCTCGACCGTCTCGGCGTGACCTCCGAGCTCACCCGAGACGCCGCCACCATTCAGGCCGCCGACCGGGTGATCCTGCCCGGTGTGGGGGCTGCCGCCCAAGGAATGGCTCGCCTGCACGAGGCGGACCTGGTCGGTGTGCTGCGCGACGTGACAGCGCCGTTGCTGGGTGTGTGCCTGGGTATGCAGTTGCTCTTCGACGGCAGCGAAGAGGACGGCGGAGTCGAGTGCTTGGGGCTGATCGAGGGCACCGTCGCCGCGATCACTCCAGCAGCAAACGTGCGCGTTCCGCACATGGGGTGGAATACCCTGAGCCTTGGCCGGCAGGACCCCCTCATCCGTGGCCTCACTGACGGAGATCGAGCCTATTTCGTGCACAGCTATGCAGCTCCCGTCACCAGTGCGACCCTGGCCAGCACCTGGCACGGCCAGGACTACGCGGCGGTGGTCCGCCAGGGCAATCGCTGGGGCGCCCAGTTCCACCCTGAGCGTTCGGCGGCCGTGGGCGCCACCGTCCTAGCCAACTTCATCTCGGAGAGTATCGATGAGTGAATTCACCATTTACCCCGCCTTGGACATCCGCAGCGGTGGGGTAGTGCGCCTGCACAAGGGCGACTACGACAAAGAAACCAGGTATGAGGGCGAGCCACTGGCACTGGCGCGCGCCTACGCGAACGCAGGCGCCCGGTGGCTGCACCTAGTCGACCTTGACGCCGCCCGCGCCGGCGGCTACACGCTGGTCCCGCTGCTGACCGACATAGCCACCGGCACAGACCTCCAGGTTCAAACCGGCGGGGGAGTGCGCTCTGCGGATGACGTGCAACGCCTCCTCGACGCTGGGGCGAGCCGGGTCGTGGTCGGCTCTATGGCGGTCCGTGAGCCCGAGACGGTGCTTGGCTGGCTGGAGCGGTTCGGCCCCGACCACCTGACCGTGGCCCTCGACACCAGGGCCGACGAGCAAGGCTCGTGGGTGCTGCCGGTGGCCGGGTGGACCTCGGTGGCCGACACCGATCTACCGACGATGTTGCACCGTTATGCCGCATCAGGGCTCAAGCACGTGTTGTGTACCGACATCGGTCGCGACGGCACGTTGTCCGGGCCAAACACTCATCTCTACACATTCTTGACGATGTCATCACCCGACCTGCTGATCCAAGCCTCCGGTGGCGTGCGTGACGTCGCCGACGTGCGCGGTTGCGACAAGAGCAACTGCGCGGGGGTCATCCTCGGGAAGTCGTTGCTGGAAGGCCGGCTCACCGTCGAAGACGCCCTGGCCCAGGAGCGCCGATGAGCGTGGCGCGACGGATCATCCCGTGCCTGGACGTGCGCGACGGTCGAGTGGTCAAAGGCACCCAGTTCCGCAACCACGTCGACATGGGCGACATCGTGGAGTTGGCCCAGCGATACCGCGCGCAGGGCGCCGATGAATTGGTGTTCTACGACATCACGGCTAGTCCCCAGGGCCGATCGGTGGACACCGAGTGGGTCAGTCGCGTCGCCCGCCAGCTCGACATCCCGTTCTGTGTGGCCGGTGGCATCCGCTCGGTCGACGAGGCCCGGCGCGTGCTTCACGCTGGGGCTGACAAAATCTCGATCAACACCCCTGCAACCCAACGCCCAGAGCTGATCAGTGAGTTGGCCACGGCCTTCGGTGTGCAGTGCGTCGTGGTCGGCGTAGACAGCCTGCGCGATGACGACGGCCACTGGCGGATCCGCCAGATGACCGGAGACCCCGACGCCACGACGGCCCTGAGCCACACCACGTTGGATTGGGTGACGATGGTTCAGCACCTCGGAGCCGGAGAAGTGGTGTTGAACTGCATGGGCAGTGATGGGGTGAAGTCCGGCTACGACCTCGAGCAGCTCCAGGCCGTTCGCCAGATCTGCCAGGTCCCGCTCATCGCCTCGGGCGGGGCCGGCCACGCGCAGCACTTTATCGACGTCTTCACCGAGGCCGACGTGGACGGAGCGCTCGCGGCCAGCGTCTTCCACTCGGGAACAGTACCGATTCCAGATTTGAAGACCACGTTGGCCCAGGCCGGATTAGTCATTCGTGGCCCCCAGGAAGGACACGCAGCATGAGTGACCACGCACCGCTGAGCTTGCCCAGTCCGCATACCGTCGAAAGTTTGGCCTTCGACAAGCAGGGCGGCCTGCTCCCCGCAGTCGTGCAGCACGCCCGCACCGGTGAGGTGTTGATGCTCGGTTACTGCGACGAGGCCGCTGTGCGCGCCACGCTTGCGACCGGACTAGCGACGTTCTACAGCCGCAGTCGCGGTCAGTCTTGGGTCAAGGGTGAGACCAGCGGCAACACGCTGGCGGTCCAGCAGGTCGAGGTGGATTGCGACGCCGACACCTTGCTGCTGCGCGCCATACCGGCCGGGCCGACGTGCCACACCGGCACCACGTCATGTTTTACCGGGGCCGCAGCCTCACCCGTGGGGGCTTTCGTGGGGGAGCTCGACAAGGTCATTGCCGGTCGGTATGCCGACCGCCCCGCTGGTTCCTACACGACCAGTTTGTTCGAGTCTGGCGTGCGCCGGATCGCGCAAAAGGTGGGCGAAGAGGGCGTCGAAACGGCGCTGGCCGCCGTGGCCACCGACCAAACCAGCGACGACCTGCTGGGAGAGTCCGCGGACCTCGTCTACCACCTGCTGGTGCTGCTGCGCAGCCAAGACCTCAGTTTTGCCGACGTCGAGAGGGTCTTGCGCGCCCGTCACAGCTGAGCCGTTACATCTCCTGTGCTCAGTTTCTCGCTCACAACGTTTCAGAGGTCGGGGCAGGCCGCAGGCCCGAATTGTGCAGCTCCAAGGTTGTCAACGCAGCAATGACATCCGCGTCACCGCTGCGCCAATCGCCGAGTGGGTCGTCGCTGACGGCGGACAATTCGCGAATGGTGCGACTGGTCAAGGCTCGCAAGGCCAGTAGTTCTTGCAGCTCAGGTCGGTCTCGGTATGCCGCCAACGAGGTAGTCGTCACCATGGCGTGCCAGCGGAGAAGCGCATACCAAGCAACAACGAGAACGATCGGGGTGCCCGCGGTCAACAAACTCAGCCACAAGGCCATGCGGTCGACCGAAGACTCCAATTGGTTGGCCGCGGAGGTGAGATCGGTGCCTACCAAAGCGGTGCGTGCGAAGGGCGTATGAAGGTCGTCGCCCACCAGCGGCACGGCTGTGACCCGGTCGGCGATGTCCACCATGCGCGCTGAAAGTGCCTCGCCGGCGGTCCGTATCGGCTCGGCCGGGGCACCCAGGGCGCTGACCACCCTGTGGACGAAGCGGCCCACGAGGATCCAGGCCACGACCCAGCCGAGGACGAGAAGGTCGGCCGTGATCTCCCGGGTGCGGGCCACGGGAGTCTCGGAATACCAGTACATCCCGACATCATGGCGCGTCCGGCACACAATGGGTCGGTGGTACTGTCCGAATGTGACGATCAAGCGGTTGCCGAGCCGATCGGTGCGGTCATGGAGTCCGCCCGGCAGCGGTGGCTCGATCACCTCGTCATCGAGCGCGGACTAGCCACCAATACCCTCGCGGCATATCAGCGCGACACCACGCGCTACCTGCGCTTCCTGGCCCACCGTGGAGTCCACGAGCCGTCTGGTGTCGACCCCTCCGCCGTGAACGACTTCTTGGCCTCGCTGACCCTTGGTGACACCATTCACCCAGCCGTGGCCAAAACGTCTGCGGCCCGGGCGGTCGTGGCCGTTCGAGCGTTGCACTCGTTCTGGGCTGGTGAAGGCCTCACCGTCAGTGACCCGGCCTCGGCCATTGCGCCCCCCAGCCCGACCCGTCGTTTGCCCAGCACCCTGAGTACTGCCGATGTCGAAGCCATCCTGAGCGCCGCTGCGGTCGGCGACACCGGCGCGGCTCTACGAGACCGGGCGTTGCTTGAGGTGCTTTATGGATGTGGCGC
This sequence comes from Actinomycetales bacterium, assembly GCA_038330045.1. Taxonomy (GTDB): domain Bacteria; phylum Actinomycetota; class Actinomycetes; order Actinomycetales; family Dermatophilaceae; genus Ornithinicoccus. The sequence continues at coordinate 18,578 of JBBQNO010000017.1, read as the reverse complement.
TCGGGTCAGTGAAGCCATCGGCCTCGATGTGGACGACATAGACCTGGACCCAGAGGAGGCCTCCGTGCGGCTGCTCGGAAAAGGCTCGAAAGTTCGCATTGTGCCGATCGGTTCGTATGCCGTCGAGTCCTCGCGGGCCTATACCGTCCGAGCGCGGCCACAGTTTGTTAAGGCTGGAAAGGGGACTCCGGCGTTGTTCGTCAATCAGCGAGGCGGACGGCTGAGTCGCCAAAGTGCCTTCACCATCATCCGCAGCGCCGCCGAGCGTGCCGGAATCGACAAGGTGATCAGCCCGCATACGTTGCGGCACTCGTTTGCCACCCATCTGCTCGAAGGTGGGGCGGACATTCGGGTGGTGCAGGAGCTCCTCGGGCATGCCTCCGTCACGACCACGCAGATCTACACTCATGTCTCAACCGAGCACTTGCGCGAGGTGTATGCGGGGGCTCACCCACGGGGCAAGTAGCCCTGGGTCGGTGAGGCAGTTAAGGTCGAACCGATCGGCGGGAGGTCGACCTCTTCTATGGACAGGGCTGAGACACACGTGACATCCGAGGCGAACACCGCGACGTCGGCGGACCGGGCTCGCGCAGAGCACGACAGGCTCCCGGGCACCGAGCTGGCCGGATCAGGCCAAGAGGGCCCCACGGGGCGGGCTCTCCCAGACTTCGGCATACCCCCGACGTTAAGTTCGCACGGCCCGGCGCGCGTGATTGCCATGTGCAACCAGAAAGGTGGGGTGGGCAAGACGACGACCACCATCAACCTGGGGGCCGCGCTGGTCGAGTATGGCCGCAAGGTGCTCGTGGTCGACTTCGATCCGCAGGGTGCACTGTCGGTGGGCCTGGGCATCCGCACCCACGAGCTCGACGTCACGGTGTACAACCTGTTGGTGGAGCGTGGCCACTCCATTGGGGACGTGATCCAGCACACCCGCATCCCCAATCTCGACGTGGTGCCCGCCAACATCGACCTGTCGGCCGCCGAAGTGCAACTCGTCGGCGAAGTCGCCCGCGAGCAGGTGCTGACCCGCGTGCTACGCCCGGTATTGGACGACTACGACGTCATCCTGATCGACTGCCAGCCCTCACTGGGTTTGCTCACCGTCAATGCCCTGACCGCCGCACACGGGGTGATGATCCCGCTGGAATGCGAGTTCTTCGCGATGCGCGGCGTCGCCCTGCTCGTGGAGACCATCGAGAAGATCACCGACCGGCTCAACCCGGGTCTGGGCCTCGACGGCATTCTGGCCACGATGTATGACGGTCGGACCCTGCACTCGCGTGAGGTCGTGCGCAGCGTGGTTGACCACTTCGGCGACAACGTCTTCCACACGGTGATCTCTCGGACGGTGAAGTTCCCCGACGCCACGCTGGCCGCTGAGCCCATCACGTCCTACGCGAGCACCCACAGCGGAGCCGAGGCCTACCGTCAGTTGGCTCGCGAGCTCATCTCGCGCGGCGGCTCGCCCTGAGCGTGAGTCAGATCGCGCCGCAGACCACCCCCGGTGGGGTACTGCACCGGCGAGTTACCCCGTTTGAAGTCCATCTCGACGTCTTCTCGGGACCTTTCGAGTTGCTGCTCGGGCTGATTTCCAAGCATAAACTGGACATCACCGAGATCTCGCTGGCGGCGGTGACCGACGAATTCGTGGCCCACCTCAAAGCGGCGCACACCATCGACGCCACCTCCGGGGTGCAGACCGACTCCTGGGACCTCTCGCAAGCCTCAGAGTTCGTGCTGATCGCGGCGACGTTGCTGGATCTCAAGTCATCCCGGTTGCTGCCGCGCACCGGCGAGGAGCCGGAGGAAGATCTCGAGCTCATCGAGGCTCGGGATCTGCTGTTTGCTCGATTGCTGCAATACCGCGCGTTCAAAGAGGTCGCCGCAAGTTTCTCCGAACGGATGAACGCCCAGGGCCGCATCTGGCCCCGCGACGTCGGAGTCGAAGCGCGGTATGCCGCGTTGCTGCCCGAGCTGGTGATGAACGTCAGTGGGGAGCAGTTGGCGATGGCGGCGGCCCGGGCGCTGACGCCCACCCCCAAGCCAACGGTGGGGCTGTCGCATCTGCATACAGTCACGGTGTCGGTCAGCGAGCAATCGCTGCTGTTGCTCAGTTGGCTGCAGCGCCTCGAGCAGGCGACGTTTGCCGAGATGATCGCCGACGCCGACTCGCGGATGGTCGTGGTGGCCCGATTCTTGGCGTTGCTGGAGCTCTTTCGCGACGGGGCCATCTCGTTCACCCAAACCGAAGCGATGGCACCCCTGCTGCTGCGGTGGGTGCCACCGACCGCTCGGTCGTCGGCGTCCATGATCGAGGCCGAGTCTCGGCGCACCGCACCGAGCGAGTTCGACGAAATAGTGGAACCGAAACAGGCAGAAAAGGGCGCATGAGCCACGAACCCGAAGATCAGGCACCGTTCGTTGCCGCCGACCTACCCGGCGGGCTGCAGGCTGGGATCGAGGCCGTGCTGATGGTGATCGACGAACCCGTCGCCGAGCCCATCATCGCCACTGCACTGGACGTTGACGTCAATGACGTTGCGCAAGCGCTGCAGGCTTTGAGCGCCTCGTATGACGCGCAGCAACGCGGCTTCATGCTGCGCTGCTATGCAGGAGGCTGGCGCATCTACTCCCGTGCCGAATGTGCTCCCGCCGTCGAACGCTTCTTGCTCGGTGGAGCCCAAGCCAAACTCTCGCAAGCAGCCCTGGAGACTCTAGCGGTCGTGGCGTACCGCCAACCCATCTCGCGCTCTCGGATCAGCGCCGTACGCGGAGTCAGCGTCGACGGTGTCGTTCGCACGCTTCTGGCTCGGGGGCTCATCACCGAAATGAGTGGGGAAAGCCCTAGCAGTGCGATGCTGTTTGGCACCACCGACCTGTTTTTACAGCGGATGGGCGTGAACGATATTGACGAACTGCCACCACTGGCACCATATCTCCCGTCGAGCGACGTGCTCGATGACCTTGCAGCGGAAGGACTTGCGTGAGCCCCCGACCCAGCGATCGCCGAAAGCCCGATCGGGATCGATCCAGTTCAGGGCCTAAGCCCAGCGACCGATCGGGTGCCCCCAGAGGCTCCGGCGGCCCTAAAACTTCTGGTGGCTCCAAAGGCTCTAGCGACTATCGAGGTTCCGGCGGTGCCAAAGGCTCCGGCAACTACCGAGGCTCAGGTGCCCCGCGCTCAGCGGGCGGACCCACCAAGGCTGGTGCTCCCAAGCGCTCCGGTGGCCCCAAGCACGGCTCGGCTCCGCGGGCTCGCGGCTCCGAGGTCGACGTGCACAACCCCGACGGCGTGCGGTTGCAGAAGATCCTGGCCGGAGCTGGCTGGGGGAGTCGACGCGCCTGCGAGAATCTGATCGCTGAAGGCCGCGTGCAGGTCGACGACACGATCGTTACCGAGCTCGGTGTGCGCGTGGACGCGTCCACGCAGACCATCCACGTGGACGGCACCCGCGTCATAGTCGACGACACCATGGTCTACCTGGCGTTCAACAAGCCACTCGGCGTGGTGTCCACGATGAGCGACGAGCTCGGCCGGCCCTCGCTGGCCGACTACATCGGGGCCAAGAACGACCGCCTCTTCCACGTGGGCCGCCTCGACGCGGAGACCGAGGGCCTGCTGTTGCTGACCAACGACGGCGACCTCGCGCACCGCCTGCAACATCCCTCATACGAGGTGCCCAAGGTCTATGTCGCTCAGGTGCCGGGCCCCGTAGCCCGCGACATCGGTCAGCGACTGCGAGCCGGCATCGAGCTCGAAGACGGCAAGGTCTCCGTTGACAGTTTCCGGATCATCGATTCCCTGCCCGGCAAGGCTGTGGTCGAGGTGGTGCTTCACGAGGGCAAGAAGCACATCGTGCGCCGCATCCTCGAAGAGGTCGGCCACCCCGTGCATGCGTTGGCCCGAGTCCAGATCGGCCCGGTCCGCCTCGGCGATGTTAAGCCCGGTCGTTCGCGGGCGCTGACTCGCGAAGAAATCGGTGGCCTGCACAAAGCCGCGGGGATGTGATGGCCGCGATCACCGTCGCGATCGACGGGCCCAGCGGCTCGGGCAAATCCAGCGTTTCGCGCGCTGTGGCCATCAGCCTCGGCTTGACCTACCTCGACACGGGGGCGATGTTCCGTGCCGTGACCCTGTGGTGTTTGCGCAAAGAGATTGATCTCACCGACGGTGAGACTGTGGCCCGCGTCGCCTCAGCCATGCCCTTAGAGATGGTGACCGACCCGCTCGATCCCCACGTGCTCCTCGATGGTCACGTCGTCGATGACGAACTGCGTAGCGCTGAGTTGTCGGCCCGGGTGTCTGTCGTCGCCACCAACCTCCTCGTTCGGGCCTACCTTGCGGACCGTCAGCGGCAGATCATTGCCTTGGCCCGTCGCGATGGACCGGGAATTGTCGTCGAGGGGCGCGATATCACCACGAAAATCGCACCGGAGGCCGAGCACCGCTTCCTGCTCAGCGCCAGTGAAAAGGCCCGGTTGGCTCGACGCGGTGCCGAATTGGCCGCTCGCGGCACCGCCCAAGGGGCCGCCGCCATCCACGATCAAGTCGTCCGCCGCGACCGCGACGACGCCACCGTGTCGAACTTTCGTGACGCCGCCCCCGGCGTGTATGGAATCGACACCTCGCCCTTGACGTTTGAAGAGTCTGTGGCGGCAGTGTTGCGCGTGATCGACGCGTCGAGCCGCTCCCAGACGACCCCCGAGCATCAACCCAGTATCCCCGGAGGACAGCCATGAGTTTGCCCCACGACCCCGCCGCCAAGATTGCCGACTATGCCCATCCCGGGGCGCTGGTCACGGTCGATTGGCTGGTCGAGCACCTGGACGACCCCAACGTGGTGGTCTTGGAGAGCGACGAAGACGTCTTGCTCTACGAAACCGGGCACATTGCCGGTGCGCGCAAACTCGACTGGCACTTGGACCTCAACGACCCGATGAGCCGCGACTACGTCGACGGCGCCCGATTCGCAGAGGTCATGTCGGCCCGGGGGATCAGCCGCGAAACCACCGTCGTCATCTACGGCGACAAGAGCAACTGGTGGGCCGCATACGCGCTCTGGGTGATGACCCTCTTCGGCCACCCCGACGTGCGCCTGCTGGACGGTGGACGTGCCGCCTGGCTGGCCGCTGGGCACACGATGACCACCGACACCACGCCTGCTGATCAGTCGGCATACCCCGTGGTCGAGCGTGACGACAGCGTCATCCGTGCCTTCAAGGACGACGTCTTGGCCCACTTGGGCAAGCCGATGGTCGACGTGCGATCACCGGGGGAGTTCTCCGGAGAGTTGCTGCACATGCCTGACTACCCCCAAGAGGGCGCCATGCGTGGTGGCCACATTCCCGGCGCTTCCTCGGTGCCTTGGGCGCGCGCTGCCGCCGAGGACGGCACCTTCCGCACCCGCGCCGAGCTCGAGGCGATCTATCAGGACGAGAAGGGCCTGGCGACGACCGACGAGGTCGTGGCCTACTGCCGCATCGGCGAGCGCAGCTCGCATACGTGGTTCGTGCTGACTCACCTGTTGGGCTTTGAGAATGTGCGCAACTACGACGGCTCGTGGACCGAGTGGGGCAACGCAGTGCGCGTGCCGGTGGAGCGTTGATGGACACCCAAGACTTACCTGCGGCTATGGCCGAATTGGTCGAGGACTTCCACGCCGTCAGCGAGGCCGACCGGTTGATCCTGCTGCTGGACCTCAGCAAAGAGCTGCCTGACCTGCCTTCCCGGTATGCCGACCATCTCGACAAGATGGAACGTGTCCACGAGTGCCAGTCGCCGCTGTTCCTGGCGGTTGAGGTCAACGACGAGACCCAGGACACCCATAGCGGGCCAACCGTGCGCCTCTTTTTTGACGCGCCGCCGGAAGCACCGACCACCCGCGGGTTCGCCGGCATCCTGCACGAGTCGTTGGACGGGCTCACGCCGGAGCAGGTGCTGGCCGTGCCTGACGATGCGCCCTACCGTTTCGGCTTGGCTCAGGCCGTGTCACCACTGCGTATGCGCGGCATGATCGCCATGCTGTCCCGCATCAAACGCACCGTTCGCACCCTTCAGGGGGCATCGTGACGCCACAACCGCCGACGCCAGAAGGCTCGGATGACGTGGCCGCAGGCGTTGAGACCGCCCTGCGCGCTGGTCTCAGTGACTTTGACCTCAGCGATGAGGATGTGGCCTTGGTCGAAGGCCACGACGGTGAAGGGGGCGCGGGTGCAGGAGGGCCCCCGGTGCTGCCCGTCGTGGCGGTCGTAGGCCGTCCGAACGTCGGCAAATCCACACTGGTCAACCGCATTCTTGGGCGCCGTGAAGCGGTCGTCGAGGACGTGCCTGGGGTGACCCGGGACCGGGTGTCCTACACCGCCGAGTGGACTGGTCACGACTTCACCTTGGTGGACACCGGGGGCTGGGAGGTCGACGCCACGGGGATCCACCTACGCGTGGCCGAGCAGGCCGAGGTGGCCATCGAGTTGGCCGACGCGGTGATGTTTATCGTGGATGCCACGGTGGGTGCCACGGACACCGACGAGGCTGTGGTGCGTCTGCTGCGCCGCTCCGGTAAGCCGGTGGTGCTGGTGGCCAACAAGGTCGACGACCAGCGCACCGAGGCCGACGCAGCGATGCTGTGGTCCCTGGGCTTGGGCCAGCCGTGGCCCGTCTCGGCGTTGCACGGTCGAGGCAGTGGGGACGTGCTCGATGCCGTCATCGAAGCGCTGCCCGAGAAACCGGTGGGTGCCGGAGGATATGGCCCCGGTGGCCCGCGCAGGGTGGCCCTGGTGGGTCGTCCCAACGTCGGCAAGTCGAGCCTGTTGAACCGTCTCGCGGGCTCGGAGCGCGTCGTCGTTGACGACGTGGCGGGCACCACACGGGACCCCGTCGATGAGCTGATCGAACTTGGCGGCACCACCTGGCGCTTCGTCGACACCGCCGGGATCAGGCGCCGCGTGCACCAAACCCGCGGAGCTGATTTCTACTCCTCGCTGCGCACGCAGTCGGCTCTGGAGAAGGCCGAGGTGGCCGTGGTGCTGATCGACGTGTCGGAGTCGATCGCCGAGCAGGACATCAGGGTCATTCAGCAGGTCATCGACTCTGGCCGTTCGCTGGTCGTGGCCTACAACAAGTGGGACACCCTCGACGAAGAACGCCAGCACTACCTCGAGCGTGAAATCGAGCGCGAGTTGGTGCAGATCACATGGGCCCCCCGCGTCAACATCTCCGCGACCACCGGTCGGCATACCAACCGGTTGGAGCCGGCCCTGCGCCAAGCTCTGGACTCTTGGGACAGCCGGATCCCCACGGGCAGGCTCAACGCCTTCCTGGGGGAGATTGTGGCCGCTCACCCGCACCCCGTGCGCTCGGGCAAGCAGCCTCGGATCCTCTTCGCCACACAGGCCGATACGCGGCCTCCGCGCTTCGTGCTCTTTGCCAGTGGCTTCATCGAGGCGGGCTATCGGCGCTTCATCGAGCGACGCCTTCGCGAGGAGTACGGCTTCATCGGGACCCCGATCGAGATCTCGGTGCGGGTGCGCGAAAAGCGCAAACGCACGTAGCCACCGAGGACGGGCAGGGGCACGATTCGTGAGGCGCTGAGCCGATGGGTTACGGTTCTGTTCGCTTCCTCGGAGGCCTCGGGATGTGGCGCAGCTTGGTAGCGCACCTGACTGGGGGTCAGGGGGTCGCAGGTTCAAATCCTGTCATCCCGACGTTGCGTATTGTGACGTCTTGTCCAGTGGCCGGGCCTTCGGGTCCGGCCACTGGCATGTATGCCATGACGAGGTGATTGTTCTGTTCGCGCGCCAGGTGCGTCCGACGCCTATCCTGGGGCGGTGAATGGGGAGCCGCACAGCAGCCGCACGAGCGGCCCTGGAAAGCGCGTGCCACAAATCATGCCGCGCAAGCACGAATGGCTCACCGTTCCGAACATCATCTCGGGCCTACGGCTGGTCGGGGTGCCGATCTTTTTGTGGTTGTTGCTGATCGGCGCTGACGGGTGGGCGGTGCTCGTGTTGATGCTTTCGGGGCTGAGTGACTACTTGGACGGCAAGATCGCCCGCCATTACGGACTGGTGTCGAAGGTCGGTGCCTACCTCGACCCCATTGCTGATCGGCTCTACATCGCCTCCACGCTGCTGGGATTCGGCATCCGGGACGTGATCCCGTGGTGGTTCGTCTTGATCTTGGTGGCCCGAGACTTGTTTACTGCCGGTTTGTATCCGGTGGCGCGGTCCTATCGGCTCCCGGCACCACCAGTTCACTTCATCGGCAAAGCCGCGACGTTCAATCTGCTCTACGCGTTTCCGCTGCTGTTGCTGGCCCAGCAAGAGTCCACGTTGGGTGTCATCGCCCAACCGCTCGGCTGGGCGTTCGTATGGTGGGGCACCGGGTTGTACTGGATAGCCGGCGGCATTTACGCCGCCCAAGTGGCGGACATGGTGGCGCAGCGCCGGAGGCAATGGCAGGGTGTGGCCCCATGAAGTGGCCGCACCGTCCGGTTGCTACGCCCAACCGTGATCCTGCTGCATCCATGGCCTTGCTCAACGAGGTGCTGGATCGACCCGTCGATCCGGGCTATCACACCGCCGCAGCCAATCGGCGTGCCATCGGACTCGTCGGGTCAACGAGCCAGCGGAGCCCTGTGTTGCTCGTGACGCTCATCGTGCTCGGTTTTCTGCTGAGCGTGGCCGCGCTTTCCCTGCGATCCCCTGACCTGCAAGACGGACAAGAGCGGATGGATTTGGCCGAGCGGGTGGAGGCGGCCGGCGCCCGTGGCGACGATAGCGCCCTTGTCATCGAAGGCTTACGGGCAGACATTGCCGATCTCGAAGCTCAGGTGCCCGTAGCGGGCGGCGCGAATCTTGCTGACGAGCTCGAAACCGTGGGAGCTGCGGCGGGCGCGGTAGCCGTCGCAGGGCCTGGGGTATTGATCACCTTGGACGACGCGCCGGTTGATGACCTCGCGCCGGCTCCGGAGCCGGGTTACAACGCCGATCGAGTCTTGGCCGGCGATCTCTCGCGCTTGGTCAACGGGTTGTGGGAGGGTGGCGCCGAGGCGATCAGCATCAACGATCAGCGGCTTACCGTGACGTCTTCCATCCGCTTTGCGGGCGAGGCCATCATCGTGGATTTCCGGGGCCTCACCAGGCCCTATGAAGTGCGCGCCATCGGTGACCCACAAGTGATGGTCGACGTGATCGCGAATGGCGACACGGGCCAATACTTCACGGATCTACGTGATGAGTACGGAATTGTGGTGGAGTGGGAGCGCAGTGAGCAAATGACGGCACCTGCCGCCGAGCGGTTGAACACCAGGGTCGCTGCGGTGAAAGAGGAGGACGACTCGTGATTCCCGTGATCGGTCTTGCCGTCGGTGTCGTGCTTGGTCTACTCCTGCAGCCCGAGGTGCCGCTGTGGCTCGAGCCCTATTTGGCTATCGCCGTCATCGCGGCCTTGGACGCCGTCTTCGGTGGCGTTCGTGCCTCACTCGAGGGTGTCTTCAACGACCGAGTCTTCGTGATCTCGATATCGTCCAACGTCGTTGTGGCGGCCTTGATCGTCTTCCTCGGCATCCAGCTTGGGGTCGGCGCGCAACTCTCGACTGGCGTCGTGGTGGTGCTGGGGCTGCGCATCTTCTCCAACGTCGCATCCATCAGGCGCCATCTGCTGGGAGCCTGATGGCCTCACCTGTCGGCCCCCCCAAGGGCCTGAAGTCGCCTAAGGAGCCGCGCGCCCCGCGGGGGCCGAAAGAGCCCAAAGCGCCGAAGTCCACCTCTGACCACGGCACCACGGCACGATGGGTCGCTTCGACTCGACGGACTCGCTCGGCCGCTTGGCGCAAACTCCGGGCGATCAGTGGTCCCCGGATGACCCGAGGAAACGTGCTCGCGGCAGGAATCACCTTGCTCTTGGGCCTCGGAGTGGTGGCGCAGGTGCAAAGCACCCAGGCCGGAGATCTCGAGGAATTACGCCAGGAGGACCTCATCGCGTTGCTCGACGACGTGACGGGCCGTGCCGACAACCTCGAAAATGAAGTGCGCCAGTTGGAATTTGATCGAGATCAACTCGCTGGTGGGCAAGATGACGATGCGGCGGAAAGTGCGGCGCAAGACCGCTTGGCGAACTACCAGATCCTGGCCGGAACCGTGCCGGTCGTAGGCCCCGGGATCGAGATCGTGGTGCGAGATCCAGAACGAGGTCTCGACACCACCACCATGATCGACCTCATCCAAGAACTGCGCGACGCCGGCGCCGAGGCCATACAGATCGGTGACGTCCGAGTGGTCGCCAGCACCTGGGTCGAAGTGCGCCGGGACACCCTTGTGGTCGACTCGGTTAACGTCACCGAGCCGTATCGAGTGCTCGCCATCGGCGATTCGCACACGTTGTCGGGAGGCTTGGCCATCCCTGGGGGCTTCTCGGACAACGTCCGACGCAGTGGTGGCAGCATCGACGTGTTCGAACGAGACGAGATCACGATTGACGCTTTGTACGCCCCGACCGAACGCAAGTACGCCCAGCCCGTGCCATAGTGCGCGGGGCCCGATACGTTGGGCCCCTGTACGACTCATCCAGCTACGACCGAGAACTTCGAGGAGATCCATGAGTGAGCTCGAGTACCCAGAAGACCTGCGCTACACCCCCGAGCACGAATGGGTTCGCGAGCAAGACGAAGGGGTGGTCCGAGTGGGGATCACCGCCTATGCGCAAGATGCTCTCGGCGATGTGGTCTACGTCAGCCTCCCCGCCGTTGGTGATGTCCTGACCAAAGGCGGTGAATGCGGCGAGGTCGAGTCGACGAAATCAGTCAGCGAGCTCTACGCGCCCATTCCGGGAGAAATCACGGCCGTCAACGACAGCCTGGATCAAACCCCAGAGCTCATCAACAGCGATCCCTACGGCGAAGGATGGATGTATGAGCTGAAGGTCGAGGGGTCAGCCGCGCTCGACGAGTTGCTGGATGTGGAGGCCTACCGAGAGCGAATCAACTGAGCGTAACGGTGGACTAAGGTATGGACCCGTGCCCGTGCAATAGACTGCAAACCCGTGCAAAGACATACAGGAGGTGCCCGCGTGAGCGAACGCGAACGAGAGCATCACGCCTTTGGTGCCGACCCCACAACGGCTCGGATCCCCAACGGTGTGGACGTTCCCGCTGCGGAATATTCCTTCGAAAAGGACGGCCCCCGGCTCTCCCACGAAGATCAGGCCACGGTCGATGCGCTACGCCCGGGCACGGCGCTGCTCATGGTGCTGCGAGGCCCCAACACCGGAGCCCGCTTCCTGCTCGATGCTGACGAGGTCGGCTCGGGGCGGCACCCCGAAAGCGACATTTTCCTCGATGACGTGACCGTTTCACGCCGCCACGCAGTCTTCGTGCGCGAAGGTTTGGGTTACCGCGTTCGCGACGTCGGCTCGTTGAACGGCACGTACGTTAACCGTGAGCGCATCGACGAAACCTCCCTAGAGGCGGGCAACGAGGTGCAGATCGGAAAGTTCCGGATGGTGTACTACCTCGGGCGGCAGTGACCACGCAGCACCGCCAGCCCGCCGAGCCTGGGTCTGCCATCGGAGCGGTCGTGGAGCTTCTTCGTCAAGATTTTGACGGAGTCACCGTGTCCAAGATTCGCTTCCTTGAAGCCCAAGGGCTCGTCACACCCCTGCGCACCGAGAGCGGCATCCGGCACTTTGCTGCCGAGGATGTCGAACGACTGCGCTACATACTCACCGCTCAACGAGACAAATTCTGGCCGCTGAAGGTCATCAGAGAGCACCTCGCGCGCAGTGATGAAGCTGGCGAAGCGCCCTCACATTCTCTTCCCGGAGGGCATCCTGTCGGTGAAGTAGCGACGCCCGCCAGCCCGGCGACCGACCTGGACGCCGTCGACGCCAGCGCCACGGTTGCGACAAGCGCACTCACGACAAGCGAGGAGCGGCGCCCGCAAGCACCCCCCGCGCGGCGGCGAGTGATCCGCCTCAGCCCCGCCGAATTGCGCAGCAACACCGGCCTGGACGCGCCTACATACGGTGCCTTGAAGTCGTTCGGCCTGCTGCGCGTTGACGCGACGGGACGGCACGGCGTGGAAGACCTCGAAATCGCTCGACAAGCAGCAGCCCTGTCCCGTTACGGGATCGAAGCACGTCACCTGCGGTTGTTCCGGGTGGCCGCCGACCGCGAGATCGGTCTCGCCGAGCAAATCTTGGAGCCGCTGCGTCGTCGGCGTGCCCGCGGCGCTCCTGGGGCCGACCCCGAGGTGGTGCAGGCGGACATCGTGGCCCGAAGTGTGGCCTTGCACGCCGCATTGGTCCGGGCGGGCCTCGGCGCGCCACGATAGGTTCCTGGCCCCCGAGCCAACAGCAGCGTCGAGCGGTACGGTGGTAGCGTGAAGGAACTGGATGTTCTCGGAGTGCGCGTCGAAATGCCGACCAACAGCCCCATCGTGCTGCTGCGCGAGCGTGAGGGTCAACGTTACCTACCCATTTGGATCGGTGCCCCCGAAGCCACCGCGATTGCCTACGCGCAGCAAGGTGTCGAGCCGCCCCGCCCCCTGACGCACGACTTGATGGTGACGATCATCGCCGAGTTGGGCCACCACCTCGAGCAGGTGCACATCACTTCGATGCGTGACGGAATCTTCTACGCTCGGCTCGTCTTCGACGATGGTCAGCGTGTGATCGAGGCTCGACCCTCGGACGCCATCGCGGTCGCGCTGCGCTCATCGACGCCGATCTGGGCTGAGGAGGACCTGCTCGATGCGGCTGGAATCACCATGGCCATCGAGGACGACGACGAGGTCGAGAGGTTTAAAGAGTTCCTGGATTCTGTGTCGCCGGAAGACTTCGAGCCGCTCGAAGGCGGCCCGACGGACCCAGATTCCCCCGACAAGCCGCAGGCGTAGCACCCCTTGTCGGCGCGTCGTCGTTGACCCCCGGGGTGCTGCGCCCTACCGTGGCACCTACCGTTCCGTAGCGTTTTCGAGTCCTCAGACTCACCAACCGTCGGAAACCGCGTTACATATCTGGAGGTCGCCATGGTCACGGGAGCCCACGTGCCAGACCACAGCGACTCGGTGCCTACCCAAGGCGTGCTGTTTCGGCATGACGCGTTTTCTCTGGACGACAGCAGCGGGTATCGCGGCCCTACCGCTTGCGGCGCTGCGGGTGTCACGTATCGACAGTTGGACTATTGGGCGCGGACAGGGCTTTTGGAGCCCTCGGTGCGCAATCCCAGCGGATCAGGCACCCAGCGGCTCTACAGCTTCCGCGACATCCTGGTGCTCAAGATCATCAAAAGGCTCTTGGACACCGGGGTGTCCCTGCAGCAGATACGCGTTGCCGTCACACAGTTGCGCCAAGGGGGCGTCGAAGACCTCGCCAACATCACCTTGATGAGCGACGGCGCGACCGTCTACGCCTGCACCTCTGACGACGAGGTCATCGACCTTGTACGCGGGGGACAGGGCGTCTTCGGCATCGCGGTCGGCAAGGTGTGGCGCGAAGTCGAAGGGGAACTGGCTCAGTTGCCGCGTGAGCGCGGAGCAGGCGCTCCCGCACCCGCAAACGACGAGCTGTCCGTTCGACGGGCCGCCCGCACCACCGGTTGAGCAGCACCCCGCCTTGCCATCTGTCGCGGCCCTGCTATTTTTGGGGGGCTGCTGATGCCGCGCGGGAGAGTCCTCTTCTCTGCGCTATGGGTCGAGGCGCCGAAGGGGCAAACTCCCCATGCAAGCTCTCAGGCGTCCAGGACCGCGCGGGCGAGGCAACTCTGAAGGAGTGACGGGCTCGATCATCCGATCAGCTCGCCGACAGAGGGGGAGGTATCGCCGTGATTGCGAAGGAGTCTCATGACTGCCGCCGACCCGAAGAACATTTTCACCAGAACCCTTGAGACTGTTGCTGAGAGCACGGCGGAGGGCACCGCGGAGTTTGTGAGCCGACATATCGGCCCCCGGGACCGAGACGTGCAGACCATGGTGACGGCGCTGGGCTACGACAGCCTGGAAGCGCTTATTGACCAGGCCGTGCCCGCTGATATCCGCAGTGAGAGCCCGCTAGCCATTGAGGCAGCACCGAGCGAAGGTGCAGTCTCACAGGAACTGCGCGACCTCGGCGCCCGCAACACGGTGCTGACCTCGATGATCGGGCTCGGTTACTACAACACCGCAACGCCCCCGGTGGTCCGTCGCAACCTGCTGAAGAACCCTGCCTGGTACACCGCATACACCCCGTATCAGGCCGAGATCTCGCAAGGCCGCCTCGAAGCGCTGCTCAACTTTCAGACCATGTGCTCAGATCTCACTGCCTTGACCACCTCGGGAGCTTCGCTGCTTGACGAAGCGACCGCCGCGGCCGAGGCCATGACGCTGATGCGCCGGTCCAGCAAAGTCGCCAAAGACGCGGTGCTGCTTGTGGACGAGCACCTCTTCCCACAAACCCATGCCGTGTTGAACACACGCGCCACCCCGGTCGGTATTGAGATCGTGCGAGCCGAACTCGGGGACGTCACGGACGAAGCCTCATGGGCCCGCGTCGTCGGGGACCGTGCCGTTTTCGGGGTCATCGTGCAATACCCGGGGGCCGACGGGAAGATCCGCGATTTCCGTGCGCTGACCGAAGCCGCGCATGCTGGGGGAGCACTCGTTAGCGCCGCGTGCGATCTTCTCGCTCTGGCGTTGCTGACGCCGCCGGGGGAGTGGGGTGCCGACATCGCTATCGGCACGGCGCAGCGCTTTGGTGTGCCGATGAGTTTCGGTGGCCCGCACGCCGGATACATGAGTGTCCGCAAGGGCCTGGAGCGGATGCTGCCTGGTCGACTCGTCGGGGTCAGCAAAGACGCGGACGGCGCACCAGCCTTCCGGCTGGCCTTGCAGACCCGCGAGCAGCACATCCGACGTGAGAAGGCCACCTCCAACATCTGCACCGCCCAGGTACTCCTGGCCGTCATTTCCAGCATGTATGCGGTGTGGCACGGTCCCGAAGGCATCCGCGCCAATGCGATGTGGGCCTATGGTCGGGCTCACGTGCTGGCTGATGCCCTGCGCGCCGGCGGCTACGCGGTCAGCGACGACGACTTCTTCGACACGCTGACCGTCACTGCCACGGGGCGTGCCCGGCGGATCGTGCAACGGGCCGAGGGCCGCGGGATCAACCTGTGGGTGGTCGATGAAGACACGGTGCTGCTCAGCACCGACGAAACCACGATCCCCGAGCACCTGGCCACGGTCTGCGACGCCTTTGCGGTCGACCCGCCGGCGTCCTTAACGGATGTGATCGATGTCGATGCACCGCCCGCTGACGTGGACTGGGCGCCGATGCACCGGCGCACCTCGGCATACCTAGAACACCCGGTCTTCCATCGTTATCGCAGCGAGACCTCGATGTTGCGGTACATGCGCACCTTGGCGGACAAAGACTTCGCCCTTGATCGCGGGATGATCCCGTTGGGTTCGTGCACGATGAAGCTCAACGGCACGACCGAAATGGAGAGCATCACGTGGCCGGATTTTGCGGCCATTCACCCGTTTGCCCCCGCGAACCAGAGCATGGGCTACCACGAACTGATCGACCAACTGGGTATGTGGTTGTGTGAGGTCACCGGCTACGACTCGGTGAGTTTGCAGCCGAACGCGGGGTCCCAGGGCGAATTCGCCGGCTTGTTGGCGATCCGCGGCTTCCACCTGGCCAACGACCAAGGCCAGCGCACCGTGTGTCTGATTCCCGACAGCGCCCACGGCACCAACGCCGCCAGCGCCATCATGGCTGGCATGCGGGTGGTGGTCGTCAAGACGCTCGAAGAGGGTGACGTGGACCTCGACGATTTGGCCGCCAAGATCGAGACGTACGGCGACGAGCTCGCTGCCCTGATGGTCACCTATCCATCCACCCATGGGGTGTTCGAATCCACGATCGGGCAGGTCTGCGATCAGGTGCACCAAGCCGGTGGTCAGGTCTACGTCGACGGGGCCAACCTGAACGCGCTGATGGGCCTGGCTAAGCCGGGTCAATTCGGTGGAGACGTCTCCCACCTCAACCTGCACAAGACCTTCTGCATCCCGCACGGTGGCGGCGGGCCGGGCGTGGGGCCGGTCGCTGTGCGTGCCCACCTGGCGCCGCACCTGCCCAACCACCCCCTCGACTCGACCGCCGGACCCGACAACGGAGTAGGCGCCATCTCTGCTGCCCCCTTCGGTTCAGCCGGAATCCTGCCGATCTCCTGGGCGTACGTGCGGCTGATGGGCGGCGTGGGCTTGACCAAGTCCGCCAAGGTCGCGGTGCTGTCGGCCAACTACATCGCTCATCGTCTCGGCGGGCACTACCCGATCTTGTTCACCGGCCAAGACGGGCTGGTGGCTCACGAGTGCATCTTGGACGTGCGCCCGCTGACTAAATCAACTGGCGTCACCGTGGACGATGTGGCCAAACGGCTGATCGACTACGGCTTCCACGCGCCGACGATGTCGTTCCCCGTCGCGGGGACGTTGATGGTCGAGCCCACCGAAAGCGAAGACCTCGCCGAGATCGACCGATTCTGTGACGCGATGATCGCCATCCGGGCTGAAATCGATGAGGCTGCTGCTGGCGATGTGGCCACCAGCGTGTTGCGCGGGGCACCGCATACTGCGTTGTCGTTAGCCGGTGACTGGGATCACGACTACGACCGGATGACCGCCGCTTACCCCGGGGGAGTGGACCCCAGCAGCAAATACTGGCCGCCAGTGCGCCGAGTGGACGGTGCCTGGGGTGACCGTAACCTCCAGTGCAGTTGTCCCCCGCTGGAAGACCTGGCTGAGTAAGCGCGGCAAACACTGGCTGCAAAGCCCTCAGTGTGGTTGAGTCATGGCCATGGGAGCCGAGGTAAGTTCAGCAGCGTTCACCCGTGAGCAGCGGGTCAACTTCCGTGCGAAGGTCCTGATGGATCTTGATGTCTTTGAGGGCATGCTGGAGGAGAGTCGCTTCGACTTCACCAGACCCCAAATGGGTCTGGAAATCGAGTTGAGCCTCGTCGACGAGAACCTCGACCCGGCGCTCATCAACGATGTCGTCCTGAAAGACCTCAACGATGGGGACTTCCAAGACGAGGTCGGCCGCTACAACATCGAAATCAACGTGCCGCCACGTCCGATGGCCGGCGACCAGGCTGTGCGTCTGGAGCGGTGGCTCTCCCAATCGCTGCGCCATGCAGGGGACGCCGCCCGCGAGCACGGTGCCCGGGTGGTAGCCACCGGCATCATCCCGACTTTGCAGCCGGAGCTCTTTGACCACGACTGGCTGAGCCATGGCGTGCGATACACCGCGCTGAACGACTCGCTCATTAAAGAGCGCGGCGAAGGCATGCAGTTGGACATCGAAGGCCCTACGGGTGAGCAGGTCGTCCAATACTTCGAGAGCATCGGGCCGCTGTCCGGGTGTACCTCGGTGCAATTGCACCAGCAGGTCACTCCTCAGGACTTCCCTACGTATTGGAACGCAGCCTCGGCGATTGCTGGCATCCAGATCGCCATCGGAGCCAATTCGCCATACTTGTTCGGCAAGCGATTGTGGGCCGAGACCCGAGTGCCGCTCTTCTCGCAGATGACCGACACGCGCAGCGAAGAGTTGAAGCACCAGGGGGTGCGGCCACGCGCCTACTTCGGTCGCAGCTGGATCACCTCGATATTCGACCTGTTCGAAGAAAATGTGAACTGCTTCCCGGCGCTCCTGCCGGAGATCAGCGACGAGGACCCGGTGCGGGTGCTGGAAGAGGGCGCCGCCCCTGAGCTGCCGGAGTTGCGACTGCACAACGGCACGGTATGGCGCTGGAACCGCCCGATCTACGACAACTCTCAGGGCGTGCCGCACCTGAGAGTCGAGAACCGCGTGCTGCCGGCCGGGCCCAGCGCCGTCGATATGGTGGCGAACGCCTGCTTTTACTACGGACTCATCGAGCGCCTGACCTCCAGCGGTCGGCCCATCTGGACCAAGATGCCGTTCGCCGACGCGGAGAAGAACTTCTTTGATGCGTCGAAGCTCGGCATTGAGGCCAACCTTGCGTGGCCCGGTCTGGGCAAGATGGCAGCCACCGAGCTAATTTCCGAACACCTCTTGGCTGAGGCTGCCGAGGGTTTGGCCGCCCTTGGGCTGCGCCGACAGGTGCGTGACCACTACCTGTCGATCATCGAAGGTCGGTGCGCGGCCCAACAGAACGGTGCAAGTTGGCAGGTCGAGGTCACCGAGAAGTACGAAGCGGCCGGCCATTCCCGCAACGACGCGTTGCATCAGATGTTCGGCCACTACGCCGAGTTGGCGGAGCAGAACCAGCCGGTGCACACCTGGCCTATTCCCGACGTCGAGCCCGCCAAGCGTTGAGCAGGTGTTCAAGCGTGTGCCGAGATTGACGCTAGAGGGAGAATCCCGGCGCACGCTTGGAGTTTCCTTGCTTCGGTGAGTTGGTCAGCGTCGGCGGTTCCAGGCCTCGATGACGCGGTCCTCGTGGTGGTGACCCAAGATCGCGACGGCACCGGTCTCGAAGGTCACTCGACGACCCCAGCGGGGGTTCTGACGGAGGTACACGCCCGCCAGGATGCGTAGGCAGTGACCGTGGCCT
>JBBQNO010000016.1:0-36779 GCA_038330045.1 Actinomycetales bacterium | reverse complement strand
CCGTTCGAACACCTGGGCACCGACCCGACCCCAGCCCTTCACCACATGGCTGCCGACCGCGCCACCATCGCGAGATTCAGCCTCGACCTGCTCGACGCCACCGAACCGACACATCGCCGCGCGAAGACGATTCAAGATCCGCCCAGGCGGGCCGCTGCGCAGTCACACCTTCACTGAAATCCTGGCCTGCATGATCCGGGCTCAAGGATGAGCGTCTTTCTGCCGTATACGACCGTCCGGTCCTGGCGGATCAGTGTGTACCTCCGCGTCCACATGGGCTCTCGATGTCTTGGTCAGCGCGAGCTGATGATCGACGTGGTCGGCGTCAACGTGTGCCTGAGCAAAAGTCGGCGACCGGGCACCCAGGCGTTGAAAGGGTGACGTCCGTTGCCCCTCCGCCCTGGAGCCAGCCGCTGGTGTCGCAGCCACTCGAGGCCCTCGTCCGCGGAGACTCTATGGGGCCTTGATCCCGGTCCGTAGTCGGGACACCAGCCCCATGCGCCTGGGGCGGCTGGTGCTCCAGAGTGGCAGAGACGGACGCGCGCGCCGCCGCCGATGCCTTGGAGGCCAACATGACTAGTAACCCCACTCCCACGCCGGTTCCGGTGCCTGCCCCTCGCGGCGTACCTTCTCTTCCCAGGTCGACTCCGGCGGCTGTGGACCCAAGGAGTTGGTCGATGCCGGCCCGGGTCGCGGTCGCGTTAGTCTTCGTCGCCTCACCGGTGCTGAATGCGGCCTCTGCGCTGGTCGCTCCTTCGTTCGATCAGCGGGCGGAGCGGTTGGTGCGTGTGGCCGCGGACCCAGCGCCGTTCGAGTTCTCGTCCGCACTGCAGGTCCTCGCCCTTCCCATCGCGGCAGCCGGGGTGGTCCTGGTCTCGCTCCTGACCTTTTCGGCTAGCCGTCGTCTCTCGGTCCTGAGTGCAGTCTTTGGCATTGTTGGGGTCATCGGTCATGCCGTGGTCGTTGGTTTGGAGATGATGACCGATGCGGTCGCCGCTGGCGGACTCGATGTTGGCGCCCTCACCGCCGTCGACGCGGAGTTGGCGTCGCCGCCCATCATCATCGCTGCTGTTCTGTTCATCCCGGTGTCCGTCCTCGGCTATGTCTTGCGGGGCCTTGCGCTCTGGAGGTCTCGAGCGGTGCCCGGGGTTGTGGTGGGTCTTTTCGCGCTCTGGCTCCCAATTGATTTTCTCGATGTCCCGTACCTAGCTCCCGTCCTTGGAGTGTTGGTTGGCCTTGCCCTCGGCGCGGTGGTGCTGACCCGCTCGACAGGACGAAACAGCCCCGCGTCCAAGAGTGTCGTCGATAGGGGCTGACGACGAGGCCCATCGAGCCCATACTGGATCTCAGTGGAGAGAGCGAGGCGGGTGTGCAAGGGCCGAATGGGGAGTCTCGCGGGTCGTGGCCGTACGTGTTGGCGCTCATGGCGGTTGCCGCTACGGTGCTCGGCGCCTTGTTGGCTCACGGCGAGGGAGTCACTGTGAAGGCGTGGGCGGCGAGCAACATCGCCGGGAGTGCGGTCACGGCGCTCAGCACAGCGGTTGCCGCCGTGATCGTCCTGCGGGACGATCTTGGCAACCGGCTCGGCTGGCTGTTCCTCGCCATCGCCCAATTGCAGGCCGCGACCGTGCTCGGCGTCCCGTGGGTCCTTGGTCGCAACCAGGACGACGCCGCGACGGTACTCGTGGCGTGGGTTGCGGCGAATACCTGGTGGCTGGGTCTGATGCTCCTGGCCTTCGTGCCGCTCCTCTTTCCTCACGGCCATCTGCCCTCGCCACGCTGGCGTCCAGTCGCGATGACTGCCGTGGGTGCGCTCACTGTTGGAGGTGTCTCCGGTGTCGGGTCCGGACTCCTCGTCCAAGACTCCTTCCCAGAGCTCGACATCGCGGTGCCGGGATCGGTGGCCCCCACTGGCGTCATTGTGGTGGCCAGCTCCGCAGTCATCGTGCTGCTGGCTTGCGCCACCGCCGCCACGGTGGCTCTCGTCCTCCGGCTCCGGCAAGCCACCGAGCCTCAGCGCAGCCAGCTGTCCTGGTTCCTGATCGGCTTCTTGGCACTGTTGCTGCTCGATCGCGTACCCGGGCAACCGTGGATGGGACTGCTCGGCGACGTACTCTTCCCCATGGCGCTGGCCGTTGCGGTCGTCCGACACGACCTCTTCGGCGGGGAGAACCTGCTCTCCCGGACCATCGTCTATGGGGTGCTCACGGGTGTCGTCCTCGCTGCCATCGGTGCCGGTGCGGCGATCGTGGGCGTCGGCGTAGCTGGCTCATTCGGTGGGATCTTCCTGGCAGCCTTCGCAGTTGCCCTAGGGCTTGAGCCGCTGCGTCGCCGGGTCCAGTCCCTGGTCGACAGGCTGCTGTTCGGCGGACCGAGGGACCCCTACGTCGCGTTGCGCACTGCCAGTGACGAGTTGGCGCGCGCGGAGGAGGACCCCCTGGGCGCGGTGACCAATAGCCTTGTCCGTTCGTTGCACGTCCGCGAAGCCGAGCTGCTTCCAGCCAGCGCCACACTGGAGGACTCGGTGAAAGGAGTTGTCAACGCCCCGCTTCGGATCGGCGCGAACACGGTGGGGCTCCTGCGAGTGCATCTACAGGAGGGGCGAGAGCGGCTAGACCCTGCAGATGAGAGGCTCCTGCGAGATCTTCTGCCACAAGTGGCGGCCGCCGCCCGGATGGCTGCCCTGCTCGAGGACGCACGAATATCGCGCGCGGCCCTCCTGCGCGCAGTGGAGGAGGAACGACGCCGACTCCGTCGCGACCTCCACGATGGTGTCGGCCCGACCATGGCCGGACTGTGCCTTGGACTGTCAGCAGTACAGGCTCAACTGGAGCACGGCGGCGGCGTAGACGCGAATGTGGTGGGCCGACTCGAGCGTCAGGCGCGTGGGTGCCTTGACGAAGTGCGCGAGGTCCTCGAGGACCTACGCCCGTCGACGCTGGACTCTCTAGGGCTCCTCGGGGCGCTGCGCGAGCACGCCGCAAGCCTCACCAGCCGTTGGCGTGGGGTCGAGATGAGTGTGTCCACAAGCCCTGTGGCAGCACTGCCGGCCGCCGTGGAGCTGGTCGCCTACCGCTGCCTCATGGAAGCGATGACCAACGCAGCGGTGCACTCCCAAGCGCGGCGCTGCGAGGTGCAAGTACGGGTCTGGGAAGGTTTGCTGGAGGCAGAGGTGTCCGACGACGG
The DNA here is from genome assembly GCA_038330045.1 of Actinomycetales bacterium. Taxonomy (GTDB): domain Bacteria; phylum Actinomycetota; class Actinomycetes; order Actinomycetales; family Dermatophilaceae; genus Ornithinicoccus. The sequence continues at coordinate 33,593 of JBBQNO010000016.1, read as the reverse complement.
CATCGGCATCGCGGCCTCCCGGGGACTGCATCCAGGGACGGGCACCGGATTCCCGTCCATGGCACTCAGGGCCGATGAACTCGGCGGGCGGCTGGACGTGCAATCGTCTGCGACGGGAACCCGCGTCCGGTTATCTGTCCCGGTGGCCGAAGCCGCAGGCACATTCGCGGTCCCATGATCAGGGTGCTCGTCGTAGATGACCACCCCGTCTACCGTGACGGGGTCGTCATGGCGCTAGACGCGAGCGAGGAGTGTGTCGTCGTTGGTCAAGGACAGGATGGCGATCAGGCCGTGAGGCTCGGCCACGAGCTACAACCTGACGTTGTCCTTCTGGACCTGCGGATGCCCGGGACAGATGGACTCGACGCGATCCGACTCCTGCGTATAGGCACCCCGTCGGCGCGAATCATCGTCCTCACCATGTTTGAGGACGAAGCTTCCGTCCGCGCGGCACTTCGTGCCGGTGCCTGCGGATACCTCGTCAAGGGAGCGACCCGCGAAGAACTGGTGCGCTCGGTCGTTGCTGTCGCCGGCGGTCAGGTCGTGTTCGCAGGCAGCGCGGCAACCGCAGTCCAGCGCGCGCTCTCCGTCCCGGACAACGCCTCGAGCGGCAGGACGCTCCTTCCGATGTTGAGCGAGCGAGAGATCGAGGTCCTCGACCTGGTCGCCCGGGGCCGCGCCAACGGGGAGATCGCCCGCCGCCTGGTGATCTCAGAGAAAACCGTGCGAAACCACGTCTCCCACATCTTCCTCAAGCTCGGAGTCTCTGGTCGCGCGCAGGCGGTGGCCGCTGCACGCGACGTTGGACTCGGTACCGGGGCGGGATGAACCATCCGCGCGGAAGCACCCCGCGGCACCACCACCGCACCGACGATATAGGGGCACGCGCACTTCACCGCGTTCAGCACGATTCGAAGTGCCCCGATGTCGCACCTCTCGCTGCATACGCTGACCCGCACTCTCGGCCGCGACCCTTAGGCGCAAGCGCAAATTATCGATGAAAATGACGAGAAGGTGCGGTTCAGTCTGCATCGCACTCGGCCGAGCAGTCCCAGAGCCACCCGCGCCACACTCACAGGGATCCAGCCTCACGAAGACGGCGAGGGCGTTGAGCCTGCCACTGACCATCGATCACTTCTGTCGTGACCCCGCCCGTCACTGCCTCCGCTCACGCTCAATAACCTCCCGCTCGAAATAAGCAACCGGAACTTCGGGCACGGCAATTCCTCCTACGCGATTTTGGGACCAGCCAGATTGGCACGTGTCGGACCCCCCGGCCCCACACAGGTAACCAAGCATCCAGCACATCTGCTTCCGCCCCCCGGTTAACGCACGATCTTCCCGCCGCGTCACAGCGCAGTGTGCAGACGTACCCAAACTGAAGCTCGCCACAACCCTGGCGGAGACAGCCCCGAGGCGATCACTGCCGGACCTGGGGGCTAGTCGTCCCGGAGTAACACCCATGCCACACCCCCGCTCCGAGTCCTATCCCGAGCCCCCACCTGCTGACAAGAGCGCATATCTCTACCCAATCTGCGCGTGCCCCATTTCGCCCACAATGACGCACATCGTTGTGAGTCGCCCTAATCGATTGTGAGCGGTCGAGCCTCGATTGACAACCCGGGTCAAATTCGCCAGTGGCGGGAATGAGACGGTCGCTGGCGTGGGCCCCCGCCTTGGGCTTGGGATGCTTCTCGGCGATGGGGGCTGGACGCTTCGCTCCTCGCGAAAGCCTGCCCGATCGGGCACCCACGCCGTCTGTTGGTTCCGTACGGTTGAGGCTATGGCCGAGTATCGATCGACGACGCCGCTTGTCGAGGCCGTGCTCGCTGGAGATGCCAGCCGGTCCCGATCGATCCTCGACGATTCGTCGATGACGCTTGCCGAGTTGCTGCCGGACGGCGACCCGGTGGTGAGGCCACCATTGCCCAGGCTGCTACCAGTGCCGGGGTGGACCGGTCCACGGTCCTGCGGGTGCGGCAGGTCGCCAAGGACGGTGCCCTTGCCGCGTTGGCCGCCTCCCGTCCCGGCACGCCCGGGAAGAGCGTCCGGGACATCGAGCTCGAAGAGGCCAACGCCGCGGTCGACCGGCTCTGCGAGGTGGTCAAGGAGCTCGCGGTGGAGTTGATGTTGCTGGAAAAAAAGGGGGGTGCGGACTGATGCCCATGGCACCGGTACCGGCCCGTGTGGGCGCAGGCACCAAGACGGTCCTGCTGCAGGCCATCGAGCACGCCGTCCAGGAGGGCTGGCCGTTGGTGAAGCCCTGCGCCGTGCTCGGCCTGGAGGAGCGTAGGGCCCGCCGCCACGACACGGCCGCAGGGTTGGTCGATGCCCGCCCCGGCGGGGTCGTCAACGCGCTGACCCCGGCTGAGGTGGCGGCGATCTTGGCCGCGTTCGAGACGTTCGGGGAGAAGGATTCTCCCACCGCCGCCTGGCGCACCGCGGCTCGTATGAGGACCTGTTCTGGGCCTGCCCGTCCACGGTGCGACGGGTTGTGAACGAGGCTGACCTGCGGTTCCGTCACCCGTCAGCCCGCCATGCGGCCAGCGACGTCCGTTCGGAGGACGTGGGGGACGTACACCCCGAACTCGATCTGAATTTACGATTCCACCCACTTCACCCGGGCCGGGATGACCGTATTGATCATCGAGGACCTGGTCTCACGCAAGTGGCTCACCCACGTCATCTCATCCCAGGAGATCCACACCCAGGTCCGCCTCGCGTTCCAGCAGCCCCTGGACGCCGAAGGGCTCCTGGAGGTGGCACTGGACCGGGCCGAGGCCCTCGACCGGGCACTGGACCTGCACGGACAAGACGAAGCCTCTTTCTCCAAAGGTCAGATGACAACCCAACCCTGGGCAGACCCCTGTTGAACCGTGTGGTGACGCCAACGCACCTAAACGTTGTCAACCAGGACGTAGCTCAACACTCAACGCTGCTTGACAGCGCATAGGAGTATCAATCCCCCGTGAATCATTGAGGTCGCAGGGAGACGACCCGTTCCGGGCGAGGTCCCACGCACAGGGCAGGTGCGTAGACCTTTCGGAAGGGCTGCCTGAGTGTCACTATGGCCTATCCGTCATTGGAGGGAATCATGAGTCTGCTGGCCTCGAAGCGGGACCCGGGCGAAAGTGGCGTCTATCGTCTCGATCGGTTTGACGTTGAGGTGCGCGGACGGTGGCGTGAGTTCGGCCGTTCTGTCCTTCTCTTGCTGCTCCTATTCCTCATGCAGCAACCGCTACGGAGCGAGGCGCTTAAGGATCCGGGCACGACGTTGTATATCGAGCCCGTCGTCTCACTGCGGATCTCCCTGATCCTTGACCTTGTTTTCATTGTCGTCTATTTCATGGTGGCCCACCGTGCGTGGGGCTTAGTTCGGACTTTTAGAGCACCGCCGCGTCCGACCAAAATCGTCCAGGTGATTGCATGCTATTTGATCCCCCTTCTTTGTGTGGTGGATCTCGCGGAGAATATCTATCTCTGGCTGACATACACGGATGCTGGGGCCGTTACCAGCCTTAGCTGGGGGCCATCACACAATGTCTTGGTCTTCGGTGTCGGGGTGGCGCTGGGCGTGAGCGTCCTACTCGCCTTGGTTACAGACCCGAGGTTGTATTGGCAGCGACTCGGGGGCGAACCTTCCCGCCGGTTCGAGCCTTCCCACCGGTTCGAGCGCCTATCCGCTGCGTGCTTGAGTTGGTGTGCCAGTAAGTTGAGTTGGTGTGCTAGTAAGGAGGACATCGAACGGTGGAAGCGAGCTTTGGACCCGCCGACCGACGACGGCTCGTGCCGTTGTGGTGACACTTTTAGACCATCCCCTCTAGTTCCCGCGGAGAGAGATTGGGGGGTCATCTGCTGCTCAGGCGGCGGCGTCCGGTCAGCGGCCTTTAGCCTTGGGGGGCTGCAAACGCTGGACTCACACAACTTGTACGACAAAGCGAATGCCGTAGTCGGGGTAAGCGGGGGCGGCTACACAAGCACCGCGTTCCATGTGATGCGTTGGCAAAGCGGTGACACGCCGGAACAAAGTGTGGCGCACGACAAGACATGGAGCTTGCCGGCCCAAAGCGCGTTCACCCCGCAGAGCCCGGAACTGCAGTGGCTGCGCCGGCACACGCATTATGTGCTGGACTCTATGCGGGTGGCCTTCCAGGGAGCCCTGAGCCTGGCGTTTGGCATCGCCGTCAACCTGGTACTGCTGGCCGTGGCGATTGGTGCGACGGCGTGGTTCCTGGGATGGCTCTATCTCGCATCCGGGACAGTGACGCTTCCCAGCGCGGAGTTCGCGGACTTGAGTGATCAAGGCAGCAGCATCCAACTTGATGTCGGGGGCGACTGGTGGTGGCTGCAGCACCTGTGGTGGTGGCCGGTTGCCGGACTCGGTCTCTTCTTGCTCGAGCGTGCTTGGGACCGTGTCCGCACCATACCGCATAGCTGGCGAGAGCGGTTGCGGCAGGTGTCCACGTGGCTAGTCACTGGCGGGATCCTGCTGTGCCTGTTCCTCCTCGGATTGCCGGCGTTGATCACCGCACTGTTTGATTATGCTGACACGAGCGGATCTACGTACGCGGGCCTGATCTACTCGCTCGGGATTGTGCCTCAGGAGCGCTGCGAAGCAGTGCTTTTAGCGCAGGGTGCGGTCGCATGTGGTGTAAACAACTCACCCGAGACCGGGACGCCGGGGATCGCTGCTGCGTCCATTGTGACTGTCGTCACATCGATTCTTGCGGTGCTGGCGTCTTTCAAGGCAGCCTCGAAGTCCTCAAGCGACGGCTCGGGGTTTAGCGGTTTCTTCCAGAGGGCCTGGTCCAAAATTAAAGACCCTGTGGTGCCTTGGGTGGCGGCCTCCCTCATCGTGTTGGTCTGCCTGGTACAACTGATCCGCTGGACCGCCGTACTTACTACTCAGCCCGATCGGCTGGACGACTGGAGATATGCCTTCTACGCCGCGATAGTGCTCATTCTTCTTAAGGTGTTCAGCGATCCCAACCGCACGTCGCTCCACCCCTTTTTCCGTGAACGTATCTCTTATGCGTTCTTCGTTCGGCGCCGCTACCGCAAGATTGAGTCGCTGCCCTACAGCGAACCGCTGCGGTTTTCGCGCTCGCGCCCGCCGGTCAATAGGGGGCCTCGCCTCGTGACCTGTGCAGTGGCTAACGCTAGCGACGCGACACTGGTTCCCTCGCAGCGCGGGTGTACGCCGTTCGTCTTTGACGACGAGGCGATCGGGCTCACTGACCGCCTGCTGCCTCCAGAGGCCGCCCGTCGCGACAGCGCAACGTATGAATTCGCGGCGGACTTCGGTCACCGCGACGCCACTATCCCCGCGGCTGTTGCGATGAGTGCCGCCGCGTTCTCGCCCCTGGCGGGACGGGAGAACGTCCGGCTCGGACCCTACCGCGCAGTGCTGGCGCTGGGTAATGCACGTCTTGGGGTTTGGCTCCCAAACCCGCTGTGGGTGGACGCGGTTAAGATCGCCGTTCGACAGGCCAAACTTCAGGACGAGGACTTCGCCAAGACCTGGAGCAGGTTGTCCTGTGAGGATGCTAAGGAGGTCTGGGGCAAACTCAAAGGGTTGAAGACCTGGGCACGAGATGCCTGTAAGAAGGCAACCCCAGCGGTCGAGCCCCGACACGCGGACCTTTGGGGCCCGGGCAAACACCTGGGGGGTCGGCAGGGGCATAAGCGGTTGGCGAAGGTCGTGGAGATGAGCAGCACTGTGTTCAAGAAGCCTGGGACGACTCGAATCCTGCGCGAGGCGGTTGGCAAGGCGTCGATTTACGACAGATTCCTGTATGTGACCGATGGCGGCCACTACGACAACCTCGGTCTGATTGAGGCATTACGGCGTAAGCCCCGGCGAATCTTTGTGATCGACGCCTCCAACGACCCAGAAGACACGTTCCGAGCTCTCGGAGTGGCCGTGGCCACCGCCCGCATGGACCTCGACTGCGAGCTGCAAATGGATCCCCGCCCAATGCGGCGACTTGAAGAGCGGCGGTCAGCTGCGGCCTGGTGCACCGGAGTCGCCAATTTCGCGGATGGAAGTACTTGTGCGGTTTTTCTCGTCAAGGCGGTCATGCTTGACGAGATGCCGTGGGATGTCGAGACATACGCCGCGTCCAACCTGGGCTTCCCGCGCACCAGCACCGGAAAACAACTTTACAGCGAGTTCGACTTTGAGGCTTACCGAATGCTGGGACTACGGGCGGTCGAAGAGCTCCTCGCCTCCCCAGAGTATTTGCGGCTGGACGCGAAGGTCGGGTACGACGAAACGGCCGGAACTTAAGAATGCAACGCCTCACTTCCGCGGTTGAGGGGGATCTCGGCACGGAACCCGCGCAGTGGTTTCACCCAGCCGACTACGACAGCGTCTCGCTGGCTGTCCTAGATTCCATCTACTCAACCGGCAACCACTACAGCGGGGTGATTAATGCGCTGAATAGGTATCGAGGAGCGCGGGAAGATGACGGTGGCCACCCCACTCAGGATGGAGCATCGGGCCTGGTCGCGGCAGTTGATCGCTGGGCGGGATCCAGGCCCTGGACGAACGAACGAACAAGTGGAGGACCTCCGCCAAGCCGGGCGCCCCACACGAGGCACAGGTGGCATACGAGCCGGCGACCATCCTCGCCGCCCACGACCTGGACGCGGTGGGCAATGTGCGTGAGGCACTCAGGGAACTTAAGCAACAAGACGCGTCTCCGGTGAAGCAGCAGTGGCTGGCACTTCCAGGACAAAGCAGCGGGCTCACCTGGACGTACTTCCTGACGCTCTGTGGCGTGCCGGGGGTGAAGGCAGACCGCATGGTGGTCAGATACGTCTCGCTAGCCCTCGGGGAGCCAGTCTCGGGCGAAGAGGCCGAGCACCTGGTAGGTCACGTCGCCAGAAACCTTGGCACCAGCGAAATCAAGCTTGACCACACGATCTGGCGCTACGAATCGGGCCGGGAAATTTACCTGCGTCAATGACGGGTGTTTTGGACTAGCGCCCCTTCTTTCGAGATTGACGCCTCCGAGTCGTGTTATAGGAGGAAACGATAGCTCAGAAGTACGGACTCAACCGAGATCCCCCAAAATCTACGGTCACTGCCATCTCGATGCCGGCATCTTTCACCGCACACCGCGTCTTTCCGCCGCCAAAAGGTCACATCATGGGCGGGTCAACTGGCTCCGGAAAGCCGGGGAATGGGCCCTCAGAACAGCCACGGCGAGCGCATCACACTAAAACTCTTGCGGACTCTGTGCGGACTGGGAGGGGTTATACCCCCTCTGACCTGCGGAAACGCGCGAATTCAGACGTTGAAGCGGAACTCGACTACGTCGCCGTCGGCCATGACGTAGTCCTTGCCCTCGATGCGCACCTTGCCTGCGGCTTTAGCGTTGCTCATCGAGCCCTTGGCGTCGAGGTCGGCAAAGGAAACGACCTCGGCCTTAATAAAGCCGCGCTGAAAGTCGGTGTGAATGACGCCTGCAGCCTGAGGCGCGGTGAAGCCCTTGCGGATAGTCCACGCGCGCGATTCTTTGGGCCCGGCGGTGAGGTAGGTCTGAAGGCCAAGTGTGTCGAAGCCGATGCGGGCGAGTTGATCCAAACCCGGCTCGTTAACCCCGACTGACTCGAGGAGTTCTGCGGCCTCTTCAGGCTCTAACTCCGCAAGGTCTGACTCCAGCTTGGCATTGAGGTAGATCGCCTCGGCCGGTGCCACCAAAGCGGCGAGCTTGTCGTGGAGTGCCTCATCGGTCAGGCCGTCTTCGTCAAGGTTGAAGACGTAAAGGAAGGGCTTGGTGGTGAGTAGCCCTAAGGTGCGTGCGTGCGTGAGGTCGACGCCTGCAGCCTGACCGCCTGCATACAACGTGGCGCCCTGCTCGAGAACTGTTTGTGCGGCGAGCGCGGTGTCGAGCACTGCACGGTCGGTCTTTTTGCCCTTGACCTCCTTCTCGAGGCGCGGGATCGCGGCCTCGAGGGTCTGCATGTCGGCGAGGATCAACTCCGTGTTGATGGTCTCAATGTCATCGCTGGGCGAGACCTTGCCATCAACGTGCACGACATCGTCGTCGTCAAACACGCGCACCACCTGACAGATCGCGTCGGCCTCGCGGATGGTGGCCAGGAACTTGTTGCCGAGCCCCTCGCCCTCTGATGCCCCGCGCACAATGCCTGCGATGTCCACAAATGACACCGTCGCTGGCAAGATCTTGGCGCTGCCGTGGATCTCGGCGAGACGTGTGAGCCGCGTATCGGTAAGGGGCACCATCCCAATATTGGGCTCGATCGTGGCGAACGGGTAGTTCGCCGCGAGCACCGAATTCTTGGTGAGCGCGTTGAAAAGGGTTGACTTGCCCACGTTGGGGAGACCGACGATTCCGATGGAGAGTGCCACGGGGACAGGAGTCTAGCCGCGCCCGGTATGACGCAGCACCTGCGGCGACATTCGGCTCGGGGATTCCTGGCTTTTGTCCCTTAGTAGAACTGCCTGAACCCTTGCGCGCCAGCCACAAACTCCGTAGAATCGAACACATGTTCGAGATAGGCCTCGGGCTTCGACATCCGGAGGTGACCAGCGTGGCGCAGATGATTCACGACTGGACTGCGCCGTTGCCGTTCGACCGCGGCAAAAGCGATCGTCTAGGCGAATTGGCCGACGCTCTGCGCGCCTGTCTCGAAGACACCTCCGATGCGCACAGGTGGTCTGAGCCGGAGATCAAAGGCAGCCTGGCCACCCTTGGTGGCGCCGCCGAAGATATGCAGCGGTGCTTGCTGGGTATGGCGGTCGAATCGCACCGACGAGGTCTCCACGCCGACGATGAGTTGTCATTGAAAGATTGGTTGGCTCGAAAGTGTCCGTTGCTGAGCAAGCGAGCTCTTGGTGACATCGTCACCGTAGCCAAAGCCTGGGACGCAGAGGGTCATCAAACATTGCGTGACCACCTGACGCCAGCCCCGTATATGCACGCCGACCTGCATACCCTGTCCGATGATGCCGAAGATCAGCCACCCACGATCGGAATGTCACGCGGAGCGCAGCTGATTAGGGCCTTGGCGCGGGTCCGTCCTGCAACGACGCCCGAGGGCTACGCGGTGTATGTCGACATCCTCGTGCCGTATGCGGTGACGGCATCCGACAAGGACCTGAATGCAGCGACTGATCTTTTGATCTCGTTGGCACTCACGGACGCTCAGGTAGAAGGTGCCGCGAAGCGCGCCTTTGCTTCGCGCGGGGTCCACGAGTCATCCATAGGCGGTGACGAACTACGGCGATTTATCATTACGACCGATCAGGAGGGCGCGGCAGTCATTCGGGCGATTCTGAACTCGCCATTGGCTGCTCCCACGCCCGATGCCGAGGGCGTAGATATGCGCACCACCACGCAGCGCCGCCACGATGCCCTCTTGGCGGTTCTGCGTCGCGGGGTGTCCTCACCCGGGGAGGCACCGACGACCAGCAAAGCGAAGGTCTTCCTGACCATGCCGCTGGCTGCGCTGATAGCGGCGGCTCAGTCAGCTCAAACGGCGTCCTTTCCTACATCGCCTCCTCCCTCGACGCTTGACAACCCCTTCGAGAAGGCGACAGGCCGACGTCCATCGGAGCCGCAGTTAAACCAGCTCGGACGGCCCGGCATATTCGCTCGCCCCGGCATGGGCCGGACCTTCACCGGCGAAGCGCTCACGCCCGGGCAGGTGCGCAGAATGGCGTGTGAGGCCGATCTGATCCCGGTCGTTCTCGGCACCGACAGCGAAATCCTGGACGTTGGCCGGGAGTCCCGGCTCGCCACGCCCGGTCAGTTGAAGAAGTTGTGGCTGTGAGACCACGAATGTACGTATCCGGGTTGCAGCATTCCGAATACCTGGTGCGACGCGCACCACGTGACGTGGTGGTCGCGGGACGGACACACCGACATCGACAACCTTGCGCTTCTGTGCGGACGGCATCACACGATCGTGCACGAGCGGGACCTCAAGGCGACGTTCGATCCAGACGAACAGGGCATCCGAGGCCACACCAGTCCTCGCTGGCACCTTTAGCTGCCTCACGATCCATTCAGGTCCCGATTCCGACGGATCGGGCACTCACCGCTGCCCTACACCGCTCATCACTGCGCCTGGGCCACCGCCCTGTCCCCGCGCCATATGCCGTCGGCCAGGTGCGATCGACGGTTTGGGCCGCATCTGCCGGTACTGGGCTCAATGTCCGCAGGTTTGTCGGTGGGTGGTGACACGGTGCATGTATGGACATTCCCTTAGCCGTCATCGCGCTGGTCGCCCTGCTCGTCGGCGCGCTCGGAGGCGCTCTGATCGCTGTCGCTATAGCATCGTCGGGCCGACAACGCCTTGAGCGCGAGCTTGCCAGCCGCACCGCCGAGCGTGACGTATTGGCCTCGCAACTCGATGGCGAACGTGAGAGGTTCGCAGCCGAGCGTGCTGGCCACGTCGACGACCGAGCGGTCGCCGCCGAGCTAGCACCCTTACGCCACACGCTGGACCGAGTCGCTGAGCACGTCAACGTCCTCGAACGCAACCGCGTGGAGCAGTATGGTGCCGTCGGCGCGGTGCTTCGAGAGGTCACCGAGCGAACGCACGCCCTGGGCCAACAGACCGCGACCCTGTCGGGCGCGCTGAATTCATCCGGCACTAGGGGCGTATGGGGCGAGGTGCAGTTGCGAAGAGTGCTGCAGCACGCCGGGATGCTGGAGAAGTGCGACTTCGATGAGCAGGTCACCTCCGTGAGCAAGCACGACGCGACAGTCCGCCCCGACGTCGTGATTCACCTGCCTGGTGACAAGACACTGATCATTGACGCCAAGGCCCCGCTGGATTCGTTCCTCAAGGCGCAGGCCACTGAACTCGCACCGAGTGAGCGGGACGCTCATCTCAGTCAGCACGCCGCTGCACTGCGAGGGCACGTCGAGACGCTGGTTTCTAAGTCCTATTGGAGTGCCTTCGACAACAGTCCTGAGTTGGTCATCTGCTTCGTTCCCAGCGATGCGGTGCTCGCGGTCGCTCTGCAAACTCAGCCTGAGCTCTACGACTACGCGCAGTCGCGCAAGATTGTGCTGGCCTCGCCAGCGACACTGCTGGCCGTCCTTCGGGCGACGGCATTCGCGTGGCAACAGGACGCACTCAACGCGAATGCCGCCCAAGTGCTGCGCCTCGGTACCGAGTTGCACTCACGCCTTGCGACAATGGGCAAGCACGTGACCACCATTGGCTCCTCGCTGCGCAAGTCTGTCGACTCGTACAACCAGATGGTCGGCACGATGGAATCCCGCGTCATGGTGACCAGCCGCAAAATGGTCGAGCTGGGCGTGGTCGAGGAGGCCGCAGCGACCATTCCCGCTGTCGATTCTGCGGTCAGGCCACTAACTCACGCCGACTTGCTCAGCGCCGAACTCTCCGAGGCCACCCCGTCGCGGGCCGAGGTTGATCTTTCCGAAGCAGCGACGCAGCGCGGCCGACGGGCCGGCTAGTCACCCAGTCGGGATTCCACCAAGTTCGGACTTCTAGCGAAGGCTCCCGGGGTCGTGGCGCAACTTGGCGGCTTCCTTGCCATCGCGGGCTTTGAGGTCGCGGCGGATTTCCTGGGGCAGCGAGAACATCAACGATTCCTCCGCAGCCGTGACTAGGTCGACGTCGCCATACCCGCGAGCCTCAAGCCATTCGAGCACCTCGCGCACGAGCAACTCCGGAACACTCGCGCCGCTGGTCACACCGACGGTTTTCACGCCATCGAGCCATTCCTCATGGAGTTCGTCCGCATAGTCAACGAGGTGGCCGTCTCGCGACCCGTGCTCCAGGGCAACCTCTACGAGTCGCACCGAGTTCGAGGAGTTCGTGGATCCGACGACGATCATGAGGTCGCAGTCGGCGGCCATCTGCTTGACCGCGACCTGACGGTTCTGGGTGGCGTAGCAAATGTCGTCGCTGGGTGGATCCTGCAGTTTCGGGAACTTCTCCCGCAGGCGGCGCACCGTCTCCATCGTCTCGTCGACGGACAACGTGGTCTGAGACAACCAGACGACTCGTTCCGGGTCACGAACCTCCACGGCATCAACCTCGGCCGGGCTCTGCACCAACGTGATGTGATCGGGTGCCTCGCCTGCGGTGCCCTCCACCTCTTCGTGGCCCTCGTGACCAATCAGCAGGATGTCAAAATCTTCGTCCGCGAAGCGCGTGGCCTCACGGTGCACCTTGGTCACCAAGGGACAGGTGGCGTCGATGGTCTTCAGTTGCAGGGCCTTGGCCTCTTGGTGCACCACCGGCGACACCCCGTGCGCGGAGAAAATCACCGTCTCGCCCTCGGGCACCTCGTCGGTCTCGTCGACGAAGATCGCGCCGCGCTTCTCCAGCGTGGCCACGACGTGCTTGTTGTGCACGATCTGCTTGCGCACATAAACCGGGGCCCCATACAGATCCAGGGCCTTCTCCACCGTGACGACCGCACGGTCCACACCAGCGCAATATCCGCGGGGGGCGGCCAACAGCACTCGCTTGGCTGTGGTTGTACCGTCTACATCCAGTGAGTCGGCAATGGTCGGGCTGACGGGCTGGGCTGGGGAAATCACACACCCATCGTAGGCGGACCACCTTCGAAGCAACTGAGCGCGGGCGCGCACCATGCGCTGTTGTCACACCGCTGGGCCATGATGATCCACATGAGTGGGATTCCGGGCCGCCCGACGCTGGCCGCAACGGCGAAAGAGACCACCGCTGAGTCGGCGTGGCCGGTGCGGGTGCTGACCCTCAAGATCGCCGACTACGTCGACAAGATGTCACCGCTGTGGGTCGAGGGACAGATCGTCCAACTTAATCGTCGCCCGGGGATGAACACGGCTTTCCTCACGCTCCGTGACACCGACGTCGATATGTCGCTGTCGGTCTCCATACCTGTCCAAGCATTGGACGCGATGACGGCACAGCCACAGCCCGGATCACGCGTGGTGGTTCACGCCAAGCCCAGCTTCTGGACCAAGCGAGGCACCCTGCAACTCGAGGCGCGCCAAATGCGACACATCGGCGTCGGCGAGTTACTGGCGCGCTTGGAGCACCTCAAGCAACTGCTTCGCTCGGAGGGGATCTTCGACGCCGACCGCAAACGACCGTTGCCGTTCCTCCCCCGCCGCATTGGCCTGATCACGGGGCGCAAGACCGCCGCCGAGCGTGATGTGCTCAGCAATACCGCACGCCGTTGGCCCGCGGCGCAGTTTGAAATCCGCCAGGTGCCGGTGCAAGGCAGCGATACGGTCACCGAGGTCAGCGCAGCGCTTGCCGAACTGGACGCCATGCCCGAAGTCGATGTGATCGTCATCGCTCGGGGTGGTGGATCCTTTGAGGATCTGCTTCCCTTCAGCAACGAAGCGCTGATCAGGGCCATATCGCAATGCCGCACACCGGTAGTGAGCGCCATCGGGCACGAAACGGACAATCCGCTCATTGACTACGTCGCCGACCTGCGGGCCTCCACCCCCACTCACGCGGCCACCGCGATCGTGCCTGACCGAGAAGATGAACTGAGCGGGCTGCACACGATGACCGGCCGCGGCCGACGATCGCTAGGTCAACGTCTATCCCGCGAGCGCAGCGCCCTCGAGGCTCTGATGAGCCGGCCCGTGATGAGTGCCCGCAGCGCCATCGTGGCTCGACACCGCGAGGTCATCGATGCGGCGCATATCCGCGGTCAACGAGCACTACGTCGCAGGCTGGACACCGAGCACGAGCGCGTCGCGCAACACCGCCGCCACCTACGCGCGGTCTCCCCTCGCCATACCTTGGAGCGTGGGTATGCCGTGATCCAGCACACCGATGGGTCCATCGTGAGATCACGCGACGAGGTCGACATCGGTGAGGTGCTGCGGGTGCGGGTGGCGCGCGGCGACTTCGCGGTCCGCCCGATGAGTTAAGGCTCGACACGAACATCGGGAGGGTTAGTCTGTCGCGATGGCCACAGACAAGAGCGCACCAGACGCGGGCGACGGCGGCGTGAGTGATGTGAGCGAAGCCGACGAGACCGCGGGCGACAACACAGCGAGTAACGCAGGCGTGAGCGACCTCAGTTACGAGCAGGCTCGTGAAGAACTCATCGACATCGTGGCCAAAATCGAGTCCGGCACGGTTCCCCTTGAAGAATCAATGGTGCTCTGGGAGCGCGGCGAGGCCCTTGCGGCTCACTGCCAGTCCAAACTCGACGCCGCCCAAGCGCAACTCGACTCCTCGACACCAGAGGCACACGACAACTAGCTGTTGGTAGCCACCACGAGGGACTCGATGAACGTGGTCATTTCTTGCGTGTCTGCTGTTCCGTGCACGACTGTTGTTGCCGGCTGCTCAGGGGTCGCCTCCAGCACCAGGGCCACCAAGTTTTCGTCGTTCTTGCTGACACCAGTCCAGATCTCCCACTCTGCTGGCCCGTCAGGCCCGGCGATGGACAGCGTGCTCTCCTGATCGGTGACGTCTGCCAACGACAGCGCGAGCCACTCGGGGCTGGGATCCACAGCTTGGCGCAACTGCACTGACTCGGTGCGCGGGGACACCATCAACAGACGCCACGTAGGGGTTTGCGCTTTTGGGCCGAAACTCACCAAGGTGCCGATCCACCCCTGATCCAGCCCCTCTGGTGTCCACACCGGCCAGGCGGCCTCGGATGCCGCAAACGATGCCGTCTTCTCAATCTCGGCGGGCCGGCGCTGTTGGTCCGGCGGTTGGGGCGAGATGGCCCACGCGGCGAACACAATGACGAGCACGGCAGCCAGCGAATAGAACATGTTTTTCGCCGAGTAGGACAGCAACCTGTCGATGCGACTAGCCATGGTTACCCTGCTGCGGGGACGCAGTCGTTGTGCTCATCCGGTTATCGTCCCATTGACTCCCAGGTTGTCGGTCATCAGGGATAGGGTCATGCCCACAGCAGCCCCCGCGAAGGACACAGGAGTCGACCATGACCGATGACATTCGTACCCGCCGCGAAGCGGTGTTGCCTGACCGCAACCTCGCCCTCGAACTCGTCCGAGTGACCGAGGCTGCCGCCCTCGCTGCTGGTCGCTGGGTGGGCCTTGGCCAGAAGAACCTCGCCGACAACGCGGCCGTGGAGTCGATGCGCAAAGTCATCTCCTCGGTCGCGATGGACGGCGTGGTCGTCATCGGCGAGGGCGAGAAGGACGAAGCGCCCATGCTCTACAACGGCGAACACGTCGGGGACGGGACGGGCCCCGCCGTGGACGTGGCGGTCGATCCCATCGATGGCACCACGCTGACCGCGAAAGG
Source organism: Actinomycetales bacterium (assembly GCA_038330045.1). Classification (GTDB taxonomy): domain Bacteria; phylum Actinomycetota; class Actinomycetes; order Actinomycetales; family Dermatophilaceae; genus Ornithinicoccus. The sequence goes on along the minus strand of JBBQNO010000016.1, from coordinate 18,338 downwards.
GATGGACAACGCCATTGCGGTGATGGCTGTGTCCGAGCGCGGGACGATGTATGACCCTAGCGCCGTGTTCTACATGGACAAGCTCGTCGTCGGTGCCGAGTGCGCCGACCGCGTCGACATCCGGCTGCCGATCGCGGAGAACGTGCGCCGCGTGGCCCGCGCCAAGAACCGCCACCCCGAAGACGTCACCGTCATCATGCTGGACCGGCCCCGCCACGACGCCATGGCCCAAGAGGTCCGCGAGGCAGGTGCCCGATTGCGGTTCATCTCCGATGGCGACGTCGCTGGCGGCATCGCCGCCTGCGAGGAGGGCAGCGGCGTCGACATGCTTCTCGGCATCGGCGGCACCCCCGAGGGCATCATCACCGCCTGCGCCGTCAAGGCCATGGGCGGCGTGATCCAAGGCAAGTTGTGGCCCAAAGACGACGAGGAACGTCAGCACGCCATCGATGCAGGTCACGATCTGAGCCGCATCCTGACCAACGACGACCTCGTGACCGGCGACAACTGCTTTTTCGTCGCCACCGGCATCACGAGCGGCGAACTGCTTAAGGGTGTGCGGTTCGGCTCCGGAACGGCATACACCCATTCCCTGGTGATGCGCAGCAAGTCCGGCACCATCCGCCGCATCGAGTCCCAGCACCGCTTGTCCAAGGTGGCTGCGATCGCCGACGAGTTCGCCCCGCCGCATGCCTGAGCCCACCAACGCCACCAACGCTCCAAGTGAGGCAACCATGGCCCTGCGGACCAACGCCACTGTCGTCTCGATCGGCGAGGCACTGATCGACATCGTCCAACCGCAGACGGGTGAAGCCACCGAGCACGTGGGCGGCAGCCCGGCCAACGTCGCGGTCGGCTTGGCTGCCCTCGGCCACCCCACGCTCCTGGCGACCAACCTCGGCGACGATAAGCGGGGTCAGCGGATCACCGACTATCTCGCCGAGCGTGACGTCGCCCTTACCCCCGGCAGCCGCGACGCTGCGCGCACCTCAACGGCAAAGGCCACGCTCGACGCTGAAGGTGGCGCAACCTACGAATTCGACCTTTCCTGGGATATCCCGGTTCCGGATCTGAGCGACGTGGGCCACGTACACACCGGTTCCATTGCCGCGACGTTGCAGCCCGGCGCCTCAGCGGTCTTTGACGCCATGGCTGCGGCTCGCGCCTCGGCCACCGTGTCGTACGACCCCAATGCACGCCCGACCATCATGGGTCAGGCGCATGAGGCTCGCTCGTTGATCGAGGAGTGCATCGGTCGCAGTGACGTCGTCAAAGCCAGCACCGAAGACATCGAGTGGCTCTACCAGGGTGCATCCATCCAAGAGGTAGCCAGGCTCTGGGGCCGGCTTGGCCCGGCGCTGGTCGTGGTGACGGACGGTGGCAGTGGAGCGCACGTGTACCAAAGCAACACCGACACTCAGGTCCGGGTCGCAGCACCGAAGGTCGAGGTTATCGACACGGTGGGGGCTGGCGACTCGTTTATGGCGGGTCTGATTTCCGGCCTCCTGGACGCTGGGCTGCTCGGCTCGGTCGAGGCCCGACAGCACCTCGAGGGGGCCAGTTCGTGGGCGCTCAGCGCGGCCGTGGACCGTGCGCTGTCGACGGCGGCGTACACCGTCGCACGCGCAGGAGCCGCCTCCCCCACGCGCGCTGACATCGACGTCGTAACCGTGAGCGAGTGACCGGTGCCTGACTTCGCTTACTCCGACGTGCTCCCCATCGGGGCCGACGAGACGCCATACCGGCTGCTCACCACCGAGGGCGTGCGGCTGGTGAAAGGCCCGGACGGGCTCGAATTTCTTCAGGTCGACGCTGAGGCGCTGCGGCTGCTGACCGACACCGCCATGCACGATATTGCGCACTACCTTCGCCCTGGGCACTTGGCCCAGTTGGCGACGATCATGGACGACCCTGAGGCGAGTACGAACGACAAATTTGTGGCTCTGGACCTCCTCAAAAATGCCAACATCGCTGCTGGTGGCGTGTTGCCCATGTGCCAGGACACGGGCACGGCCATCGCCATGGGCAAGCGGGGGCAGCGCGTGCTCACCGCAGGGCCCGATGAGGAAGCCATCTCGCGGGGCGTCTTCGACGCCTACACCCGCCTCAATCTGCGCTACTCACAGATGGCCCCGATCACCACCTGGGAAGAAAAGAACACCGGTTCGAACCTTCCCGCACAGGTCGAGATCTACGCCGACACCGAGCCGGGGCACGAGACGACCTACAAGTTCCTGTTCATGGCCAAGGGGGGCGGCTCGGCCAACAAGTCGTTCCTGTTCCAAGAGACCAAGGCGCTGCTCAATCCTGAGCGTCTGATGGAGTGGCTGGACGAGAAGTTGCGCTCTCTGGGAACGTCGGCCTGCCCGCCGTACCACCTCGCGATCGTGCTCGGCGGGACGTCTGCAGAGTTCGCCTTGAAGACCGCAAAATACGCCTCAGCCCGATACCTGGACACGCTGCCCACCCAAGGATCGATGTCTGGACACGCGATCCGCGATCCTGAGCTCGAGGAGCAGGTCCACGAGTTGACCCGCAACTTCGGCATCGGTGCCCAATTTGGCGGCAAGTACTTCTGCCACGACGTGCGGGTGATCCGGCTGCCTAGGCATGGCGCCTCGCTACCCGTGGCCATCGCCGTGTCGTGCTCGGCAGACCGGCAGGCGCTAGCAAAGATCACCCACAAGGGCGTGTTCATCGAGCAGCTCGAGACCGACCCGGCGCGCTTTATGCCCGAGCACGTCGACGACGAGTTAGACGAGGAGAGTCAGGGGGTGTCCGGCACTGGCGCTCGCTCTGCCGTCCCGATCGACCTCAACCAGCCAATGGAGGTGGTGCTGGCCGAGTTGTCCAAGCACCAGGTCAAGACCAGGGTGTCGCTGAACGGGACGGTCGTGGTGGCTCGAGACCTTGCCCACGCCAAGATCAAAGAGCGCCTCGACGCCGGCGAAGACATGCCCGACTACTTGCGAGATCACCCCATCTACTACGCCGGGCCGGCCAAAACCCCAGCGGGTATGCCGTCAGGATCGTTCGGCCCCACAACTGCAGGGCGGATGGACTCCTACGTCGCGCAGTTCCAGGCGGCAGGCGGCTCCTTGGTGATGCTGGCCAAAGGCAACAGGTCAGCGCAAGTCACGGCCTCGTGCAATGAGTACGGCGGCTTCTACCTCGGGTCGATCGGTGGCCCGGCCGCCCGATTGGCTCAGGACTGCATCACGTCGGTAGAGGTTCTAGAGTACGAAGAGCTCGGCATGGAAGCCGTCTGGAAGATTGAAGTGCGCAACTTCCCGGCGTTCATCGTCGTTGACGACAAAGGCAACGACTTCTTCGCCGACGTCATGACCCCGATTGCAATGACCATCACCACCCGACCAGATATGGATTCCGATTCATGAGCGACGCCCATGGCGCCACCGCTGGCCGTGGCAACTTTGATGATCTGATTGCGGCCAATCAGGCCTTCGCGGCGGAGTTCGACCACGCGGGATTCGACGGCATCGCGCGCGCCGGTGTGGCCATCGTGACGTGCATGGACTCCCGAATCGATCCACTGCGGATGGTCGGCCTCTCCCACGGAGACGCCAAGATCTTTCGCAATCCTGGTGGCCGCGTCACCGATGCTGCGTTAGAGGCCCTCGTGCTCGGCGCTCACCTGCTAGGGGTCAAGCGCGTCGTCATCGTTCCCCATACGCGGTGCGCCATGGCCTCGGCCAGCGAGGCAGAACTGCGGGAGCGCATCTCGGCCTCGTCGGGCCAGGATGCCATTTGGCAGCGGTTCCACGTCGTTGACGATCAGCACCGTGCGTTGGCTGAGGACGTCGCCCGCGTGCGCTCGCACCCGCTGATCCCTGACGACGTGCTGGTGGCCGGTTTCCTCTTCGACGTTGACACGGGCCTGCTCAACCAGATCGTCTGAGGCTCGTCAGAGGTTCCGGTCGGGCAGGCCCGCGGTGTCGTACTTACTCAGTGTCGTACTTACGCAGTGTCGTGCTTACCCGGTGCCATGCTCATTCAGTACGGCCGGTGCCTGTGCTCTGTGGTGCACCGCGTTGAGCGTTCGTTTGAGGCGTGAGGGCTCTCAGGCACCCTTGCCGGTGACGCTGACTTCGATGTTGCCGCGCGTTGCCTTGCTGTAGGGGCACATCTGGTGTGCCTTGTCGGCTAGTTCCTGGGCCTTGGCATCGTTAACTCCGGGAAGGGTCGCGACGATGTCGACGGCCAGGCCGAACCCGGTGTCGGTCTCGCCGAACTTCACGTCCGCGTTGACGGTCGCATCGCCTGCGTCCACATCTTCCGCGCCCGCCAGCTTGGCGAAGGCTCCGCCGAAGCACGCCGCATACCCAGCAGCGAACAGGGTCTCAGGGTTGGCCTTGCCGCTTCCGGGCTTGCCGAGGGCAACGTCAACTGTGCCGTCTTCGCTCGCGCTGCGACCTCCGCGGCCGCCCGTGGCGTTGGCAGCGGCGTTGTAAGCAACCTTGTTCAGGGTTTCCATGTGGATCCTTTCGAGGGATGAATGATGCAGAACACGCCTTGGCGAGGTCCTCCACCTGAACTTCGCGAGCCCTGCAGACATTCCGCAAGGCTGGTGGCGAAGTCATGCCTGGGGGCACCGAGCCTCGCGGCTACAACGAGAGGCGGTCGCGGACGACGTCAACGAGGCGATCGGCGCAACGCTGAGCTTCGTCGTGCGTCTGCGCTTCGACCATGACCCGCACGAGTGGCTCCGTGCCTGACTTGCGAAGGAGCACCCGACCACCGTTGCCTAGGGATTTCGACACTTCAGCCACGGCGCCTTGGAGCACCTCGTCAGTCTCGACGCGCTGCTTGTCTACACCTTTGACGTTGATCAAAACCTGTGGCAGACGCTTCATTACCCCAGCGAGCACGGACAGCGGCTTGCCCGAATTGACCACCCCTGCAGCGAGCGAGAGCGCGGTAAGGACACCGTCGCCGGTCGTGCCGTGGTCGAGCATGATGACGTGGCCCGACTGCTCACCTCCGAGATTAAGCCGGCGCCGACGCATCTCTTCGAGCACGTACCGGTCACCGACTGCGGTCTGGACGACGGTGATGCCGTGCTTGTCCATCGCCTGCAGCAGACCGAGGTTGGACATCACGGTGGCCACCAACGTGTCGTCCTTCAACGTGCCGCGCTCGTGCTGGTCAACGGCAAGCACGGCCATGATCTGGTCCCCATCAACGATCCGACCGTCAGCATCCACGGCCAAGCAGCGATCGGCATCTCCATCGAGAGCGACCCCGAAGTCCGCGCCCCGCTCGACGACCGCGCGCTGCAACTGTTCGAGGTGGGTGGAGCCATACCCGTCGTTGATGTTGAGCCCGTTGGGATCGCCGCCGATGACATCGACGCGGGCACCGGCCCGACGGAAAGCTTCCGGACCGACGTAGGCGGCGGCCCCGTGGGCGGCATCAACGACGACGTGCAGACCGTCGAGTCGGACCGACACCGACGACAGCAGGTGCTCCATATAGAACTCAGCCCCCTGCGGGAACGGCTGAATCCGCCCCACCTGGGCTCCGGTGGGGCGCTCCCACTCGACGCCCATCCGCTCGGTGATCCGGTCTTCAATTTCGTCGGCCAGTTTGTTGCCACCGGTGGAGAAGTACTTGATGCCGTTGTCGGGCATCGCGTTATGCGAGGCCGAGAGCATGGCCCCCATTTCGGCCGAGAGTCGCATGGTCAGGTGCGCGATCGCGGGGGTCGGCAACATCCCTGCGTCCAACACGTCGACCCCCGCGGAGGCCAACCCGGCCATCACGGCCGACCCCAGAAACTCGCCCGACGCTCGTGAGTCACGGCCCACCACGGCAGTGGCTCGTCGACCACCGTAGGTCCCCCGGCCGCTCAACTCATGAGCCACAGCCACTGAAAGATTTAGAGCTAACTCCGCAGTGATGTCCTTATTCGCGAGGCCGCGCACCCCGTCGGTGCCAAATAGTCGTCCCATGCGTTGTGGTCCTCTCATCGCAGGCAGGTGCCCTGTCCGCCCTCGTGGCGCTCCATATCCGGCGCAAGGGCTCAGGGCAGTATGCCGCACCGCACCCTTATGGCGCAGTTCGTGGATGGACACCTAACTGCGCATATGCTCGCTGTCTGGATCGTAGAGACACCGGGGCAATCGGCGCGCGGATCGTTGCTCGCCGAGAATTTCGATCTCAAAGCCGTCGATCTCGTCCGCGATAGCCGCCGGGATGTAGCCCAGAGCGATCGAGACTCCGCTGTGATGGGCAAACCCGCCGGAGGTCACCCAGCCGATGACGTCCCCGGCGTGGGAGATGGGCTCGTCGCCGATCACATCGGCAGCGTCCGGCCCCGAGGGAACGTCCACACTGAAGGCACACAAACGCCGCGCCGGGCCGGTTTCACGAACCGCCAGGGTCGCATCCCGACCGATGAACTCGCCTTTGTTCGGCCTCATAAATACACCCAAACCGGCCTCATACGGGTCGTAGATCGGGCGATATTCGGTAGCCCACGAACCGTAGGACTTCTCCAGACGCAGCGAGTTAAGCGCATGTCCGCCGAACAGGTCGATCCCGTGCTCAGCGCCCACGTCCATTAGCAGATCAAACAACGGCGCGAGGTATGCCGGCTCGACCCACATCTCGTACCCCAGGTCGCCGGTGTACGAGATCCGACCGACGAGCGCTGGCACGCTGCCCAGGTTCATGCTGCGGATGTCGAGCAAACCGAACGCTTCGCCGGACACGTCCTGATCGCTCACCGCGGCGAGCACATCGCGGGCCCTGGGCCCGGCGATCGCCAACCCGCAGAGGCTGGCCCCCAACGCGCGGTAGTGCACCGCGCCGTCAGCGGGAAGGTGGCTGTCGAACCATCGCTGGTGATACTGCTCAGCGGCCCCGGAGCCGAAGACCAGCAGGCGCTCCGGCCCATCGGAGGCGCTCGCCGCAGGCAGAGCGGCTACGGTGAAGTCCCCGATGACCTTGCCCTGCTCGTTGAGCATCGGGGAAAGGGCGATACGTCCGGTCCGCGGGATAACACCCGCCATGATGGCGTCCAGGAAGGCGCGTGCGCCCGGGCCTGCGAACTCGTACTTTGCGAAGTTGGTGGTCTCGAGCAGCCCAACCCGCTCACGGACGGCGGCGCACTCGGCAGCGACCGAGTCCCAGGCGTTGGACCGGCGCAGAGTCGGTTCCTCGATGGGTCGATCTCCCGCAGCAGCGTCGTGGTCGGCGGCAAACCACAGCGCGTGTTCCAGCCCGAAGGACACGCCCCATACAGCATTCGCGGCGTCGAGACGGTCGTAGATCGGGGAGGTCGCGACCTTGCGAGCGGCAGGCAACTGCTCGTTGGGGTAGGCGATCTGGAAGCGACGGCCGTAGTTCTCGCGCACCTTGGCGTTCGTGTACGCCGGTGTGGCCCACGGTCCGAACCGCGCCACGTCCATCCCCCAGACATCGAAGCCGGGGTCGCCAGTGGTGATCCAGTTGGCCAGTGCGAGCCCAACGCCGCCCCCTTGGCTCAGCCCCGCCATCACGCCGCAGGCCACCCAGTGCCCCGGCTGGCCACGCACCGGCCCGATCAGCGGGTTGCCGTCGGGGGCAAAGGTGAACGGCCCGTTGATCACCGACTTGATCCCTACCTGACCGAAGATCGGGAAGTGGTCGATGGCCCGCTCGAGGTTGTCCGAGATGCGGTCCAGGTCGGGGGTAAGCAGCTGATGCCCGAAGTCCCACGGCGTCTGCTTCGACGACCACGGCACCCCATGTGGCTCGTAGGTGCCGAGCAGCAGCCCCTCGCCCTCCTTGCGCAAATAGACCTCGCCGCCGAAGTCCATCGCGTGGAAGAGGGGCGACCCGGCCAATTCCGGAACCGCCTCGGTGATCAAGTAATGGTGCTCCATCGCCAGCACCGGCAACTCCAGGCCGCGCATGCGTCCGACCTCGCGCGCCCAGAGCCCCCCGGCGTTGACGAAGTGCTCGCAGGTGATGGTCCCGGCTTCGCCGCAGTCCAACTCCCACGAGCCATCGCGTAGGTGGGTGATCGACTCCACGCGCGTGTGTTGCACGACTTCGGCGCCCGCAATCTGGGCAGCGCGGACATAGGCACGGGTCACCCCGGTGGGGTCCACGTTGCCCTCGAAGGGGTCAAACATGGCGCCGACGAAATACTGCTCGTCCATGATCGGCAAGAACTTTTTGGCCTCGGCGACGCTGATCATCTCCGTGTCCAGGCCGAGGTACTTGTTGCGCGCATGGGCCATCCGCAGCCAGTCGAGGCGCTCTTGAGTGTCGGCGAGAATGAGCCCGCCGGTCAGGTGCGTGCCGCAGTCGACGCCCGAGATCCGCTCGATCTCGGCATACAACTCCACGGTGTACTTCTGCAACGCAGCGACGTTCGGGTCGCCATTCAACGTGTGCATCCCACCGGCGGCGTGCCAGGTGGAGCCCGAGGTGAGCTCGCTCCGTTCGAGCAGCACCGCGTCAGTCATCCCGGCCTTGGTCAGGTGATACAACACGCTGGCACCGACCACGCCGCCGCCGATAACCACGACCTGGGCAGAACTTCTCATCACACACTCCTGGGGTTTCACGGTACTGCTGGGGCTCGGTGGTGCGGGTGGGTCGGTGGTGCAGGTGGGCGCTTCTTAGAAGTCGGTAGCGACGCCGCCCTCAGCAACCCGGCGGGCCACGAAGTCGTCGAGCTCGGCGAGCACTCCGTCGTCCATCGGGGGCTGCTCGTAGGTGTCCAGAAACTCCTTAACCAACCGGGTTGCGTGCTGATCCGAGGTCGGGCTACCCGCTTCTTCCCACGATTCGAAGTTGCGCCAGTCCGAGATCATTGGCGAGTAGAAGGCGTCGCGGAAGCGATCTTGGGTGTGCTGCACGCCGAAGAAGTGACCACCGGGCCCGACTTCGGCGATGGCTTCGACGGCCAAACTCGCGTCGTCGACCACAATCGGGTCGAGGAAGACCGACACCATCTGCAACAGGTCGGCATCCAAGATCATTTTTTCGTATGACGCCCGCAACCCACCCTCCATCCAGCCTGCTCCGTGCATGACCAGGTTAGCTCCGCCGAGGATGGCGCCCATCAACGAGAACGAACTCTCGTAGCCCGCTTGGGCATCGACCGCATTGGCCGCACAGACGTTGGACGAGCGGTAGGGCACCCCGACGCGACGGGCCAACTGACCGCCTACCAGTGCAGCCTTCATAAATTCTGGCGTGCCGAACGCCGGCGAACCCGACTTCATATCGACGTTGGAGGTGAACCCGCCGTAGACCACCGGCGAGCCAGGCTTGACGAGTTGCGTGAAGGCGATGCCCGCGAGCGCTTCGGCGTTTTGCTGCACCAAAGCGCCCGCCACCGTCACCGGGGCCATCGCCCCGGCCAAGGTGAACGGGGTGATCACCACAACCTGGTTGCGCGGGGAAAACTGCAAAATGCCTTCAAGCATCGGCTCGTCGTAGCGCAGCGGCGAACTGGCGTTGATGATCGTGTGCACCGACGGCTGCGTGTCCAGGGTCTCGTGGTCGACGCCCCGCGCGATCCGGACCATCTCGAGGCAATCGATGTTGCGCACCGAGCCGAGGCTGTAGGTGTGCGGCACCTTGTCGGTCAAAATCAACATGGACCTGGTGGCGTGCAGGTGACGGACCGAGGCGTGGATGTCGGTCGGTTCCACCGGGTAGCCGCCGAGCAGGTGAACGCTATTGAGTGATTGGGACAAGCGCAGCAGGTTCTCGAAGTCGGCCTTGTTGCCTTCGCGGCGGCCCCCGGCGGCATCGCCCACGTAGGGCGGGCTGGCGACTGCAGTAAAGGCCACCGAGTCCCCGCCCATGCGTAGGTTGTGGGCTTCGTTACGTGAGTGCATTGTGAATTCGCTCGGGGCCTTGGCGATCAGCGAATCGATCAGCTCGGCGTCCAAACGCACCCGATTGCGGGTGAGATCAGCGCCGGCGTCGACCCACATCTTTTGGGCGACAGGGTGCAGGAAGTCGATGCCGGTTTCGGCAAGCACCCGTAGGGACGCCGTGTAGATCGACTCCAGTTGATCCTCGGAGACGGCCTTAAGCGGGCCAATGCTGCGGGTGGGTTGGTTAAACGGCGGCTGTGCCGGGGCTTGTGGGCCACGTGGTCGTTGGCGACGGCGGCCCCGCTCGGCGCGCCCCCCGCTCGGTTCACTCGGCTTCCCCTGCTCGTGTGGGGAGGTTGTGGGTGCTTCGCCGATGCTCATGGGTGCCTCAACCTGTTTCGTGAGTGGAGTTGGTCCGTGCTTGCCACGCTTGGGACAGTCGCTGGCCGCAATCGATCAACACATCCTCGATGGTGGATTTCGTGTCGATGGCTGGGAATCGGTAAGACGGCCCGTAGGCATACAGCGCTCCCACTGCGACTGCGTCGCGCCCTCGTACCGGGAACGTTGCGCTGGTCAATCCTTCGACGTAGTGCCCCTCGCTCCACCAGACTCCCGAAGCAGGCGGGGCGGCGATCCGCTGTGCTAGGTCGGCCACCTCGGGGTGGCGCCGGATGAAGGTGTGGGCTTTGGCTTTGGGCCAGGTGGAGACCACCGCGTAGCCCGCGGGACCATCGGCGAGCGGCCACCGGGTGCCTTCCCAGTTTTCAGCTTGCACAGGACGAGGAACGTCGACTTGCGCCACGGTCACGTTCACTTCTCCCGAGACCACGGACAGGCACACCGCTTCGTTGAGCGCGACAGACATTTCGTCGAGATAGGGCTGGGCGACATCGCGCAGTCGGGGTTCTCCTCGCTCGGCTGCGGCCATCGCACCCACGGTCGAGCCCACGTGATAGCGACCGTCGTCGCCGCGTCGTACGGCATCGAGATCTTCAAGGGTGGCCAACAACCTGGCCGCTGTACTCGTGGGCAGATCACAGGCCTCAGCGAGCTCCACCAGGCCACAGGGACGCCGCGCCACCTCGCTCAGCAACGAGATTGCGCGCTCAACACTCTTTACACCAGTCATTTCTCGGCATATGTTACCGCTATACGGGAAATTGTCTATAGATTCCCACACAGTGGGAACTGGCGCACGCTGAAGCACCATCGAGCACAAGAGGGAGATCGCCATCACAGATCGTGCGGCTGCCACAACTGCCTCCGATGCCGACGTCATCATCATTGGCGCCGGGGTCATCGGCGCGGCCGTGGCCTTCGAATTGGCCCAGCGCGGTCGCCGCACCCTCAGCATCGATGCCCTACCGAGCGCCGGATACGGGTCCACAAGTTGCTCCAGCGCGATCGTGCGGTTCAGCTATTCGACCGAACAAGGTGTGGCGATGTCGTGGGAGGCGCTGCACTACTGGCGCAACTGGTCGGCATACCTCGGGGAGCACGACGAATCACCCTTGGTCGAACTGGTGACCTGCGGCATGGCGCTGCTCGACACTGGCGACGGGCTGGCGAGCAAGGTGCAGCCGCACTTCGATGCCCTCGGGGTCCCGTACGAATATTGGGACGCTGCCGAGCTGGCCCGACGCGTCCCCTTGGTCGACGGCCGCCGGATGGGACCTCCCACGCCGGTGGATTCGGACGACTTCTGGGCCGAGCCGGGCGAGCCGTTGCCGGGCGCCGTCTGGATGCCGGATGCCGGCTACGTCAACGACCCCCAACTGACCGCTCGTAATCTGCAGCACGCAGCGATGCGACACGGCGCGCAGTTCCGGTTCGAGACCCGCGTGGCTGCGATACACCGCGAAAAGGGACGCGTCAGCGGTGTCACGTTGGGGGATGGATCGACCCTCACCGCACCGGTGGTGGTCAACGTCGCAGGCCCGCATTCTGGTCGAGTCAACGACCTGGCGGGAGTGCGCGAGTCGATGGCCATCGCGACACGCCCCATGCGCCAAGAGGTCCATCATCTGCCCTCCCCGCGGGTCGACGGTGCACCGATCGGGTACCTGCTCGTCGACGAAGACACCGGCATCTACATGAAACCCGAGGCAGGCGGCATGCTAGCCATCGGCTCGCTCGAGCCTGCTTGCGACGAGCTGGAGTGGCTCGAGGCGCCCGACGAATACCGCACCACCGTGACCGCCGAGGGCTGGGAGCGACAGACGCTGCGCCTAGCCCGCCGCATACCTGACTTGCAGATCCCTAACACACCGCTCGGGATCGTCGGCATCTATGACGTGGCCGACGACTGGATCCCGATCTACGACCGCACCGACCTCGACGGTTTCTACGTGGCGATCGGCACCTCGGGCAACCAGTTCAAGAACGCCCCGCTGGCCGGGCACGCGATGGCCGAGTTGATCGAGGCTGTCGAGGCGGGCCACGACCACGACACCGACCCCGTGCACGTGACGGGTCGATATACCGGCACGGATATCAACCTCGGGTTCTTCTCCCGCAATCGGGAGATCAACCGCAACAGCTCATTCTCGGTATGCGGATGAGCAACCCCACTCTCTACCCACGCCGATTTGGCAGGAGCGCACCATGGCTGACGACGATCTAGACCTCTCGACTCTCGAAACCGACGAACTGGTCGAGCAGATGCACGACGACCTCTACGACGGCATGTACGCCGAGATTGCTACCGGTTCACACATCCTGCTCGAGCGCCAATGGTCGCCGCAGCGCGTGCTCAACGAGGCGTTGGTGGAGGGTATGCGGATCGTCGGTGTGGATTTCCGCGACGGCATCTTGTTCGTGCCCGAGGTGTTGCTGGCCGCCAACGCAATGAAGGCCGGCATGGCGATTTTGCGCCCACTACTGGCCGAGACCGGTGCCGAGTCGGTCGGGACCATCGTGATTGGCACCGTCAAGGGCGACATCCATGACATCGGCAAGAACCTCGTCGCGATGATGATGGAGGGCGCTGGCTTCGACGTGATCGACCTCGGTATCAACCAGGACGCACAGGCCTATCTCGATGCGCTGGAAGAGCACAGGCCGGACATCCTCGGCATGTCTGCCCTACTGACCACGACTATGCCCTACATGAAGGTCGTCATTGATGCGATGGTCGAGCGCGGCGTGCGCGACGACTACATCGTGCTGGTCGGCGGTGCCCCGGTGAACGAAGAGTTCAGCGTGGCCGTCGGGGCCGATGCCTACTGCCGTGACGCAGCGGTCGCGGCAGAGATGGCCAAAGAGATGGTGATGGCCCGTAAGGCCGCCGCCGGTATCAGTTCCTTCGCAGCTGCAGCCGGCTGACCTTTCGCTGATGACTCGGCGACGGGAAAGCGGCCCGCAACTCACGGTGATCTGGTGGCACGACATACCGGGTCAGGTGGTGGCTCGCGATGGCGAGCGCAGGCACACTCAACCTCTGCCGCTGCGGTTTGAGAAGGCCATCCATCGAGCGGCTGTCGGTCGAGGCCAAGCTGGCACGACAGCCTTCGTCGCGGGGTGGAGGCGGGTGAGCAGCCAGTGCTCCCCCGACCTGGAGGCGGAAGTCGCTGCGGTCACTGCTGATCTCGACCGCCGATACGACGACGCGGCACTCGAAGCCTTGATCGCAGATACCCGCAAAGCCCGCCGCCCATCGATAGGTGTCCCCCTGTGAACGAAACCATCCTCAGCTCGGCTACCCGCGAAGTCGTGATCGGTTACCACCGGCCCTTCGCGATCATCGGCGAGCGGATCAACCCCACGGGGCGTAAGTCCCTGGCCGAGGAGATGAAGGTCGGCGACTACCGCCGAGTAGAGTCCGACGCGTTGGCCCAGGTGGCTGCCGGGGCAGCGATCTTGGATGTCAACGCGGGCATTCCGCTGACCGACGAGCCGGCCATCCTGGCCGAGACTATCCGCCGGGTGCAGGCCGTGGTCGACGTGCCGCTGTCGATTGATTCCTCGATCGTCGCCGCACTCGAGGCTGGCTTGGCCGTCTACCAGGGCAAGGCACTCGTGAACTCAGTGACCGGCGAGGACGACCGCCTCGAATCGGTGCTGCCGTTGGTGGCCAAGCACGGGGCGGCCGTGGTGGCGATCACCAACGACGAGACCGGCATTGACGAAGACCCCAACGTGCGCTTCGAGATCGCCCGGATGATCGTGAACCGGGCGGCCGATCACGGCATCCCGGCCTGTGACATCGTGGTCGATCCTCTCGTGATGCCGATTGGTGCGATTGGCTCGGCGGGGCGCCAGGTGCTGGCACTGGTGCACCGGTTGCAGTCCGAGTTGGGCGTCAACACCACCTGCGGCGCCTCGAACATCAGCTTCGGGTTACCCAACCGGGCGACCATCAACGCCGGGTTCTTGGCTATGGCGGCCGGTGCTGGGCTGACCTCGGCGATCACCAATCCGTTGGAGCCCGAGGTCCGCTCGATGTTGCGGGCCGCAGATGTGCTGACCGGAAATGACCCCAACTGCAGCACCTGGATTTCGGTGAATCGTCCGCCTGACTCCGAGGTTGAGGGTGCTCCGCGTCGGCGCACCAACCGTAGGGCTGCCCGGGCGTCTAGCGGCGTCTAAGAATTCGTCGCGATGTCGGATCCCACCTCAGATTCACTGTCGGTTGAAGTGTTCTTTATGCCGTCGGGCCGCCGTGGCGTGGTGCCCACGGGGACGACCGTGCTGGAGGCCGCACGCACCTTGGGCGTCGACCTTGACTCCATCTGCGGCGGGGTCGGCATCTGCGGGCGGTGTCAGGTTGAGGTGGGAGCGCGTCCGGGGCTGGACGCCGATGCGACACGACTGGCCGAGCCCACGCTGACCGAGACGACGTATGCCGGGCCGCACAGTCTGCATACCGGCCGACGGTTGGGGTGTGCTGCGGCGATTGCCCGCGACGTCGTGATCGACGTGCCCGAGACGAGCCAGGTGCACCGCCAGGTCGTGCGCAAAGACGCTGGAGCGCTCGACGTGGCGATCGACCCGGTGGTGTTGTTGCACTACGTGACGTTCGACGGCGCCACGATGGCCGACTCCACGGGCGCGGTCCAGCGGCTCGCGGCCGCCCTCGACGACCAGTGGGAGCTGCGCGGGCTGCGGATCGATAGGGCCGTCATGCGGGCCTTGCAGCCCCTGACCGGGGAGTCGTCCAGCGCACTGACCGTGGCGGCGCGCAACGGTGAAGAGGTGGTGGCCGTCTGGCCCGGTCTGCGTGACCGCATCTACGGGGTGGCCTTCGACGTCGGCTCCACGACGCTGGCTGGGCACCTGTGCGATCTGCATACCGGCGAGGTGCTGGCCTCGAGTGGGCGGATGAACCCGCAGATCGCCTATGGCGAAGACCTGATGAGCCGCGTGTCCTACGTGATGATGAACCCTGGTGGCGAGCGCCGGTTGACGGACGCCGTGCGCGAGGCGCTCAGCGAGATGATCGCCGAGTTGTGCGATCAGGCGTCGCTGCAGCCCGTTGACGTGCTCGACGTGTGCATCGTCGGCAATCCGATCATGCACCACCTCGTGCTCGGCCTCGACCCAACGCCGCTGGGGTCCGCCCCGTTTGCGCTGGCCACCACCGAGTCGGTCACGGTCCTTGCGAGCGACCTGGCGCTACCGGTCCATCCGGGCGCTCGGGTCTACTTCCCGCCGTGCATCGCCGGGCACGTAGGGGCCGATGCTGCGGCCATGGTGCTGGCTGAGGCACCCCACCGCGCCGAGCCGCTGACGCTGTTAGTCGATGTTGGCACCAACGCCGAGATTGTGCTGGGCAACCGTGAGCGCCTGCTTGCTGCCTCCTCCCCTACTGGGCCGGCGTTTGAGGGTGCCCAGATTTCGAGCGGGCAACGCGCTGCCCGTGGTGCCATTGAGCGGGTGCGCATCGACCGCGAGACGCTTGAGCCGAGGATCCGGGTGATCGGCGCGGCCCGCTGGTCGGACCAACCTGGTTTTGCGCGTTCGGTGCAACGCACCGGGATCACGGGCATCTGCGGCTCGGGGATCATTGAGGCCATCGCTGAGCTGTTCCTCGCCGGAGTCATCACGGCCGACGGCACCATCACCGCGCCCGCCGTCCCGCACGACCGCATCGTGCCGAACGGCCGCACGTTTTCCTACCGCCTCTGCCACGACCCCGTGGTCGAGGTCACCCAGGCTGATGTCCGCGCCGTCCAACTGGCCAAAGCCGCCCTGTATGCAGGCTGTCGGCTCCTGATGGACGAGCTAGGCGTCCACGAGGTCGACGAAGTCCGACTCACCGGGGCCTTCGGCTCCCACATCGACCCGGTCTACGCGATGGTATTGGGCCTCATCCCGGACTGTGACACTACAAGCGTTCACTCGGTTGGCAACGCGGCAGGTCGCGGGTCGCTCATGGCCTTGCTCTCCGCCGCGGCCCGCGCCGACGTAGAGAGCGTCGTGCCGAGGGTCGAGAAGGTCGAGACCGCCATCGAGCCGCGCTTCCAAGAGCATTTCATCGCTGCCATGGGTTTCCCGCACACCACAGCCGACTATCCGAACCTCGAAAGGGTCATGCCCCTACCTGCGCGCACTGAGGGACCAGCCGCTGCGCGACGCAGTTCGCGTCGGCGCACAGCAAAAGCCCCGACCCCCACGTAGGGGATCGGGGCTTGTGCAGCAGCGGTTTGAATTACCGCGATTGCGAGATCAACGCTTGGAGTACTGAGGAGCCTTACGGGCCTTCTTCAGACCTGCTTTCTTACGCTCGGGGACGCGAGCGTCGCGTGTCAACAAGCCAGCGGCCTTCAGCGGCGGACGGTTCAGCTCTTCGTCGATGCCGTTCAAGGAGCGAGCGACGCCGAGGCGGACTGCGCCAGCCTGACCGGAGGGCCCACCACCGTGCACGCGGACCAGCACGTCATACGCGCCGACCAGGTCCAGAACGGTCAGTGGTTCGTTGACGATCTGCTGGTGCACCTTATTGGGGAAGTACGCAGGCAACGTGCGGCCGTTGATCTTCCATTCCCCCGTGCCGGGGACGATACGCACGCGGGCGATGGCCTGCTTGCGGCGACCGGTGGCAGCACCGGGAGCAGTGGCTGAGCGACGCTCAGCGGACGTCGAGGTGGTGCTGGACTCGGAGGTGTATTCGGTGAGCTCGACCTCGTCGGCTTCGAATTGTGTGTCGTTGACGGTCATCAAAGTTCCTTACTGCGCGACCTGGGAGATCTCGTATGGGGCGGGCTGCTGAGCTGCGTGCGGGTGGGTAGCACCGGCATACACTTTCAGCTTCGTGAGCTGCTGACGGCCCAACGAGTTCTTCGGGACCATGCCACGAATGGCCTTCTCGACCGCACGCGTGGGGTGCTTGGCCAGCATTTCCTCGTAGCCCATCTCACGCAGACCACCGGGGTAGCCGGAGTGGTGGTAGGACTTCTTGTTGGCCAACTTCGAGCCGGTCAAAGCGACCTTCTCGGCGTTGATGATGATCACGAAGTCGCCTCCATCCATATGCGGCGCATACGTGGGCTTGTGCTTGCCACGGAGCAGGATCGCGGTCTGCGACGCAAGGCGTCCCAGCACGATGTCCGTGGCGTCGATGATGTGCCATGTGCGAGTAATCTCGCTGGCCTTGGGTGAATAGGTTTTCACAGTGCAAACCTTTGTGAGTCGAACCGGGGGAACAACCCTCAACACTACGGCTCAACCCGCCGCCACCCAAAACCGGCATCCCCGCAGGTCAGGGGCACAATTCGCACGTATGCAGGCGGTCCAGCCCGGCTTCTATGCATAAGTATTGTGCATAGCGACGTGCTTCCTCTACTGTCTGGGGCATGCCGGCGCCCAACCCATCCCCTACTCGCGACCTCGCATCGGCCCCTGGCGTGGCGGCCCCTGGCGTAGCAGCCCCTGGCGTAGCAGCCCCTGGCGTAGCCATGCGGGTGCTTGCTCACCCGCTGCGCTCTCGGTTGCTAGCGCAGTTGCGCGTGCACGGCCCCGCAAGCGCAAGCGATCTAGCCCGCGATCTTGGCACCAACAGCGGCGCGACGAGTTACCACCTGCGCCAACTCGCCGAGGTTGGCCTCATCCACGATAGCGATCTCAGCAAGGGCCGGCGCCGGGTATGGCAGGCCGCAGACGGCTCATCCGCGGACCTCGGCCCCGATCGCGACGAGGAGGTAGACGAGGACGAAAAGTCCGTCGCCCAATGGCTATCCCTTGACTATCTCGACCACTTCTCGGATCGAGCCAAGTCGTGGGTGGCCCAGCGCGACGAATGGCCGCCGGTGTGGGAGGTGGCGGGTCTTGAGGATCACCTCGTCCACGTTAGCGGCGAGCAACTCACTGCCCTGCGTGCCGAACTCGTCGAAGTCCTCCAGCGCTATCGCCGCGTCGGACAAGGCAATCCCACAGCCAAGCGCGTGGTGATCTACACCTGCGCTATCCCGCTCGACGCACCTCCTCGAACGGGCTAATCGTTGGGGTCATCGAGACCCCGAGGCGGGCAGTCACGACCACTGATCGCGCTGG
>JBBQNO010000015.1:0-38152 GCA_038330045.1 Actinomycetales bacterium | reverse complement strand
CCCAGCCCCGCATAGCGCCGCCGCCCGTGGACGGTCCGGGTCGCCGCGGTCATCTGCGGGTTCTGCGGGACAGTTAGTCGCCCCCTTGTCGTCAATCGACCTCTCTACTTTCATCAAGGCATACGACGTCCGAGGGCTGGTGGAGACCCAACTCACGGATGAGGTATGTCGTGCCCTCGGTGCCGCTTTCGCGCAGGTCGTCGTGCTGCCGCAAGGCCACCGGAAGATCGTGATCGGCCACGACATGCGCGACTCGTCGCCGGGTTTGGCTGCCGCCTTCGCGAAGGGTGCCCGCGCGGCAGGTGTGGACGTCGCGCACATCGGGTTGTGCGCTACCGATCAGTTGTACTTCGCCTCCGGCACCCTGGCCTGTCCCGGAGCCATGATCACCGCCAGTCACAACCCGGCGGCATACAACGGGATCAAGATGTGCCGCGCCCGCGCGGTGCCACTAGGCACCGAGACCGGCCTGCACCTCGTGCGCGACGTGGCTCAGTGGATGCTGGATCGCGCGGACGTGCACCCGCACGCGGCCTCGTCCGTGGGCACGACTACCGGAACGCTCGTCGAGCAGGATGTGCTGGAAGACTACGCGGCATACCTGCATTCACTGGTCGATCTGAGCAGCATCCGCTCGCTGCGGGTGGTGGTCGATGCCGGGAACGGCATGGGGGGCCTGACCGCCCCTGCCGTGCTCATGCCGCTGGCGGCGATCGACATGATCGGGCTCTATCTCGAACTCGACGGCACTTTTCCGCATCACGAAGCGAACCCGTTGGAGCCGGCCAACATCGTGGACTTGCGGCATGCGGTGCGTGAGCACCAGGCCGATCTGGGTCTAGCCTTCGACGGTGACGCCGACCGGTGTTTTGTCGTGGATGAGCGCGGCGAGCCGGTCCCTGCGAGTGCCATCACAGCACTGGTTGCGGCCCGTGAGATCGCCAAAGAGATTTGTGGCGGAGCGCTCCCCAAGGACATCACCGTGGTGCACAACATCATTTCTTCGCGCGCCGTCCCGGAGACCGTCGTCGCGCTCGGGGCCCAAGCGGTGGTGGCCAAGGTCGGTCACTCCTACATCAAGGCGGAAATGGCCATCCACGACGCGGTCTTCGGTGGTGAGCACTCCGGTCACTACTACTTCCGAGATTTCTGGCGCGCCGACACCGGGATGCTGGCGGCCCTGCACGTGCTCGCCGCGCTCGGCAGCGCCGACGACGGGACGACGATGTCCACGCTTGCTGCGCCGTACGACCCCTACCCGCACTCCGGGGAGATCAACTCCACTGCACCTGACACTGCTGCTGCTGTCGAGGCGGTGCGCGAGTGGGGCGCTGGAGATCCTGGCGTTGTCGTGAGCGAGTTCGATGGCCTGTCACTCGTCAAAGACGGCGACGGGCACTTCTGGACCGTCTCGGTGCGGGCTAGCAACACCGAGCCGCTGCTGAGGCTGAACGTCGAATCAGACGAGGAGTCCACGATGGTCCGGGTGCGTGACGAGGTCCTTGCGGTGATCTTGAGTACCGTGTCGCCATGACTGCGTCGATCGAGCCTTGGGTCCGAGACATTCTGCGGTGCCCGGTGGGGGTCCATCCGCTCCTAGACGGCGTCGATGACGCCGGTCAGCCAGTCCTGGTTTGTGATCGCGATTGCGGGCGAGCCGGGCAACGGAGGCAATATCGCTTCGAAGGGGGCATCCCGGTGCTCTTGGCCGACGAGGCCATCCTGATCTGTGGGCAGTAGAACGACGATGGCTCCGCACATTGATGACGCGCTGCTCGATGACACCGACGAGATGCTGCGCAAAGACAGCCGAGGCATACTGCGAGCCCTGGCCACGGCGGGGGCGCAAACGCGTGAAGCGCTGACGCTGAGCCACGAGGCGGGCATCGACCGGCTGACCTCCAGTGACCGGCCGCGATCAGTGCTTGTTGCTGCGCTGGGCGGCTCGGCGGTGGTGGCCGACGTCCTCGAACTCCTTGCCGAGCCTGGGTCGCCCGTGCCCGTGCAGGCTCGTCGTAATCTGCCACTGCCGGGGTGGGTCGGTCCGCTCGACGTTGTGGTCGCTGTCTCGTTGTCTGGGAGAGCACCCGGGCCGCTGGCAGTGGCCGCGGAGGCCGCTCGCCGGGGTGCCAGCCTGATCACCGTGGGGGCCCACGATTCACCGCTGGCCCAGGTCTGTGCTCAGGCGCGCGGCGTGCACGTCGGCGTGGGCCGCGAGCGGGTCAACAGCCGTACATCATTGTGGTCGCTGCTGACGCCGGTACTCTTGGCCTTCGATGCTGACCACCTGGGTTTGATCAGCTCCTCGGAGGCCATGCTGCAACGCGTGGCGCAGCGGCTCGACGAGCAAGCCGAGACTTTCCGACCGTCCTCGGAGAGTTTCGTGAACCCCGCCAAACTCTTGGCCGTGCAACTGGCCGAGACGGTGCCGATGGTGCTCGGCGAGGGACCGCTCGGCGGGGTTGCTGCGGCACGGGCGAGTTCGATGCTGGCTCGCACTGCCCGCATACCTGCGGCCTTTGGGGAGTTGCCCGATGCCGCCAGCCAGATCGTCGCCTGCCTCGATGGGCCCTACACCACCAGCGCCCTTGGCGGTGCACGCGACGGTGGCCCTCGCCCGGGGACGTACGACCGAGGCCGCATACGACTCGGCGATGTCGACACCAGCTCTTGGGAGCCGCACCACTTCAGCGAGCCAGAAGGTGAGCTTATGGAGCGTCGTAGCAACCCGGATCCGCAGCCGTCAGGCATCTTCGCCGACCCCTACATGGATGCTGCCGATTTCCCCCCGTTGGGTTTGTGGCTGCTCTCGGGGGCCGAGCGCGAAAGCGTCACCGAAGCCGTCATCGCTACCGCCGCGGCTGCGGGAGTGCGCGTGATGGAGTCGCAGGCCGGAGCCGGCGAGCCGATGGTGCAACTCGCCGACCACATTGCGACCGTGGACTTCGCGGCCACGTATTTGGCGCTCGGTCTGGGCCTAGACCCCTCGATCTCTCCGCACGTTGCCGACCTGAGGGATCGCACGCGCTGACCCCTCGCGGCCGTTGTCGTGTTGTTGAGTAGGCCTGGCTATGGTGCGAGTGTGGCTTCTAACTATTTCGACCTGATCATCGTCGGCAGCGGTTCGGGGAATTCGCTCATCGGCCCGGAGTATGACGACGCGCGAGTCGCGATTATCGAGTCCGGCACCTTCGGTGGCACGTGCCTCAACGTGGGGTGTATTCCGACTAAAATGTACGTCTATGCCGCCGAAGTGGCAGGCACGATCCGATCGGCCAGCAGGTACGGCGTCGACGCCCACCTTGACGGCGTGCGCTGGCCGGATATTCGGGACCGCATCTTTGGCCGGATCGACCCCATCTCGGACGCCGGCCGCGAATACCGCGCCGAAGCCGGCAACGTCACGCTCTTTGCCGGGCGGGCGGCCTTTACTGGGCCCAAAACACTGGAGGTGACCAGCAACGACGGCATCCAGCACGTCATTACCGGTGAGCAGATCGTCATTGCGACCGGCGCGCGCCCGATGATCCCGCCCGTCATCGCCGACTCAGGCGTGGCCGTCTATACCTCTGACACCGTGATGAGGATGGAACACCTTCCGGCCACGATGATCATCGTCGGCGGGGGCTACGTCGCCTCAGAGTTCGCCCACATCTTCTCGGCTCTCGGGGTGGGCGTCACGCTCGTCAACCGCAGCAACGGGTTGCTGCGCCACCTCGACGAAGACATCAGCGACGCCTTCACAGCCGCCGCGAAGCAGCAGTGGGATGTGCTTCTCGGCCACACCATCAGCGCTATGTCCAACCGCAGCGAGGGGGGCGTGCGCGTGGAACTCTCCGATGGCGACATCCTCGTGGCCGACGTCGTGCTCGTCGCGACCGGCCGCCTTCCCAATTCGCACGACATGGGATTGGACCTCGCGGGCGTGGCCGTCGAGGACGACGATCGGATCCGGGTGGACGCCTTCGGCCGCACCACCGCGCCCGACGTCTGGTCCTTGGGCGACGTCAGCTCGGCGCACCAGCTCAAGCACGTGGCCAACCACGAGGCGCGAGTCGTGGCGCACAACCTTCACCACGGCGACGAACTTCAGCCCTTCCGCCGCACGCACGTGCCCGCCGCCGTGTTCACCCACCCTCAGATTGCCACGGTGGGCTTGACCGAGAAGCAGGCCCGAGAGGCCGGCCACGACGTGGCCGTCAAGGTTCAAAAATACGGCGACACGGCATACGGCTGGGCGATGGAAGACAGCGAGAGTTTCGTCAAACTCGTCGCGGATCGGGCCACCGGGTTGCTGCTGGGGGCGCACTTGCTGGGGCCACAGTCCTCATCGCTGATTCAACCGCTCATCCAGGCCATGACGTTCGGTCTCGGAGTCCACACCATGGCGCGAGATCAGTACTGGATTCACCCGGCGCTGGCCGAAGTGATCGAGAATGCGTTGCTGGGCTTGGACATCGGCCCCGCTCCCAGCAGCCACCGATGATCGGCCCGTACGATATCGACAAGCCGCAGCCACGCCACCATGAAGGGCATTGACGCATGACATTTGATTTCAAAGTCGCCGACCTCGGCCTCGCCGAGTCCGGACGCCACCAAATCCGTCTCGCAGAGCATGAGATGCCGGGACTGATGGCCATCCGTGCACGCTATGCCAGCGACCAACCCCTCGCCGGTGCGCGCGTCGCCGGATCGTTGCACATGACCGTGCAAACTGCCGTGTTGATCGAAACGCTGGTGAGCTTGGGGGCAGAGGTGCGCTGGGCTTCGTGCAACATCTTCTCCACCCAGGATGAGGCTGCTGCGGCCGTTGTGCTGGGCCCGACCGGCACCGAGCAGGACCCCCAGGGTGTCCCGGTGTTCGCCTGGAAGGGCGAGTCGTTGGAAGAGTACTGGTGGTGCACCACTCAGATTTTGGACTGGCCATCCGGGAAAAGCCCCAACATGATTTTGGACGACGGCGGCGACGCCACCTTGCTGGTGCACAAGGGAAAGGAATGGGAATCCGCCGGTGTCGTGCCTTCAGTCGACGAGAACGACCCGCACGAGTGGCAGGTCATCTTGTCGACGGTGCGCGAGACGCTGACGCAGCGACCCACGATGTGGACGCAGATCGCCGCCGGCATCCTCGGGGTGACCGAAGAGACCACGACCGGCGTGCACCGGCTCTACCAACTGCACGAGGCCGGGGAGCTGCTTTTCCCCGCCATCAACGTCAACGACGCCGTAACGAAGTCAAAATTCGACAACAAATACGGGTGCCGACACAGCCTCATAGACGGCCTCAACCGCGCGACGGACACCCTCATCGGGGGCAAGACCATTGTGGTGTGTGGCTTCGGTGACGTCGGCAAGGGCTGCGCCGACGCGCTGGCCGGTCAGGGTGGCCGAGTCATCGTGACCGAGGTCGACCCCATCTGTGCCTTGCAGGCCGCGATGGAGGGGTATCAGGTCGCGACTCTGGAGAGCGTGCTAGACCGCGCCGACTTCTTTGTCACCACCACCGGGTGCCGCGATGTCATCACTGCGGCAGACATGCGCGCGATGAAAGATAAGGCGATTGTGGCCAACATCGGTCACTTCGACAACGAGATCGACATGGCCGGGCTCGCGCGCATACCTGGAGTCAAGCGCATAGAGATCAAGGGCCAAGTGCACGAATGGGTGCTTCCGGCCGAGACGGTGACCGATCTCGAAACCGGTGCCGAGACGGACCGGGCCGAGCGTTCCATCATCGTGCTCTCAGAGGGTCGATTGATGAACTTGGGCAACGCCACTGGGCACCCCAGTTTCGTCATGTCGAACTCGTTCGCTAACCAAACGCTGGCGCAGATGGAATTGTTTACCAAGCCCGATGAGTACCCTTTAGGCGTCCACGTGTTGCCCAAGCACCTTGATGAAGAGGTTGCGCGTCTGCACTTGGCAGCCTTGGGTGCCGAGTTGACGGAGCTCACGAAGGAACAAGCCGAGTATCTTGGGGTCGACGTGGCTGGTCCGTACAAAGCCGACCACTACCGATACTGATCACATACTCAGTTCCAGGACCCTCGGCTTTAGAAGGCAAGTGACGTGAACCCACGCATACTGGTGGTCGATGACGACCAGGCGCTCGCGGAGATGCTGGGCATCGTGCTGCGCAAAGAAGACTTAGACGTCGCTCATTGTGCAGACGGCGGCCGGGCTTTAGCGATGTTCCGCGACTACCGACCTGATCTCGTGTTGCTGGACGTCATGCTGCCCACGATCAACGGCGTCGAGGTATGCCGTCAGTTGCGTGCCGAGTCTGGGGTGCCGATCGTGATGTTGACGGCCCGCACCGACTCCCAAGACGTCGTGGCAGGTCTAGAGGCCGGTGCCGACGACTACGTCGTCAAGCCCTTCAAGCCCCAAGAGTTGCTGGCCCGGGTGCGCGCGCGTCTGCGCCGGGTCGACCGCTATCGCGAAGAAGAACTGCGGATCGGCGATGTAGTGATCGACGTGTCCGGTCACTCGGTCACCCGCGGCGGTGAAGTAGTTCCGTTGACTCCGCTGGAGTTCGACCTTTTGGTTGCCCTCGCGGGCCGCCCCCATCAGGCTTTTGATCGCGAGTCGCTGTTGGAACAGGTCTGGGGGTATCGCCACGCCGGGGACACTCGCCTGGTGAATGTGCACGTGCAGAGATTACGCTCCAAGATCGAGCGGGACCCCGAGAATCCCCAAATCGTCTTGACGGTGCGAGGCGTTGGCTACAAGGCAGGATCTGGCTGAGTCGCGGCGCTGGCAACTGTTCCGTCTGCTTGCTCGCGCCGCCCGATTAACTCGGCTACGCCTCCTGAGGTGGTGGCGTTCTTCGTTGCGAGTCCGCGTCACTGTGGCCACGTTGGTCTCAGGAACGATCCTCGCTGGGCTCCTCGGGACGATTCTTTACCAGCAGATCGCCGAAGGGTTGGTGGCTCAAGCGGTGGCGCGGGCCCAGACCGACGCGGCCCAGCAAGTGCAACAGGCTCAGGAACTTCTCGACGCGACCGATCGGCGCGACGACTTCGGTCTGTCGCAGGCAGCCGGCGATACCATGAACCAAGTCGTCAGCGGAGGAAACGGCGACGATCGCCGCGCGGTGCTGGTGCAATCGCTGGACAGTGACCGGGACAGCCTGATTTCCCCGGTGTCAGTTGGCGGGATGGGGGTCTCGGATGTTCCGCCTCAGTTACGCGAGGCACTTCAGCGCACGCCCGATATGCAGCAGGTGGTGGTCATCAGCACACGAATCATGGACCCGGACCAGCCTGAGGTTGCGGTGTCGGTAGCCTCGCGAGTCCAGATACCCCGAGCCGGGCCCTACGACCTCGTGCTGATCTATCCCATGAATCGTGAGCAGGAAATTCTCGATCTGGTGCGCGAGTGGTTCTTGATTGGCGGACTGGGGTTAACGCTCGTCATGGGCGGCTTGGCCTGGATGGCCGCTCGGTTGGTGACTGGACCCGTCGGGCAGGCTGCGACGGTCAGCCAAGGGCTAGCCCACGGCCAACTCGATGAGCGGATGGACGTCAACGGCACCGACGAGCTTGCGCGTTTGGCGACCTCTTTCAACACCATGGCCGACAGCCTGCAGCGCCAGATTCAGCAGTTGGAGCAACTGTCGCTCGTCCAACAACGCTTCGTGTCCGACGTCTCGCACGAGTTGCGTACGCCGTTGACCACGATTCGCATGGCAGGGGAGGTGTTGCACGCATCTCGCGAAGACTTCGTGACACCGGTCGCCCGCTCAGCGGAGTTGCTTTATAGCGAGCTCGATCGTTTTGAGGAGCTCTTGGAGGATCTGCTCGAAATCAGCAGATACGACTCCGGGGCCATGGAGATGGAGCCGCAACCCGTGGACATCGTGGCTTTGACGCACCAAGTAGTGGCCTCGGTCGAGCCGCTCGCGACCCGCGAGGGCAGCACCGTCACGGTCCCTGGCAGCAAGCCGATCGTCGCGGAGATGGACCCGCGACGGGTAACCCGGGTGCTGCGCAACTTGCTGATGAATGCCGTTGAGCACGGGGAGTCTCGACCCATCGAGGTCGGCTTTGCCAGCGACGATCACGTGGTTGCCGTCTGGGTTCGCGACCACGGAATCGGCCTGAAACCGGGTCAAAGTGAGCAAGTGTTCGAACGTTTCTGGCGCGCTGACGCGGCCCGGACCCGAACAACCGGAGGAACGGGCCTTGGTTTAGCCATCGCCCGTGAAGACGCCCGACTGCACGGGGGCCGGCTCGAGGCCGCAGGCGCTGTCGGCCAGGGCGCGTGCTTCCGACTGACGCTGCCCCGGCATTCCGGAAACGTTCTGGGGCCGGAAGCGACCGAGGACTCAGCCACTCGCAACCTGCAGCACGGGCCGCTAGCGGCATTAACCGACCAGGAGCTGTCGCAATGAACCGTTGTCACCGAGGCCGCACGACCGGCCCCCGTTTCGTTGCTCCTCGCAGAAGCTGGTGGGTGGCGCTCCTGGGTGTCGTGGTGTTGGCGCTGTCTGCGTGCGGTGGCCTGCCGACCGACGGCACTCCCAGAGCCGGTGAGCCGGTGCTCGGCCAACCACGCCAAGTCATCGAGGTGTTCCCCGAAGGGCCCGGAGTGGGTGCGGGGCCTGAACAAATCGTGCGTGGGTTCCTGCTGGCCAACGTGAGTTTCGCGGACAGCCATCAGGTAGCACGGGCGTACCTGACGGATGACCTGGCGACCGAGTGGGTCCCGACGAGCCACATCCTCATCTATACCGGCGACTACGCTTTGACCAGCCCCCGCGACGACACGGTAGACGCGAAAGTGAGCGTGCAGGGTGCCCTGGACGGTGAAGGTCGGTTGACGCAGGCAGCCTCCGGTAGCAACCGCGACGAGCAGTTCGGGTTGACCCAGATCGATGGCCAGTGGCGCATCGATTCTTTCCCAGAAGACTTCGGGTTGTGGCTGTCGGCGACGGCGTTCCAAGCGCAGTACCGCACGGCGGCGATCAACTATCTGACCTCCGGGGGCGATGCTTTCGTGCCGGAGACGCGGTGGTTCTCGCGGGACGACGGCCTCCCCACGGCACTAGCGCGCGCGCTGCTCGCCCCGGTTCCGCCCTACCTCAAGGGGGCGGTGGTCACCGGCGCTGCCGAAGGCACCAACCTGGTCGCAGGCGCGGTTCCCGTTGACCCCGCCACGGGCACGGCTACCGTCAACCTTCAAGGTGCCGGCGTCACCGAGGACCCAGCACAGGTCCGGGCGCTCTACGCGCAATTCTTCAAAACGTTGACCCAAGCCTCGGGGGTGCGCGACGTTCAGTTGCAGATCAACGGCCAACCGCTTCCAGCGCCCGGAGTCAGTGGGCCGGTGACCTCCCTAGACCAAGTAGGCATGGTTACCCCCGCCGACCCGCTCGGGTATGCCGTGCTGCGGGTAGGCGAGGCCCTGACCCCGGTCGACCCGGTCAACTACGCGCTGCGCGATCTCGGCTCCGCGCAGGCGGTGGCGCTGGACTTGCCGACCGTGCCGATAAAATGGATTGATGTGGCTATGAAACCCGGGGCGGGTCAGTATGCCGGCGTGGATGAGGCTCGTGAAACCCTCTGGCGTCGCATCGGCTCCGAAGAGATCGAGCGAACGGATATCGGCACCCAACTGAGTGCGCCTTCCTTTGACGGTCTCGATTCGCTGTGGGTGGCCGGCCGCTCGGCTATCGGCCCGCAGGTCTGGGCCATCGACATTCGAGAAGGGGTCGGGGCCCTCGCCGCGCCCATGGAGGCGGATTGGCTGGAACGCGGCTCCACGGTCGAGACCATCGAGGTCGCCCCCGACGGCCAGCGGGCAGCATTGATCGTCCGCGACGGGGGGACCACGCGCTTGGTCCTCGCGGGGATTGTCCGTGATGAGCAGGGACGCCCGACGGGCCTGTCCTCGCCGCGAGCGATCGCGCCAACGCTAGTGGCGGTGACAGGGGTGTCGTGGGGCTCGCCGGAGGTGTTGGCGGTGCTGGGGCGTCAAGCCGCAGACACCGAAGACCGGCCACACCTCGTCCAGATCGGTGGATGGCTCGAACCTCTGCGCGTCGAACCAGGCGCCCAAAAATTTGTGGCGATGCCTACCGTGGCTGGTTACAAGGTGGCCATCGTGACCGGCGAAGGGCGGATCTACACCCCCGAGGGGTCAGGATGGTTTCCGTACCGCAACGGCGACGATGTGATCGTGCCCACCGGCTGACTCCGTCATCCACAGGCGGTCCTGCCGCGGGTCGAGCGCCTGCCAGGCTCGACGCGTGCTGCGTGACGCCATCGATCTAGTGCTGCCAAGCAGGTGTGCCGGGTGCGGTGCCTGCGGTGCGCAGTGCTGCCGCACGTGCGTGACCGCGCTCGAGGCGCTGCGCCCCAGGCCAGCGTTTCCATCACCGGTTCCCGAGGGTATGCCGTTGACCTGGGCCGCGGCTGCATACGAAGGAGTCGTCGCCCGGGTCATCGTGGCGTTCAAAGATCACGACCGCGCTGACCTGCGTTGGGTTCTCGGGCCTCTTGTGGCCGGGGCGCTGCGCGAGGCTATCGACGCTTCGCCGCAGTGGTGTGTCGCTGCGGAGGAATTTGGCCAGGTGGCGGTCATAGCCGTTCCGTCTCGAGCCAAGGGAACGCGGGTGCGCGGTCGCTTCCCGGTGGGGGATCTGGTGAACCACCTGGTCGACGCGCAACGCGGGCCACGTCCACTCCTGCGGCGGGTCGACGCTTTGAGTTTCGGCCGTGCAGTGCGCGATCAAGCAGGGTTGGACCAGTGTCAGCGTGGACAGAATATCTTTGGCGCGATGCGGCTGAGCAGCCGTGCAGAAAGCGACCTGCGGGACGTGCCCATCGTCCTCGTCGACGACATCACCACTACGGGGAGCACCTTGGCTGAAGCGGCGCGAACGGTGCGGGTGGTGGCCAGTGGCCCGATGCTTGCGATCACGGTTGCGGCCACGGCGCGGCATGGAACAACCCAGGTCAGATCGTGATGATTTCAGAGTTCCCCACTCCCTGTCACCCGACTAGGGTGGAGCCATGAGGGCGCATCGAGGCGACACCGGTCGAGTGAGCCCGTTCAGCGCGCAGTTGGGGGGTGGGCGACACACATCTCCGGGCAGGTGACTGCCCACTGACCCAGTACCTTCTCCACAAGGAGCTTTCATGGACATCACTGTGACCGGTCGCAAGAAGTCAGTCTCGGACCGCTTCCGACGACACCTCGACGAAAAACTCGAGAAGATCCCCAACGTTGCCCCGCGCGTCGCGCGCGTTGACGTCGTCTTGACCAGTGAGGCCAATCCACGCCTGGCCAAAGAGAGCGAGCGCGTTGAGATCACCTGCTACATCAGCCGGTCGGTCGTGCGTGCTGAGGCCGCCGCCGACGACGAGTACGCAGCCCTAGACCTGGTCATGACCAAACTTTTGGAACGACTGCGACGGACCAACGACAAACGACGCATCAGCCACACCGGCAAGCACCGACTTCCGTCCGTGTCCGAGGCGACATTCGGACTGCCGACCGAGCCGCTGGTCGCCCCGGTCACCGAAGCCGCTGAGCAGGACCCGGCCGAGGCCATCGACAACGCACTGGGCACCCAGGGGAACAGCCCCATCGAGTTGCGCCAGAAGGTCCACGCCTCCACCCCGATGAGCGTCGGGGAAGCCCTGAACGAGATGGAACTTGTTGGCCACGACTTCTTCCTGTTTCACGATGCGGCGTCCGGCTTACCGTCGGTGGTCTACCGCCGACGTGGCTGGTCTTACGGGGTATTGCATCTGAGCGAAGACGGGTCGGTCGCGGAACAGGAGCCGGCTGCAGCAGCTGGCTGAAGGGCTTCGAAGACGTAGCAGCATCGTTCGGGCGGGACTGGAGCAGGCGAAGAGCCCGCTCTGGCTCCACCCGAAGCGTTGCCCTAGCGTGGACAGTCAGAAAATTTTGGCGTAACCATCCGGTTTCGGTTTCGGCTTCGCCCTTCGATCTATGTGTTTCAGGCGCCCACAATGGCCTCGTCTCACAAAGGGAATCCACCATGAAGTTCATGCTCTTGCTGCACCGCGCCCCGGATCGCCGCCCTGCACGTAGGAGCTACGACGTTCGAGGCGACCGAGTCGGAGGCCATCATTGTGCTCTGTACTGCCACAGCACCAGGGCTGAGCGGGATCACCTCAAGGACCGGACAGCAGAGGTGGGGTCTCAATGAGCCAGATGCGCAACCTCCGCATGTCGCAAGCCCGACGCATCGCCCTCGCCGCCCAAGGTTTTTACGATCCAGCCGCGGTTACCGTCACGCCCCGGCACGTGAGACGCGTGATGGATCGAGTCCAGATCGTGCAGATCGACAGCGTCAACGTGGTCTCGCGGAGCCACTACTTGCCGTTCTATTCACGGTTGGGATCGTATGACCGAAGTCTGGTGGACGGTCTGCGTGGCCGCAAGCCTGCTCGCTCCAGCTCCGGCTCCTTGGTGGAGTACTGGGCTCATGAGGCCAGCCTGATCCCGGTCGCCTCGTGGCCGTATTTGAGTTTTAGGATGCGATGCCCGCGCTGGCTCCAACAGGGAGATGCGCTCGCGATCCAACACCCAGGGCTTCTGGAGGCGGTGCGCGAGGTGATCGACGCCCACAGGGGGATGACGTCCCGCCAGGTTGAGGCCGCCTTGCCCGCGGCGGGCGCCAAGCGCACGGGCCACTGGGGGTGGAACTGGTCGGCGGTCAAGCAGTGCCTCGAGCACCTCTTCGCCGTGGGTGCTATCACCAGCAATGGCCGGACATCGCAGTTCGAGCGGCTGTATGCGCCGCTGGAGTCGGTGCTTCCAGCAGACGTCATTGCTCGTGGCCCCGGCTCGGGATGGGCGTTCAACGAGCAAGAATGCGCTGAGCACCTAATGCTGCTTTCGGCGAAGGCCCACGGGGTGGGAACGCAGGCGTGCCTACGTGATTACTTCAGGTTACGTCCCGGTGTGGCCCGCGCCGCCCTGGCGTCTTTAGTGGACTCAGGTGCCCTAGAGGCGGTGACTATTTCTGGGTGGGATCGCCCGGCTTTCTTGCATCCGTCGGCCCGAGTGCCACGCAGGAGTCGCGGGACCGCGTTGCTGAGCCCCTTTGATTCGCTCATTTGGCAGCGTGAGCGCACCGAGCAGCTCTTTGGTTTCCGATATCGGCTCGAAATCTATACACCGAAGCACAAACGCATCTACGGCTACTACGTTTTGCCCTTCCTGCTTGACGGCGAGTTGGTGGCGAGAGCGGACGTGAAAGCAGATCGCACATCCGGCACATTGATGGTGCACGCTATTGCGTACGAGCCTTCGGCCCCTCGCGGTGCCGAACAGTCCCTAGTAGAGTGCCTGGAAGACGTGGCGTGCTGGCTAGGGCTCGAAAGCCTATCGCTGCCCTTGGGGTTTTAGCACTAGGTTCCACAGGGGTCGTAGCGACGCTCCACTCACGGAGTCCGACTACGAAAGCGTTGTGGGGATGTACGTCACCTTCGGCGATACGCTTTCGATCTTGGAGTACTTCAACTACGGGCGCTTCGGCCAGATCGCGCTTGGAGTCGACCGCCAGTATCAGCCGACAGCCTTGTTTGCTCCCGGCTCCCCGGACGCCGTCGCGCTGCTGGCGAGCAACATCGCCAATCGTCTGATCTTGGACGACGGAGGTAGCGCACAGAACCCGGACCCGGCCCGCCACCCCAACGGTGACAACTTCACCCTGGACAACATCTTCCGCGGCGGCGACGTGGTGACCGGTGCGAAGGGTGTCATTGACTACCGCTTCAACCAGTGGGCGCTGCAGCCGACTGAGGGTGCCGCATACCAGAGCGTGAACCCGAGGACGTCTGCGCCGCCGGTTGGCGGCTCGACCAGCGTGGCAAGTTTCAACGTTTAAAGCTATTTCACGACCTTGGGTGAGCGTGGCGCCGACGACGCGGGGGAGTTCGACCGTCAGGAGGCCAAGATCGTGGCGGCCCTGGCTGAGCACGATGCTGACGTCTTCGGATTGATTGAAATCGACACATAAACGCCGACGAGCCGAGCCTGTTGGACTACGACACCTCGTTCAAGAAGAACGCCCAGGACGCCATCTTCGCCCCCGACCCCTACCGCTCCAGCGACCACGACCCTGTCTTGATCGGCTTGGAGTTGGGGGAAAAGCCTGGACCCGTCGAGGTGGGCAGGGTCTTTGGACCGAACCGGTACTCCACAGCAGCCAACGTGGCGCGTACCTTCACCGATCCTATCGTGGTCTACTTTTCAATGGGTATTGACCTGGGGCGCATCGTTGCCGCCGGAAGCGGAGCGCCGGTGACTCGTCTGTCGGGCATCAACCGCTACGACACCGCAACCAAGATTGCGCAGGGGTGGGCACTCGGTGAGGCCGACAGCGTCTACGTCGCTTCAGGTGCAATGTTTGCGGATGCGCTAGCCGTGGGACCACTGGCCGGGATCGAGAACAGCCCGGTGCTGCTGACGCAGGTGGGTGCGTTGTCGTCCGAGACGGTCACTGCCCTTGATCGTCTGGATCCGCAGGAGATCGTCATTCTCGGCGGCCCCGAACGGATCAGCGACACCGTGTTTGCGCAGGCGTCCGTGTATGCCGACATCAGCCGACTCTTTGGTGACGACCGGTACGACACGGCGGCGGAGATCGCCTTGCAAATCCCCGACAGCGACGAGGTCCTCCTCGCCTCGGGTCAGGTATTCCCCGATGCCTTCGCCGTTGGGGTGTATGCCGGAATTAACAATGCGCCACTGCTGCTGACCGAGGGCGACTCGCTGAATGTCTTTGCTGCATCTTCCCTCCAGGGGCGCGAGCCAACGTTGGTGACGTTGATCGGCGGTGAGATGGCGTTGTTCGATCAGGTCCGACTCGATGTGATCGCCTTGTTCGACAGGTGATGCAGGGTCTGCGCAGTAATTGGGATTAGCCTAGGCTCGTGCCAAAACTGTTTGAGAAGATTCTGCGCGCCGGAGAAGGCCGCACCCTGCGACGACTTGAATCGATCGCGAAGCAAGTCAGCGCCTTGGAGTCTGACTTCGCGGGCCTGACCGACGACGAGCTGCGCGAGGAGACGACGAAATTCCGCGAGCGCTTGGCTGCGGGGGAGAGCGTAGACGCTTTGCTGCCCGAGGCTTTTGCCGCGGTGCGTGAGGCCGCGAGTCGTACCATCAACAAGCGTCACTTCGACGTGCAGGTCATGGGCGGGGCGGCCCTGCACCAAGGCAACGTGGCCGAGATGCGCACCGGTGAGGGCAAGACGCTGGTCGCGACGCTGCCTGCATACCTCAACGCGTTGAGCGGCAAGGGCGTGCACGTGATCACGGTCAACGACTACTTGGCCGAGTACCAGTCCGAAATGATGGGCCGAGTGCACCGCGCGCTGGGCCTGGAGACGGGCTGCATCCTGAGCTCGATGACGCCGGAGCAGCGCCGCGCGGAGTACGCCAAGGACATCACCTACGGCACGAACAACGAGTTCGGCTTCGACTACCTGCGCGACAACATGGGCGGCACCGTCGAAGACATGGTCCAACGCGGCCACCACTTCGCGATCGTCGACGAGGTCGACTCGATTTTGATCGACGAGGCCCGTACCCCGCTGATCATCAGTGGCCCCGCCGACAAACCCACTAAGTGGTACACGGAGTTCGCCACGTTGGTGAAGCGCCTAGAGCGTGGCGAAGACGGCGAAGGCGACTACGAGGTCGACGAGAAGAAGCGCACCGTGGGGGTGCTGGAGTCGGGCATCGACAAGGTCGAAGACTGGCTGGGGATCGACAATCTCTACGAGAGCGCCAACACTCCGCTGATCGGTTACCTCAATAACGCCATCAAGGCCAAAGAGCTATACGAGTCCGACAAGGACTACGTCAACGTCGACGGTCAGATCATGATTGTCGACGAGCACACCGGCCGAATGTTGGCCGGTCGCCGGTACAACGAGGGCATGCACCAGGCGATCGAGGCCAAAGAGGGCGTCGAGATCAAGAACGAGAACCAGACGCTAGCCACAGTCACCCTGCAGAACTACTTCCGGATGTACGAGCGCCTATCGGGAATGACCGGCACGGCGCAGACCGAAGCGGCCGAGTTGCACCAAATCTACAAGGTTGGTGTGATCAGTATCCCGACCAACCGAGACATGATCCGCGCCGACCAGGCCGACTTGATATATCGGACGGAAGAGGCGAAGTTCGCCGCGGTGGTCGACGACATTGCGGGGCGCCACACTTTGGGGCAGCCGATTTTGGTGGGCACGACGAGCGTGGCCAAGTCGGAGTATCTATCCGAGCAGTTGCGCCGCCAGGGCATCGCACACGAGGTCTTGAACGCCAAACACCACGCCCGCGAGGCCACCATCGTCGCCGAAGCCGGGCGGCGCGGTTCGGTGACGGTCGCCACCAACATGGCCGGTCGTGGAACCGACATCATGCTCGGCGGCAACCCGGAATTCATGGCCGTTGCAGATTTGAAGGCCAAGGGGCTCGACCCTCAGGAGACCCCAGAGGACTACGAGCAGGCCTGGGATTTGGCGCTGAGCCGGGCCGAGGAGGCCGTGTCGCATCACCACACGGAGGTCATCGAGCTAGGCGGCTTGTACGTCTTGGGCACTGAGCGCCACGAGTCGCGTCGCATCGACAACCAACTTCGCGGTCGTGCTGGGCGTCAGGGAGACCCGGGGGAGTCACGCTTCTACCTGTCGTTGCAGGATCAGCTGATGCGCTTGTTCAACGCCGGGATGGTCGACCGGGTGATGACCACCGCCAAACTCGACGACGACGTGCCGATTGAGTCCAAGATGGTTAGCCGCTCCATCGCCGGGGCGCAAAGCCAGGTCGAGGCGCAGAACTTCGAAACCCGTAAGAACGTGTTGAAGTATGACGACGTGCTCAACCGTCAACGCCAAGTGATCTACGAAGAACGACGCCAGGTGGTTGAAGGCGCCGACGTGCACGAGCAAATTCGTATGTTCATCAACGACGTGGTCGGCGACTACGTCAAGACCGGCACGTCGTCTGGGTTTGCCGACGACATGGATCTGGACACGCTCTGGGCCGAGCTGGGCACGGTGTACCCCGTGGGCATCACCCCCGCTGAGATTGCCACGCAGGTGGGCGGCGAGTCGGCGATTACGCCGGCTGTTTTGCTCGAGCAGTTGACCTCGGACGCGCAGCACGCCTACGACGCTCGCGAGGAGCAGGTCGGCGGGGACATTTTGCGAGAGGTCGAGCGCAAGGTCGTGCTGCAG
Organism: Actinomycetales bacterium; assembly: GCA_038330045.1. Taxonomy (GTDB): domain Bacteria; phylum Actinomycetota; class Actinomycetes; order Actinomycetales; family Dermatophilaceae; genus Ornithinicoccus. Next base: position 20,921 of record JBBQNO010000015.1, on the reverse strand, counting down.
GTTTTGGACCGCAAGTGGCGCGAGCACCTCTACGAGATGGACTACCTCAAAGAGGGAATCGGCTTGCGGGCCATGGCCCAGCGCGAGCCACTCGTGGAGTATCAGCGCGAGGGATTCCAACTCTTCACCGCGATGATGGAGTCGATCAAAGAGGAATCGGTTCGCCTTGCGTTCAACGCCGAGATTGCGGCTCGAGCGGCCAGCGATCAAACCGATTCCGACGGTATGCCGCTGCTCAGCGTGGCAGGTGCTGCCGCTACGGCCGCTGCCGGCGGGAACCTCCGATCACGTCAGCCGAAACTGCAGTATTCGGCACCCAGCGAAGACGGCTCGGTCATCAGGCGTGAGGTGGCGGCCGACGGATCGACGGTCCCAGTCGACGGCGAAGGCTCCGGGAGCGGCGACGGTAATCGTGCGCAGCGTCGCAAGGCGGGTCGCCACAAGCGCGCATAACGCCTAGCCCATCTCCAAGACGGTGACCATCCAACGGCCATCGATACCGTTCAGCCGCAACGCCACCGCCCGATGACGCCCGTTGTGTACCACGAGCGCAGCTACTTCTGCTACCCCGTCGACGGGGGTGCAGACGTGCACGGACAACACCACATTGGGCTTACGCGCCCGGCCGCCGCGGCGCCGGGCCGCGATGCCCTGGCGGGCGGCCCGATCGTGAATGGGATGGCTGACCCATCGGTTGAGTTGGCGGGCGGGTCGCGAGCCGTCCATCACCTCCAACATGACACGCAAGACCTGCCGTGACCACTGAGCGGCGTCGGGCAGATTGCGGCTCGGTGTCGGCTGGGGCGCAAAATATGGGTCCCACTCGTGGCGGGCGAAGTCGACCGACAGAGCGGACTGCGTGTAGGTCCTACCCCCACCGTGACGAGACTGCAAGAGCTCAGCGAACTGGCTGGCGGTCAGTGGTTCGGGCTCCACCGTCGGGATAGGCAGCACGCGCAGGCGAGCTGAGCGCTTGGGGGCGCCTGTGGGAACTGGGTCGGCATACATCGGCTGTGCGCTCACGGTTGCGCTCCTGGGGGAGGGGGTGGCTGGAGGATTTGACCGGGTAGTAACAAGTGGGGGTTGGGGCCGATGACCTGGCGGTTTGCCTCGTACCATTCGGGCCAGTGCGCAGCGATCTCAGCATTGGTGGCCACAGGCTCCAGCGCGCTGGCTGCGATGTCCCATAACGTGTCGCCTCGCCTGACGACCACCCCGCTAGTGGCCTCGGACCGGACGAAGGCCGTCGAGGGTCGAGCCTCGGGGCTCGGTGTAGCACCCGGCAGGGTCGGAGTCGTCGGAGACCACCCGGGGAGGCCGCTGGGTGGTTGGCGTGCCGAATCGGTATCGGAGTCGGGTTCGGTGTTGTTCGTCACCGACAAGGCCGCGGTGACGGTGACTGCCGTGGAGAACTCGGCGGCAGACGAGGCCGGGGGCGATGCCGCGTGCGCGGCCGGGGCGCTCAAACTCAACGCAAGCAGCGCAGCGGCGGCGCGTGGGCCCCAAAGCCGTGCGAGTCGTGGCACTGGAAGGTGATGGTTGCTCGCGCCGACAGTTCGCGGGGCGAGGGCGAGGACACCCAAAACAGCCAGCCATGACACCGCCGCGCTCGTGAGACCGGCACCCGCCCCGATTAGCAGCACAAAACCGTGCGAAACCGGAACGGTGTCGGGTGCAGTAGCTGCGGTCAATCCCACCCAACTCCACTGCAGCAGCAGTCCGGAGACGGTGGCAGCGCTCACGGCCACGATCACGCCCAACGTCATGGCTCGGCGATAACTCTCGCCCGAGTGGTTGGTGCTGCGGTTCATCCTCGTCCTCTTCTGTCCCATGCGTTCATTTGCATTCATTTGCGTTCACTCATACGTATTAGAGGACAATGAAGCGCAGAAGGCAAACTGTGTTTGCATAGAGGATGCGATGGACCCGCCTGTTTGACGACCTAGAAGCACAGTTGATTCGACTCGAGCAGGCAGACCTCGCCGCAGACGTCTCGGACCGTGTTCGCTCCGAACGCGGTCAGGTGACCTTGCTGGAGGCGTTGTCGGCAGATTGCGGACGCACCATCGCAATCGAGGCCCTCGGGATAGGCTCGCTCACGGGCGTGCTGAGCGAAGTGGGCCAAGACTGGTGCATTCTCGAGAGCACGACCGCCGGCTCGGTGCGACAACGAGCAGTCTTGTTGCCAGCCGCATCGATCCAATCGCTGACGGGGCTGAGTGGCTTTGCCGATCAACGCGAAGGTGCGTCGAGACGCAGATTTGGCATACGCTCGGCGCTTCGGGCCTTGGGTCGAGACCGTGCGATGGTCCGCATCCATCTCACCGGGGGCGGAACCGTGCAAGGCACCATCGACCGGATCGGTCAAGACCACATCGACGTAGTGGACCACCCTGACGACGCTCCGCGCCGAGCATCCGTGGTCCGAGCTGTGCACACCGTGCCCTTATGGGCGATATGCGCTCTGCGTCAGGTGTGAGCCTCGTCGCGCGAGGCCTCGGCATCGAGGCTGTGCTCGCGGGCAATGAATTGCTTCGTTTCGTCGTACATCCGGGCGATGTAGTCCTCCAGCGCGCTCCGCTCGACGCGCCATGCCCCCCGGCCGCCGATCTTGATAGCGGCGAGATCACCAGTGCGGACCAGGATCTTGGTTTGCGCCAGCGTCACATTGAGCGTCTCCGCGACGTCAGTCAATGTCAGAAATCGAGATTCCACGCAGCCCTCTATCGATAAGTGCCGCACCGACTGTCACAGTGAGTTGTGTCTGGCGAGCCCGGCGGTTGTATGTTGACACCGATTTTACGTCTCTTCGGTGCCTCCGTGACGGCCCTGTGGATAACGTCGATGGGCTAGGTCGACCTCTTACATACTGACAGCCTCAGCGATGCGCTGCGTGAATGCAGTCACGGAGTCACCGTCAGTCCACATCGTGAAAGGTCAGTATCCATGTCGCAACCGCCGACGTCGCAAGCCCGGCGTCTTAAACGACCCTCCTGGCGGGACGCCCGACTTCTCATCGGTATCTTCCTCGTGCTGCTGTCGGTCTTGGCCGGCTCCTGGCTTCTGGCTCGGGCGGATGACACCAGCCCCGTCTACGCTGCCAGTCGGGCCCTCTTGCCGGGCGAAGAAGTGACCGCAGCAGATCTTTCGACGATGTCCGTTCAGCTCAGCGACGCAGCGGGTGCCTACATTGACGCCACCCAAGCAATTGGTCCCGGCACCTATGTCGTCCGCGCAGTCAATGCTGGTGAACTCGTGCCTGCCTTGGCGCTGGGCTCCGCGCGACAGGCGAAGGACAAGACGGTGTCGGTGCCAGTCGACCCGGCCGCTTCAGCAGCGTTGAACGTGGGCACCGTGGTCGATGTGTGGGTCAGTAGGCGCGATCCCGAGCCAGGAGGCGTGCAATATGTGGACCCCGAGTTGCTCCTTGAGCAGGCCATCGTGGCCTCGGTTCCCTCCAGCGGAGGTGGCCTGGGGGTAGGCGTGGGACGGGTGGCCGTGGCCCTCATCGTGCCCGCCGATCAGGTGGCTCCCGTGATTTCCAGCGTGGACCAAGAGGCCCGCATCACGCTGGTGCCCGCACCCGGGCAGACGGGTCCCGGGACAAGCTCGTGAGTATGCCGGCGCTCACCGCGATCACCCACCGTTGGGAAGGTGCGGTCGCAGGCCACCTTGGCCGTAGCGAGCATGTCCACGTTGCGCGCCGATGTGCCGACCTGGCCGAATTGTTGGGCTGCGCGGGTGCAGGCGTGGGGAAGGTGGCCGCCATCTCGGTGGACCTGCGTGGGATCGATCGATCAGCCGTTGCCACGTTGACCGGCCAGGGCATCCGAGTGCTGGGGGTATACCCACCCGGTGACGAGGCAGGGGAGCGGACGTTGCGCCGGTGGGGCCTGACGGCCATTGTCAGCGCGGATGCCCCCGAGCTGGAAGTCCACGAGGTGATCGCGAGTTTGGTCGGCGAAACGGCGACGCTAGGAGCCAGCTTCGATTCGCAAGTCGAGACCGATGACGTGGCGGCGCCAGACTTGGACGCGGAGTTCGCGGCATACCTGGACGGTTCGAATGGCGCGTCGTCGGCGCCCACCTCCGCGGTGGACCTGCCAGTCGATGACGTTCCTGTCCGAGAGGGCCAGCTGATTGCAGTGTGGGGCCCCACCGGCTCCCCGGGGCGTAGCACCATTGCGGTCAATCTCGCCGCAGAATTAGCGCGTACAGCCGAGACACTGATCATCGATGCCGACACCTACGGGGCATCGGTTGCGCAGATGCTGGCGGTGCTGGACGAAGCGCCGGGACTGGCTGCTGCCGCTCGGGCGGCTGACAGCGGCGTGCTCGATGTCAACGCACTGGCTCGGATGTCGCCTCACGTCCACCCCCAGTTGCGGGTACTTACCGGACTGCCTCGCCCCGACCGATGGCCAGAATTGCGCGAGCACGCCGTCGCAGACGTGCTGACCCAGGCCGCAGCATTGGCCCGCTGGACGGTAGTGGATGTGGCGTTCTGTCTCGAGCAAGACGAGGAGATCAGTTTCGACACTCTCGCTCCGCGGCGCAACGGCGTGACGCTGCGGGTCCTAGAAGGAGCCGACCAGGTGATCCTGGTGGGGACCGCCGACCCGATTGGGTTGCAGCGGCTGGTCCGCGCCGTCAATGATCTGCGTGAACTGACGTCAGCGCCCTGCACCATCGTGGTCACCCGTGTGCGTGCGAGCGCGGTCGGCCGAGATCCGAAGGCCCAAATCAGCGACGTCCTGTCGCGATTCGCCGGGGTGCACGGCCTGCATTTCGTTCCCGAAGATCGAGATGCCATGGATGCCGCCCTTTTAGCGGGCGCGACGCTGAGTGAGATCCGCCCGTCCAGCCCGGCCCGCTCGGCCATCGTGGCTCTCGCCGAGTCGGTGACGGGCAAGCGAGCGGATCGACAACGGGTCAAGGGTCGGCCTCGATGGGGCAAGAACTGACTGGGTCTGCGAGGATGGCCGTCATATGCCGGGCGGGAGTGCCGTCTGGTCGCTATCCGCAGGCGCATTGGAGTGCCCGAAGGAGCGCAAGGATGTCGCCGGAAATCCGGATGTACTTCCCGTTGACGCCTAACCAGGTTGCTCAACTGCATGCCGACAGGTGCCTCGACGCAGGCTTGGTCGGATTCGCGGTTGACGACTCGATTCGCAAAGACGACCCCGATGGTGACGCGGAGCTCTGGGAATTCCGCGCCCTGCAGCGCGCCGCAGCGCACGCTCGCAACGCCGACGGACCTATCGTCATTGCAGCTGTCGACGCCCCCTCCTCGAGTGACGCCCCGACCGCTGGGCAAGAGTTCAGCGCCACCCTGAATCATCCGTTGGCCATCGCTGATGTGGCCTGCCTTCACCTTGGTGACGATGCCCTCGGTGTCGATATCCTCCGCCAAAGCCCCGTGTCCTTTCCGGGCGAGCACATTGATCTTTCATGGTTCGACATTTCCGAGATGGCGCAGGTCGTGCGTCTTCTTTCACCACCTCAGTAGTTTGGAGATCACCACCTATGGACGCAGTGACGCTGGTTCCTCAGCCCATCAACGAAGATGTGCTGCAGTATGCCCCCGGTAGCGATGAGCGAGTAGCCCTTGAACAGGCGCTCATCGAGCTCGCCGCTCACCCGGTCGACCTTCCCCACGTGATCAACGGGGTATCGGTCACCGGCGAGGGCGACGCGATCGACGTCGTGCAGCCGCATGCCCACGCCAAGGTGCTCGGCACCCTGCGCAACGCGACCGGTGCCGACACGACCGCAGCGATCGACGCCGCGATGGCTGCCGCCTCAGCATGGCGCGACCTCAGTTTCGACGACCGCGCGGCCGTCTTCTTGAAGGCCGCTGAGCTGATTTCCGGCCCGTGGCGAGCCCGTATCAACGCCGCAACCATGCTCGGTCAATCGAAGACGGCCATCCAGGCCGAGATCGACTCCGCCTGTGAGCTCATCGACTTCTGGCGCTTCAACGTCCACTTCGCCCGCGAGATCCTCTCGGAGCAGCCCCCGGCCAACTCACCTGGCGTGTGGAACCGCATGGAGCACCGCCCCCTAGAGGGCTTTGTCTATGCGATCACACCCTTCAACTTCTCCGCGATCGCTGGCAACCTACCGACGGCTCCGGCGTTGATGGGCAATACCGTCCTGTGGAAGCCGGCCGTCAGCCAGCAGCGCGCGGCCTCGATGATTATGGAGATCCTGATCGAGGCGGGCCTGCCCGCAGGTGTCATCAACATGGTTACCGGTCACGGGGCGGACATCAGCGATGTGGCGTTGGCTCACCGCGACCTCGCAGGGGTGCACTTCACCGGGTCGACCCGCGTGTTCCAGATGATTTGGAAGGCCGTCGGCGAGAACGTTGCGACCTACAAGTCCTACCCACGCGTGGTCGGCGAGACCGGTGGTAAAGACTTCATCATGGCTCACCCGACCGCTGACCCGGCGATCTTGACCACCGCCTTGGTGCGTGGTTCTTTCGAATACCAGGGCCAGAAGTGCTCAGCAGCCTCGCGGGCCTACGTGCCTGAGTCGGTCTGGGCCCTCATCAAGGACGATCTTGTTGCCACGACCGACGGCATTTCCTGCGGCGATGTCACCGACATGGACAACTTTATGGGCGCCGTCATCGATGAACGTGCCTTCGCCCGTCACAAGGCAGCCATTGACATGGCCCACGCCGACCCGTCGGTCGATGTGGTTGCCGGTGGGACCTACGACGATAGCGTTGGATACTTCGTGCGTCCGACCATCGCGGTGGTCAGCGACCCCGAGCACGAGATGCTCAAGGACGAGTATTTCGGTCCGATCCTAGCGATCCACGTATATGCGGACGAGAACTACGACGCAGTGCTCGACCATATGGAGTCGGTCGCAAACTACGCGTTGACGGGTGCCATCATTGCTCGCGACCGGGCGGTCATCGCCGACGCCACCCACCGCTTGCGTTTTGCGGCCGGGAACTTCTACATCAACGACAAGTGCACCGGTGCCGTCGTAGGCCAGCAGCCGTTCGGTGGCGCACGCGCCTCGGGCACCAACGACAAGGCCGGCTCGCCGGTGAACTTGATGCGCTGGATCAGCCCCCGTGCGATCAAAGAGACTTTCAACGCACCCACGGACTACCGCTACCCGCACATGGGCTGAGCGCGACCCGCGCAGAAGCCGAGGCTGAGAACGCGAGTGGTTGGGGTGTTTTAGCGCCGCAGCCACTCGCGGCCCAGTTGGGCTTCCAACTCGATCGCTTTGGTGACGAAGGGGCCGACAGCTCGCTCGATCTTGGTCCCGATGAACGGCAGGTGAGCGTTCAACTCACCGTCAACGGTATGTGTCGTGACGGGCCCTCCCCCGCCCCCTGCGAAAACCTCAGAACTTGGCCGGAGGTGGACCCCGCCGACCACATTTACCGGCGTGCCTTCCACACTCAGCGTGTATGCCGCCTCGCGGGTGCCATCGCTCGCCGCGGCACCCCATCGGGTCGTCTCGATGATGTCGATGGTGTGGCCGATGAGTTTCTTCGCGAAATCCGGGAACTCATCGGTAGCCATCCGGCGCCGAGTGACTATCGTCGGGCCGCTTGCGTCGACGTCGTAGTCCCCGTCCTCGTGAGCCACGGCCTCCTCAATCGTGATCTCGTGCTCCAAGCTGCCGCTTCGCTCACACCGCAATTCTTGGAAAGCCGGGTCACTGAGCATCGCGAAGACCTCTTCGACTGCCGCCTCGTGGTGCAACTTTTCGGTAATTCTCATCGGGAGTCCTCGTTTGATGTGGGGCCAAGGGAGTGGCTGTCGGGTTGCATAAGGCGGTGGGCCGCTCGGACGGAACGATGGGCCTGCGCTCGCACCGCTTGGTGACGATCTGCGCCAGGCTCGCTTGCGACATCCTGCAGTGCCGTTGCGAGCATGTCCAGAGCACGCCCGACGTCGTCGGCGATGCTGGGCACTGCGGTGTTGGTCAATGCAGTGTCGCTCGTGACGATGGTGCGAGCGGCTACCGCCGAGCGCATCGTGGCGTGGGCGCGTCGTAGTTGTGTCGCCGCAGCAGCGCACGAGGCCCGATCCGCGAGGGAGTCGCGGTCGTGACCCAAGACCACCGCGTGGACCGGGGTGGAGATGGTGAGCGTTTGAGCGTCGTCGGCGACGTCCACGAGGGCGTGGGCTAGGGCGTCAATGGCAGCCACCAGCCACGCGTCGGCGTGAGCGGAACCGAGATCCGCGTCGATGACGGCGACCTCGTCAGCCAGCAACAATAGGCGATGCCGCATGCTCACCATGCACCCCTCACCGCCTCTGCCTGCGCCATGGCCCTAACCCTAGGGGGGCGCGCTGACAATTCTTTGCCCTCGGAGTCCTCCATGGGTCTAGTCTCGGGTGTGGTTTCACAAAGGTGTGCGGCTAGGCGGGGCTCTGCCTCGTACTCAACATGATGACGAATGGGATGTGTCGAGCAGAATGTCGAGCGACGAAACGTTGATCAGTCGGTTCTACGCGCACGTGGCCAGCGATGATGTCGAAGCTCGAGACCAGCGCACGTTGGAGGCGATGAGCAACTCCGTACACGATCTTGCCGCCACCAGAGATGGTGCGCGCCCCGCGGTCCGGGTCTTCAACCCGATGCGCGACGAGGATGGGTGGACCTCGCGGCATACCGTCGTCCAAGCGTGCTGCGACGATATGCCGTTCCTGGTGGATTCGGTGCTCGGTGAGTTGCGTCAACGTGACCTCGGCGTACACCTTCTCATTCACCCGCAGATGGTGGTTGATCGCAGCGGCGGTGAGCTCACCCTGAGCGACCGGGAAGTCACCGAAGCAGATGCGGGCACGGTCGAGTCGTGGATGTACGTGGAGATTGATCGCATCCCCGACGATTCGGCGCGAACCGCATTGCAAGATCGTTTGTTGAGGGTCCTCGATGATGTGCGCAAGGCATGCGAGGACTGGCGGGCCATGCGCAAACAATGCCTGAACATCGTTGATGAGCTGAAGGCCGGAGTTCCCAGCACGGTCGACCCCGACACCGTCGAGCCCACCATCGAGTTCCTGACGTGGCTAGAAGCGAACCATTTCACCTTTTTGGGCTATCGCGAGTACGAGTTGGTTGACGAAGATGGCGAGCGCATGTTGCGCTCTATCCCGAGCAGTGGGCTGGGTATCCTGCGCTCCGACGATGACAGTCCGTCGCTGACCAAGTTGCAGCCTCGTGCGCAGCGCACCGCTGGGCAGGCGCGATTGTTGAGCATCACGAAGGCGAATTCCCGCTCGACCGTGCACCGTCCGGTCTATCTCGATTACGTCGGTGTGCGCGGCTTCGACGATGCGGGTGAGGTCGTCTCAGAACGTCGTTTCTTGGGCTTGTTCACCGCGAGTGCGTATGCCGAATCGGTCCACCGCCTGCCGATTATTGGTGGAAAGGTTGAGCAGGTCATCGCGGATTCTGGTTTCGCGCCCGACTCCCACTCCGGGAAGGATTTACTGGGGGTGCTGGAGACCTATCCCCGCGATGAGCTGTTCCAGTCCAGCGTCGAGCACCTCAGCCGCACGGCCGATGAAGTGTTGCACCTGCAAGAGCGACGGCGTTCAAAATTGTTCGTCCGATCGGACGAGTTCGGACGCTTCGTATCAGCTCTGTTCTACATCCCCAAGGACCGCTACAACACGGTCGTGCGGATGCGTATGCAGGAGTTGCTTAAGGAGGCCTACTCCGGCGAGGCGGTGGATTACTCCACGAAGGTGGGCGAGTCGAACCTCGCCCAACTGCACTTCGTGATCCGGATGCCGCGTGGCACTGACATCCCGACGGTGGATGTGGATGCCCTTCAGCAGCGGCTTATCGAGGCGACTCGCACCTGGGGCGAGAATCTCACTGAGGTCGTCGAGGAACACTACGACGATGACGCGCTCGCCGGTGACGTGCTTGCGCACTACGCAGCCTCGTTCCCAGAGTCGTACAAAGAAGATTTCGGTGCGATCGACGCTTTCGGTGACCTGGGCCGACTCGCCGAGTTGGACTCCAACGAGAAGCTGACCGAGCTCCGCCCCCACCTGTATGCCGAGTCGGGGTCCGACGCGCGTGATCGCCGGTTGAAGTTGTATCGAAGGGATGCGCTGTCGCTGACCGAAGTCCTTCCAGTCTGCGCGGATATGGGCGTGGAGGTCACCGACGAGCGGCCTTACCAGCTCAGCGGGACGGCCGGGACGACCTGGATCTACGACTTCGGTCTGCGAGCAGACACCGGCGAGGTATGGGTGCAGCCGGGGTCCGAGGCCGAGGTGGCCGCATTGTTCGAAGAGGCGTTCGCTGCGGTATGGACGCGGGCCGCCGAGAGCGACACCCTCAATTCATTGGTCCTCACGGCGGGGCTGACCTGGCGCGAGGTGGTCATCATCCGCACCTACGTGCGTTACCTGCGCCAGGTTACGTCTTCGAGCCTGGACTACCTCGAAGAGGCCTTCGTCGCCAATCCCGGCATCAGCTCGATGCTTGTGGAGTTGTTCGCTGCGCGGTTCGACCCTGATGCGGACGGTAAGAATGACAGTGCGAGCGACAATGACCGTGACGTCGCCGCCCAGGCGATCACCGGACGTATCGAGGCTGCCCTCGACGACGTGTCCAGCCTCGATCAAGACCGCATCATTCGGTTCGTGCTTCGGGTGCTCGACGCCACCGTGCGGACCAACTTCTTCCAGCGCGACGATGAAGGCAACCCGCGCTCGCGGGTCAGCCTGAAGTTGCTCCCGCGTCAGATCGACGGACTTCCTGAGCCGCGGCCGGCCTTCGAAATCTGGGTCTACGCGCCGAACGTCGAAGGAGTCCACCTTCGGTTCGGGTCAGTGGCACGCGGCGGTTTGCGGTGGAGCGACCGCCGTGAAGACTTCCGCACCGAGATCCTCGGTCTTGTCAAGGCTCAGATGGTCAAGAACGCGGTCATCGTGCCGACTGGGTCCAAGGGTGGATTTGTGGCCAAGCAACTGCCCGACCCGGCCGAGGGTCGCGAGGCATGGCAGGCCGAGGGCATCTCGGCATACAAGAGCTTCATCTCGGGCTTGCTCGACATCACGGACAACTTGGACGGCACCGACGTGGTGCCGCCGCCGCTGGTGGTGCGCCGAGATGGTGACGATCCCTATCTGGTGGTGGCGGCCGACAAGGGAACCGCCACGTTCTCTGACACCGCCAATGGGGTCTCCCGCGACTACGGCTTCTGGCTCGACGACGCCTTCGCCTCGGGTGGATCGGTCGGTTACGACCACAAGGCCATGGGCATCACCGCACGGGGAGCGTGGGAGTCGGTCAAGCGCCACTTCCGCGAGCTCGGGCTGGACACCCAAAGCGAGGACTTCACGGTTGTCGGCGTCGGTGACATGAGCGGCGACGTGTTCGGCAACGGAATGCTGCTGTCCGAGCACATCAAACTCGTGGCGGCTTTTGATCACCGGCACGTGTTCTTGGACCCGGCACCGGACCCCGCAGCGTCCTTTGTAGAGCGCAAGCGGCTGTTCGAGCTGCCCCGTTCGAGTTGGGCTGACTACAGCGAGTCGCTCATCAGCGAAGGCGGCGGGATCTACCCCCGGTCGGCAAAGTCGGTGCCGATCAGTGCGCAGGTGCGCGACGTGTTGGGCATCGAGAACGGTGTCTCGAAGATGACTCCGGCCGAGTTGCTCAGAGCGATCGTCAGCGCACCGGTGGACCTGTTCTGGAACGGTGGAATCGGGACCTACGTGAAGGCCTCGACCGAGTCCCAAGCCGAGATCGGTGATCGTGCCAACGACAGTATTCGGGTCGACGGACGTGACCTGCGGGTCAGGGTCGTGGGCGAGGGCGGAAACCTCGGGATGAGCCAACGGGGCAGGATCGAGGCGGCGTGGAACGGTGTGCACGTCAACACCGATGCCGTCGACAACTCTGCGGGTGTTGACACCTCCGACCACGAGGTCAACATCAAGATCGCGTTGACGCCGTTGGTCAAGAGCGGCGAGATGACGATGGACCAGCGCGATGAGCTCCTTGCGTCCATGACGGACGAGGTCGCGCACAAGGTACTGCGACACAACTACGACCAGAACGTGCTGATCGGTAACGCCCGAGACCAAGGCGGGAAGATGTTGGTGGTGCACGAGCGGCTGATCCGCCACCTCGTAGAGCACGTCGGATTGAACCCTGAATTGGAGTTTCTTCCGGATCGGGCCGAGTTCAACCGGCGCGCCGAAGCGGGCCAGGGCCTGACGTCACCGGAGTTCTCGGTCATCATGGCCTACGCCAAGATTGGGCTCAAGGAAGAGTTGCTGGCCTCGAACCTGCCCGACGAGCCGGCCGTGATGTCGTCGCTGTTGACGTACTTCCCGGTGCCGCTGCGGGAGCAGATCAGCGAAGGCTTGTCTGAGCACCCGCTGCGTCGGCAGATCATCATCAACCAGCTGGCCAACGACATCGTGAACCGCGGCGGGGTGACGTTCGTCTTCCGTGCCATCGAAGAGACCGGCGCAACCGCCATCCAGATCGCCCGTGCCTTCGTCGTCTGCCGCGAGGTCTTCGACCTGGCTGGGTACGTGGCCGACATCGAGGCTCTCGACAACGTCGTCGGGACCGATATCCAGACCGAACTCTATCTGGAGTTCCGCCGTCTGCTAGATCGCGCTGCTCGCTGGTTCCTGAACAACCGATCCCTGTCGGCCGACATGGCCGAAGAGATCGAGCGGTTCGGTGGTCCGGTGCAATCGCTGGTCTCCAGCATGTCGCAGTTGCTGCAAGGTGAGGAGCGCGCCCGTCACTACGCCTACATCGAGGACCTCACAGGCAAGGGCGTGCCGGAAGAGTTGGCCGTCAAGTGCGCCGGTCTGCTCGATGTCTTCTCGTTGCTCGACGTCATCGAAGTTGCTGACGGCGCGGGACGCGAATACCGAGAATCGGCCGAGATCTATTTCGCATTGTCGGAGTCGTTCGGCATCGACGCGTTGCTCACTCAGGTGTCTCACTTGCCCCGCGGGGACCGCTGGTCCTCGCTGGCGCGTGGTGCGGTGCGCGACGACATGTATGGCGTGATGCGCACCTTGACTCGTGCGGTCATGATGGCGACCACATCAGGCGATGATCCGATGGAGCGGGTGACGGCGTGGACGACTCAGCAGTCCGAAGCGATGGCGCGCGTCTCTCAGGTCATGAACCGGGTCAGCGAGATGGACGACCCGGGCTTGGCACCGTTGTCAGTGGCCCTGCGGACCCTACGTGGTTTGGTACGACAAGGCACTGCTGAGTAGTCCGGCGGACCGCTGCAGTTAGTCTCGCCGGTGTGACGACACTGCGAGACGCCCTAGCGGGCGATGTCCCGATCCCACCGGACGAAGCCGAATGGCTCCGCAGGTTGGTGGGGGATTGGCAGATGGTCGCCGATCTGTCGTTTGCGGACCTCAGCCTGTGGCTGCGTCGCCATGACGAATCCGGTTGGGCGCTGGCCTCCCACGCGCGTCCCAGCACGGGGCCCAACTTCTACTCGGACGACGTCGTCGGTCAGCGGTCCAACACCCAGCGCACGGCGATCTTGTCCAACGTGGCGGCCGTAGGTCGACCCGAGACGCACCAAGATTCTGAGTTCGTCCGAGAGCAGTACGTCCCGGTGGTGCGCCGGGGGGCGGTGCTGGGAGTGTTGGTGCGGCATACCGACTTGCACCAGATGCGCCAGCAGGGCGGGCTCGAAGTTGCCTATTTGCACATGGCTCAGGCGATCTTGATGATGATCTGGCAGGGGACCTTCCCGGCCGAGCAGTCGCACACCGGCGTCGGACGAGGGACGCCGCGGGTGGGCGATGGGGTGGTGCGACTCAGTGCAGAGGGCCTGATCGAGTACGCCAGTCCGAATGCCGTATCGGCGTTGCGTCGGCTGGGGCACACCGAGAGTGTGTTGGCGGCGGACCTGTCGCAGATCGTGACCTCGCGGTTGCCGCTGGGCACCACGCTGGACGAGACGATTCCGCTGGTCTTGACCGGTCGAGCACCGTGGGGCACCGAGATTGAGACGCGCGGCACGCACCTCACCATGCGTGCGGTCCCGTTGCTTGCGCGTGGCCGACGCACGGGGGCGTTGATACTGATGCGGGACGTGAGTGAGTTGCGCCGCCAAGAGCGCGAACTGATCACCAAGGACGCCACGATCCGCGAGGTGCACCACCGGGTCAAGAACAACTTGCAGACGGTGTCGGCGTTGCTGAGGCTGCAGTCGCGGAGGATGGAAGACCCGGCGGCGAAGGCTGCTCTGCGGGAAGCTGGGCGCAGACTCAGCACCGTGGCCATGGTGCACGACACCTTGAGTCACCGCTTCGACGAAACTGCCGACTTCGACGAGGTGGCGGCGCGGATTCTGCGGGCCACTGCTGAGGTTGCGGCCCGAGACGTGCACGTGGAGTGCACCTTGGAGGGATCGTTTGGTCTCCTCAAGGCCGAAGACGCGACGCCGTTGGCGATGGTGCTGGCCGAACTGGTCCACAACGCCGTAGAGCACGGCTTCACAGCGCCGTCGGGGCCAGACTGCCCTAGCCCTAGCCCTTGGGTGCGGGTGCACGCCGAACGCGCGGCTGACGCCGAAGGGGACATCCTCACGGTGTGGGTGCGCGACAACGGCACAGGGTTGCCGGCGGGCCAAGAGCAGCCGCCGAGCTCCGGTCTGGGTATGCAGATCGTTGAGGCATTGCTCGCGGACGTACACGGGACGATGTCGTGGGAAAAGACGAAGCCGCGCGGAACCTCAGCAAGGTTCGTCGCGCGGCTTCGTCCGGTGAGTGGGGCCCTCGCCTAGCCGGCCCGGCGTGCTCGTGCTTTTCGACGCTTCAACGCACGGCGCTCGTCCTCGGAGAGCCCGCCCCATACGCCAGCGTCTTGACCGGTCTCCAAAGCCCACTTCAGGCAGGTATCGAGCACCGGGCACGTACGACACACAGCCTTGGCCTCTTCGATCTGCTGCAGGGCTGGGCCGGTGTTGCCGATCGGGAAGAAGAGCTCGGGGTCTTCTTCCAAACATGCAGCGCGACTGCGCCAATCCATCTAAGTGCTCCTTGTTGCTTCGTCGGTCCGTATCGCTGCCAGGAGAGATCCCTGAGAGCGCGGGTGAAATCGATAGACAGGGATGCGCAAACACTTCCCGCCTCGTGTAACGTTGAGCCGGACGTAGATCTTTCGATGGTGAGCGGTTGCTGCTCACATCGACCTACGTTCGGGCTGCACTCGCCACCGCGTTGTGGCGTAAAAATGTGATGGCCGGAGGGGCCATGGTCAGTCGCTGGGTGGCTGTGCTCACCCTCTGCGTCTAACTACCTTACCTTCGCAGGACTGCAAGCGCTTTATCAAGGGTTTTCGCAGGGGAACTTCATATTTGCATGAGTGATGCCTCACATTTGCGCTTATGGTCAGAGCCATGACCCTCGCAATTACCAACGCCACCGTCGTGCCCATCGTGAGTGAGCCGTTCACCGGCACTGTGCTCGTCGAGGGTTTGACCATCGTCGAACTCGGCGTGGCTGTAGAGATTCCGGTCGATGCCGACGTGGTTGATGCTGGCAGCGCCTGGCTGTTGCCGGGATTGATCGACGCTCACGTGCACCTTGGAGTCTGTGAAGAGGGCGAGGGCTGGGCGGGCGAGGATACGAACGAGATGACCAACCCGGTGATGGCCGCGGCCCGGGCTATCGATGCCATCAACCCGCGCGAGCAGGGATTTGCTGACGCGCTCGCCGGCGGGGTGACGTCGGTGAACGTCAACCCCGGCTCAGGTAACCCGATCGGCGGCTTAACGGTGGCCATCAAGACCCACGGCACGTATGTCGACGAGATGGTGTTGCGCTCGCCCTCGGGTTTGAAATCAGCGTTGGGAGAGAACCCGAAGCGCATCTACGGTGAGAAGGGCAAGACGCCTTCGACTCGGCTCGGGGTGGCGCTGACGCTACGCGAGGCGTTCACGGCTGCACGGGCCCATCAGGTCGCGCTGGGCAAGGCCGCCGCTGACCCTGAGTCTTCCCCGGTTGCGGGCAACTTGGTCCACGAGGCGCTGATCATGGTGCTGAAGCGGCAGATTCCGTGGCGTCAACACTGCCACCGGGCTGATGACATCGCGACCGCCCTGCGGATCGCCGAAGAGTTCGGGTACGAATTGGTGCTCGATCACGGCACTGAAGGTTACCTGCTGGCTGACGTGCTAGCTGAGCGTGGGGTGCCGGTGCTGTACGGCCCGATGATCGTGTCGCGGTCCAAGGTCGAGGTTCGCCATCGCAGCCCCAAGGGGCCGGGCATCTTGGATCGCGCGGGCGTTGCGGTCTCGATTATCACCGATCACCCCGTGGTGCCGATCGAGTTCCTCATTACCCAGGCTGCTTTGGCGGTCAAGGAGGGAATGGACAGGTCGGCAGCATTGCGGGCGGTCACCATCAATCCGGCGACAGTGATGGGGGTCGCCGATCGGGTGGGCTCTCTCGAGGTCGGCAAAGACGCCGATCTCGTGCTGTGGAGCGGCGACCCGCTGGACTTCGCCTCGCGGCCACTGCGGGTGTGGGTCGACGGCGCGGAGGTCTACAGCTATGACGAGGCGACCACCTAAGTCGGTGTTTGCCCTCGACGAAACTGGCTAATCTTGCGCGTCGAGCACCGCGCGGGCCGCAGCAAACCGGGCAATCGGTACGCGATACGGTGAGCACGAGACGTAGTCCAATCCCAGACCCTCGAAGATGGCAATCGAGGCGGGGTCTCCGCCGTGCTCACCGCATACGCCCACTTTGAGGTCGGGCTTCGTCGCCCGGCCACCGGCGGCACCGATGCGGACCAACTCGGCCACGCCGTCGGCATCGATGGTCGCGAACGGGTTGCTCGGCACCACGTCTTGGTCTTGGTATGCCGCCAGGAAGCTGCCTTCAGCATCGTCACGCGAGATGCCGATCCCGGTCTGGGTCAGGTCGTTGGTGCCGAACGAGAAGAAGTCGGCGTGTTCGGCGATCTGGGCGGCGACCATCGCGGCCCGGGGGATCTCGATCATCGTGCCGATGGTGTACTCGAACCGCAGCCCCGAGGCGGCGAACTCCTCCTCCAGCGTCGACTCGATGACCGCTCGCATCCGGCGTAGCTCTTCGGCGAAGGCCACTAGCGGCACCATGATCTCGACCATGGGCTCGCCCCCAGTGGCTGCCACGGCGAACGCCGCACGGGCGATCGCGCGCACCTGCATCACCGGGATCTCCGGGTAGAGCAGCGCCAACCGCACGCCGCGGGTGCCGAGCATCGGGTTCATCTCGGTGAGCTTCTTGACCTGATCCAGTAGCCGGCGCTCGCGAGCCACGTCTGAGGGGTCGCCGTGTTGTAATTCGAGGCGCTGGACCAGCAACGACTGCTCCACCAGGTCCGGCAAGAACTCATGCAGCGGCGGATCCAACAACCGGATGGTGACCGGCAGCCCTGACATCGCGCTGAAGATCGCCTCGAAGTCTTCCTGCTGCATCGGCAGGATCGATTCCAGAGCCGCTGCGCGGGCCTGCTCGTCGGCGGCCAAGATCATCGAGCGCATCGTGGGCAGCCGGTCGGGCGACATAAACATGTGCTCGGTGCGGCACAGCCCGATGCCCTCGGCACCGAACTCGCGAGCCTTGGCGGCATCCGCCCCGGTATCTGCGTTGGCGCGTACGCCGAGGCGGCGGATGTCGTCTGCCCACGAGACGATCGCCGAGAAGTCTTCGTTGAGCTGCGGCGGCACGAGATCGAGCGCCCCGGCATACACCTCGCCGGTGGAGCCGTCCAGGGTGATCGTGTCACCCTCGTGCAGCACGTGCTCACCGATGGTCAGGGTTTTGGCCTCGAGATCGATCCTTACCGCGGACGCTCCGGCCACACAGGGGGTGCCCATCCCGCGAGCAACGACGGCGGCGTGTGAGGTCATGCCGCCGTGGGCGGTCAGGACGCCCTGGGCCTGGATGACCCCGGCGATGTCGTCCGGGGAGGTCTCCCAACTAACCAACACGACAGCCTCGCCAGCTTTGCCGCGGGCTTCGGCGACGTCGGAATCGAAGACGATGGCGCCGACGGCTGCGCCGGGGGAGGCGTTGAGGCCTTTGGTGATGGGCTTCTGACTGTGGTCAGGGGCGATGGCGGGGTGTAGCAACTGGTCGAGCTGCGCGGCATCGACTCGACGCAAAGCCTGTTCCTTGTCGATGGTGCCTTCGTCAACCATGTCGCGCACGACCTTGAAGGCGGCGGCGGCGGTGCGCTTGCCGGAGCGCGTCTGAAGCAGATAAAGCGTGCCCTCCTCGACGGTGAACTCGATGTCTTGCATGTCGCCGTAGTGCTCCTCCAGCCGGCGCATGGTGTCCACCAACTGCTCAAACGCTTCGGGTAGCACCTCCTCCATCTCGGCGAGCGGACGGGGGGTGCGGATGCCAGCCACGACGTCCTCGCCCTGGGCGTCCAACAAGAATTCGCCGTAGAGATCCTTGGCGCCGGTGGAAGGGTTACGGGTGAAGCAGACTCCGGTGGCCGAGGTCTGACCGCGGTTGCCGAAGACCATTTGCATGACGTTGACGGCCGTGCCCAGGGAGTCGGGTATGCCGTGGGCCCGGCGGTAGACACCAGCGCGCTTGGTCTGCCAGGAGCGGAACACCGCATCAATGGCCCTGCGCAACTGGTCGAGGGGGTCGGTCGGGAACTCAGCCCCCATGTGCTCGCGAGAGACCGTCAAAAATTTCTCGACTAACTCGGTCAAGTCTTCGGTGGTCAGATCGGTGTCGTGCTCGACACCGCGGTCGCGCTTCATCGCCTCCAAGACGTCCCCGTAGGCGTAGGAAGGCACGTCCTCGACGACCTCGCCATACATCTGGATGAAACGGCGATAGGAGTCCCAGGCAAACCGGGGGTTGTCGGATTCGCGGCCGAGTGCATCGACGGTCTCGGCACTGATGCCGAGATTCAAGATGGTGTCCATCATTCCCGGCATCGAGACCACGGCGCCGGATCGCACCGAGACCAGCAACGGGTTAGTCGACGAGCCCAGCGTTTTGCCAGTGCGTTCCTGCATACGGGTCAGGGCAGCGGTGGTTTGCTCCCAGAGCCCGTCAGGCCATTGCCCCCCGGCGTCCATCGCCGCCACGCTGGCCCCGGTGCTGACGGTGAAACCGTCGGGCACGGGCACCCCCAGACGCATCATTTCGGAGACGTTGGCGCCTTTGCCGCCTAACACGGAGCGCATCGATGCGTCCCCATCGGCGAGGTCGTAGAGATAGGTGTCAGTCATCGTCACTCCTTTGTGATCGAGGATGTGGTGAGGCTATCGCTCAGCAGTATCAGCGGCTAGGTCGTGAAGGCGTGGGAGCGCTTTTCGAGCACTTCGATGACCCGGCCCGCCGCTTCTTCCAGAGCGAGTTCGGTGGTGTCGATGATGGGACAGCCGAATTTTCTTTGCAGCGCCGAGATCTCGTCGAGCTCGTCAAAGATCCGGCCGAGGTCGGCATACCCCGAGCGGTCAATGGTGGACCCCATCGCAGTGACGCGCCGACTTCGGATGGCGTGCAGGCGCTCAGGGTCTATGGTCAGGCCGACGATTTTGTGGCGTTGCACGGTCCAGAGTTCTTCTGGGGATGCGATGCCGGGGACTAGCGGGATGTTGGCGGTGCGATAGCCGAGGTAGCCCAGATACATCGCGAGCGGCGTCTTGCCCGAGCGGGAGACCCCGATGAGAACGATGTCGGCTTCGGCGAGGGGGTTATGCAGTTTTCCGTCGTCGTTGGCGATAGAGAATTCCATAGCTTGTATCCGGGCGAAATAGTCCTCGCCGACCCCCACCGGGCGGCTTTTCTCGTCCGGCGGTGAGCCGGTGACTTCTTGCAGCAACGCCACGGCGGAATCCAACAGCTCGGTATGCAGAATGCCGCGGCTCTCGCACTCGGCGGCCAGAAACGCCCGCAGCCCCGACTGAGTGACGGTCGAGAAGACGACCGCGCGAGCGTCTTGGGTGTCGATTTGGTCGAGCACCGCTCTCATGCTGGCTTCGGTATTCATCCGAGCGTGCCGGACGATCCGCATCCGGTGTGCGGGGAACTGGGCGGCCGTCGCGCGGGCCACTCGGGCAGCCGTGTCACCGGTGGCATCGGCCATGACGTGAAGCTGGATGATCTCTAGGGTGCCTTCGGTGTCGGCCATGAGCTCAGTATGTCGGGTGCCCGCCCGTGCCAGACTCTGCGCGTGGTCACCTCCCAGCATGCGCAGCGGCCGATCGTTGCGGTCATTGGGCCCACCGCGAGCGGGAAAAGTGAGCTGGGCCTGGGGTTGGCGGTGGCTTTGGGCGGGGAGATCATCAATGCGGATGCGTCTCAGCTCTACCGAGGGATGGACATCGGCACCGCCAAACTCGGGGTCGACGAGCGTCGAGGGATTGCCCACCACCAGATTGACGTGCTGGACGTGGTCGACGAAGCGCGCGTTGCGGCATACCAGAGCAGTGCACGAGCGGATGTGGCGGTGATCCGGGGGCGCGGGAACCTGCCCGTGGTGGTCGGCGGGTCTGGGTTGTACGTGCGGGCGTTGCTGGATCAATTGGACATACCGCCGACTGACTCAGTGGTGCGCGCGCGGTGGGAAGCCGAGCTAGATGTGGCTGGTTCGGCAGCGTTGCACGCCCGGTTGGCAGCGCTGGATCCCGCAGCAGCCGAATCGATCAATGTGGGCAATGAGCGGCGTGTTGTGCGCGCGATGGAGGTCATCGAGCTGACCGGGCGGCCGTTCAGCGCGTCCATGCCCCAGCGGGTGTACGCCGAGCCCACCGTGATGCTGGGGATGCTCGCTGATCGTCAGGTGCTCAACGACCGGATCGAGGCCCGGGTGCAGGCCATGTGGGCTGACGGGCTGATCGAGGAGGTCCGTGCCTTAGAGAGCGTGGGGCTCCGGGAGAGTCCGACCGC
>JBBQNO010000014.1:0-38430 GCA_038330045.1 Actinomycetales bacterium | reverse complement strand
CTGATCGTCGGTCTGCAGCGAGCGGCGTTCTCGAACGAAGCCGGCCTGGGCTCGGCACCCATCGCGCACTCCGCGGTCAAGACCCGTCGTCCGGTCTCCGAGGGCTTCGTGGCCCTGTTCGAGCCCTTCATCGACACGGTGGTCATCTGCACGATGACCGCCCTGGCCATCATTATCGCGGACACCTCCTTCTACACCGAAACCCGTGAGGGTATTTCAGCTGAAGGCACGGACTACGTCTACGGCGGTGGCGTTGCCGTGACCTCGGATGCGTTCGAGAGCGTCATCTCGTGGTTCCCGTACGTGTTGGCTGCCGCAGTGGCCCTGTTCGCCATCTCGACGCTCATCACCTGGTCCTACTACGGCAACAAGGCCTGGAACTACCTCTTCGGTGAGTCGCAGATTGTCAACGTGATCTACCGCTTTGTGTTCTTGTTCCTGACGGTTGCCGGATGTGTTCTCGGCTTCAGTGAGGTGCTGGGTCTGGCCGACTCGTTCCTGTTCGTCTGCGGCTTCATCAACCTGCTGGGCGTCTACTTCCTGCTCCCGAGCATCAAGCGTGAGATGAACGAATACCTGGCCGACCGCAAGAGCGGCGTGCTGTACGAACTCGGCAAGGACGACAAGGACAAGGACGTCCCCGCCGACAAGATCTGACCTAACCGGTCAGTAGTCCGTCGGGTTTCTCCAACGGTCAACATCTGGAGGGGCTGGAGTCGCCGCAAGGCGCTTCAGCCCCTTCGGTGTGCCCGGGGGCCTACCCTGACTAGATGAGCGAGGCAAAGGTCTCTGGAGGCGTGGTCCACGAGTTGGCTCCTGACTTGCGTGATGCGCTGGCAGCTAATGTGGTGGCACTCGAAGCGTGGAACGACATCACGCCCCTGGCCCGTAACGAGTTCATCTGTTGGGTCGAGAACGCCAAGCAGGAGAAGACCCGCCTGCGCCGCATACGGCGAACCCAAGAAGAACTCGAAGAGGGCAAGCGGCGTCCCTGCTGCTGGCCGGGGTGTGACCACCGAGAGCGCACCGGCAAGTAATCATCAGTGCACCGAGCACTTACGGGCATACGTTCGTGGCGCTCGAGCGCACTTTCCGTATGCCGAGCGCGCGGAGTCGTCTGCGAAGGCAGGTATGGTGTTCGGCTATAGGCACTGACCCGGCAATCACCGGTGAGCCTCCGGAAGAACGCGCATCGCGCAAGTAGAACCGGACGATTGGACGCCGTAAGCGTCTAGGTCAAGAGTGGTCGGCATACCTGCCTAGCATTGGGGTATGCGGGCAAGCGAGGTGGCACCGCGGCGCATGCGTCGTCCTCGACCCACGTTGGTCACACCACTTCAGGAGCCTTTCCCATGACGTACCCCAAGGTTGACACTGCCGGACACGGCATGACCGCCTCCCCGAACCTTCCCGCGCTCGAGCGCGAGGTGCTGGCCTATTGGGAGCAGCACTCGACGTTTTTCAAAAGCATCGATCAACGCGACGCCGGAGACAACGGGGCCAACGAGTTCGTCTTCTACGATGGGCCACCGTTTGCCAACGGTCTGCCGCACTACGGCCACCTGCTGACCGGTTACGTCAAAGACGTGGTGCCGCGCTACCAGAGCATGCGGGGGCACCGAGTGGAGCGCCGCTTCGGTTGGGACACCCACGGGCTGCCCGCTGAGCTCGAAGCGATGAGTCAACTCGGCATCAAAACCAAGGACGAAATCCTCTACTTGGGCATCGAGGCGTTCAACGCCAAATGTCGCGAATCGGTCTTGAAGTACACCGACGACTGGCAGGACTACGTCACCCGCCAAGCCCGCTGGGTCGACTTCGACAACGACTACAAGACGCTGAACCCCGACTACATGGAGTCGGTCATCTGGGCGTTCAAGGAGCTCTACGACAAGGGCCTGGTCTACGAGGGCTTTCGGGTGCTGCCCTACTGCTGGAACGACCAGACGCCGCTGTCGAACCACGAGCTGCGGATGGATGACGACGTCTACCAGATCCGCCAAGACCCGGCCGTCACCGTGGGTCTGCGCCTGGAATCGGGCGAATTGGCGTTGGTCTGGACGACGACGCCGTGGACGCTTCCCGCCAACTTGGCGATCATGGTGGACCCCGAGATCGACTACGTCGTGGTCGAGGGCGCAGTTCCTGGGGATGACTCCCGCACGGAGCGGTACGTTATTGCGGCGGCCCGACTGTCGGCATACTCGCGGGAGTTGGGGGAGGACCCCGACGTCCTCGAAGAGCTCAAGGGCAGCGACCTGATCGGCCGTTCTTACACGCCGCCGTTCGCCTACTACCCGGGCCACGAGAACGCCTACCGCGTGTTCGAAGCCGACTTCGTCACCACCACCGACGGCACCGGGTTAGTCCACAGCGCCGGAGCCTTCGGTGAGGAAGACAAGGTGGTGACCGACCGCGAAGGCATTGAGCCGGTCATGCCGGTCGGCCCCGACGGGTGCTTCACGACCCCGGTCGATGCCTATGCCGGGATGCTGGTCTTCGACGCCAACGCGCCGATCATCGCTGACCTCAAGTCCGCGACGCGGGGGAAAAACGGGAACGCTGAGAGTGCTGTCAATCAAGGCACCGTGTTGCTACGCCACGAGACGTACGACCACTCCTATCCGCACTGCTGGCGCTGTCGTAAGCCGCTGATCTACAAGGCGGTATCCAGCTGGTTCGTCGCCGTCTCGGCGATCAAAGACCGCATGGTCGAGCTCAACGACGACATCACCTGGGTGCCCGAGCACATCAAGGACGGACAGTTCGGCAAATGGTTGTCCAACGCCCGCGACTGGTCGATCTCACGTAACCGCTTCTGGGGCAGCCCGATCCCCGTCTGGCGCAGCGACGACCCGGCCTACCCGCGCATTGACGTCTACGGCTCCTTTGCCGAGTTGGAAGCCGACTTCGGCGTGACGGTCCGCGACTTACACCGGCCGTTCGTTGACGCCCTGACCCGTCCCAACCCGGACGACCCCACCGGTCAAAGCACCATGCGCCGCGTCGAGGACGTGCTGGACGTGTGGTTCGACTCCGGCTCGATGAGCTTTGCCCAGGTGCACTACCCGTTCGAGAACACCGAGTGGTTTGAGCATCACTTCCCGGCCGACTTCATCGTTGAGTACATCGGGCAGACGCGCGGCTGGTTCTACACCTTGCACGTCTTAGCCACGGCGCTCTTTGATCGGCCGGCGTTTTCAACTTGCATCAGCCACGGCATCGTGCTCGGCAGCGACGGGCAGAAGATGTCCAAATCGCTGGGCAACTACCCAGACGTGCGCGAGGTCTTTGATCGCGACGGGGCCGACGCGATGCGCTGGTTCCTGATGTCGTCGCCGATCCTTCGCGGCGGCAACCTGATCGTCACCGAGCAGGGCATCCGCGACGAGGTGCGCCAGGTGCTGCTGCCGTTGTGGAACGCGTGGTACTTCTTCGGCCTCTACGCCAACGCTGCGTCGTCAGGGGATGGGGCAGGTGGTGACGGGGCGAGCGGTGGTACGGCGGGCGAGTCGGCATACCAGGCGAAGTGGTCGACCGCATCGACCCACCGCGTGGACCGCTACCTGCTGGCCAAGACCCGAGACCTCGTCGAAGACGTCCAGGCGCAGCTCGATGCCTCCAACATCGCCGGGGCCTGCGTCAGCATCCGCTCTTACGTGGACGTGCTGACCAACTGGTACATCCGCCGTTCCCGCCCCCGCTTCTGGGGTTCGGGAGAGGCCACCGACTCGGCGGCGGCGTTCAACACCCTCTACACCGCGTTGGAAGTGACCGCCCGCGTGGCCGCGCCGCTGCTGCCGTTGATGACTGAGCAGGTATGGCGAGGGCTCACCGGCGGTGAGTCCGTGCACCTCGCCGATTGGCCGGAGGTCGAGGACCTGCCCGCGGACCCCGAGTTGGTGGCCGCGATGGACGTAGCGCGTGACGTGTGCTCGACCACATCGGCGCTGCGCAAGACCAACAACCTGCGGGTGCGCTTGCCGCTCGCGAGCCTCACGGTGGTGACCGCTTCGCCTGCCGGCGTCGCCGACCTGGCTGACGTCATCCAGGATGAGGTCAACGTGCGTGAGGTCCGCGTAATGGATCTGACCGACCCCGCAGCCGCGGAGTTCGGCGTCGAGCAGCGCCTCCACGTCAACGCTCGTGCCGCAGGCCCCCGGATGGGTCGCGAGGTGCAACGGGCGATCAAGGGCAGTAAGTCCGGCGACTGGACGGTGGACGCCGATGGCGTCGTGACCTCCGGTGGGCTGGCGCTCGAAGAGGGCGAATTCACCCTCGAGACCGTCGTTGGCGGTGGCGAGCAGGCCCACCAGGCGACCGCCACTCTGCCTGGCGGCGGGTTCGTCGTGCTTAACACCGAGGTCACCGACGACCTGGCCCGTGAGGGTTTGGCGCGTGACTTGGTGCGAGCCGTGCAGCAGGCTCGCCGCGATGCTCAGCTCGAGGTCAGCGACCGGATCAGCCTCACCGTGGTCGGCGACGACGACGTGTGGCAAGCGGCTACCGCGCACCAGAACCTGTTGATGAGCGAGACCTTGGCGGTGCAATTTGGTGCCGCTGGTGCAGGCACGTCCTTGCCGTCATCGGCCAAGACCGCTGATGCTTACCGTAGCGACGCCACGTTGGATGGCGATCGCACCGTGCAGATGATGATTGCGAAGGTTTCAGGATGACGTCCCCCAAGCCCGACGCCTCGGTCGCGCAGGCCGCTGAGGCCGAGGATCTGCGTCTGAGGATGGCGCTGGTCACCGAAGAGATCATGCAGCGCGCCCCGGAAAACGAGATCGAGCCGACGCTCGATCGCGTGGCCCGGGTGATGGATCTTATGGGCAGCCCACAGCACTCGTTCAAGGTCATCCACCTCACGGGCACCAACGGCAAGACCTCAACGACCCGGATGGTCGAGCGGTTGCTGCGCGAGATGGGACTGACGACCGGCCGTTTCACCAGCCCGCACCTGCACGACATACGAGAGCGGGTCGCCATCAACGGTGAGCCGATCAGCGAGCAGCGCTTCCTCGATGCGTATGACGACGTGCTGCCGTTCGTGCAGATGGTCGACGCCGAGTCTGCGGAGTCCGGTGGCGTGCGGATGACCTACTTCGAGCTGATCGTGGTGCTCGCCTATGCTGCCTTTGCCGACGCCCCGGTGGACGTTGCCGTCATCGAGGTTGGGCTGGGCGGGGTCTGGGACGCGACCAACGTGGCCGACGGTCAGGTGTCGGTGGTGACCCCGGTGTCGATCGATCACACCCGACTGCTCGGCGACACCTTGGAGGCCATCGCGGGCGAGAAGTGCGGCATCATCAAGCCCGGTGCCATCGCAATCGTTGGTGAGCAAGAGCCCGAGGTCATGTCCATCATGATCGACCGCTGTGACGAGGTTGGAGCCTCGTTGCAGGCTCAAGGCATCGCGTTCGGGGTGACCGACGCCGAGGTCGCGGTGGGGGGTCAACTGCTGACGATTCAGGGTCTAGCGGGCACCTACACCGAGTTGTTCTTGCCGCTTCACGGCGCCTATCAGGGCCACAACGCGTCGATGGCAGTTGCCGCAGTCGAGGCCTTCGTCGGTGGTGGGGAGCAGCGCCTGACCGACGAGGTTATCCGCGGTGCGTTCGACGACATGAGCTCACCCGGCCGATTGGAAATCGTGCGCCGCAGCCCCACCGTCATCGTGGACGCCGCGCATAACCCCGGTGGTATGCACGCGCTCGTCGAAGCAATGCGTGACTCCTTCACCGTGCACCGATTGATCGGGGTGCTGGCCATCTTGGACGACAAGGAGGCCGAGAAGATGGTGGCGCTGTTGGAGCCGATCCTGGACCACGTCGTGGTGACCCGGACCACCTCGCCTCGGGCCATTCGGCCAAGCCGATTGGCTGAGATTGCTGCCGGCTACTTCGGTGAAGACCGCGTGACCGTAGCCGATGCTCTGCCGGACGCGCTCGACATTGCGGCCGGGATGGCGGACGAGGGCGGCATGTCCGGCGCCGTGTTGGCCACCGGGTCCGTCGTCACCGCCGCCGAGGTCCGGATGCTGCTGGGCCACACCGACGTCTAACCCCTCGCACTCCCCGCCTGGGCAAGGTAATGCAGCCGGATCGGGGGAAATCGCAGCCGGATATGCGCATAACCTTGCCCAGGCGGTGGGAGAGGGTTGGCGTCAGGGAGAATGGATGTGTGTTTGGTCCCTCACTTTTTGCTGTCCCCGGTAAGTTCGCGCGCCGACTCTCCGCAGTCGCTCTGCTCGGTCAAGCCTTGACCGTCTTCTTCGGTGCCATAGCCGCCCGGCAATTCGCGGTGGCCGAGGGCGACCCGGATGGGCGCGCCACGGCATACCTCATCGGTGGACTTGTTCTTGCGCTCGCATGCGTCTTAATTTCGGGGATGCTGCGGCGGCCTGGGGGAGTGCTGCTCGGTTGGGTCGTGCAGATCCTCACGTTAGCGACGGCGGTAGTGCTGCCCGCCATGGCCATCGTCGGGGTGATCTTCGGCGGGTTGTGGTGGTTGTGCCTGGTCCAAGGCAACAAAATGGACACGATGAGCGCACAATGGGCCGCTGACGAGCAACCGGACTCGGCTTAAGCACAGGAGAAGCAGGCGTTGGACTATCTGCAAGCGATCATCCTCGGACTGGTCCAGGGGCTCACCGAATTTCTCCCGATTTCTAGCAGCGCCCACCTCTCGATCGTGGGCCAGCTAGTTGGCGGCGAGGACCCGGGTGCTGCCTTCACGGCGATCAGTCAGTTGGGCACCGAAGCCGCGGTGCTGGTCTTTTTCTGGCGCGACATCACCCGGATCATCGGCCGGTGGTGCAAGGCCCTGGTCGGCAATATCCCGCAGAGCGACCCCGATGTTCGTATGGGGTGGCTGGTCATCGTCGGTTCCGTCCCGATCGTGGTGCTCGGATACACCTTGCAGGACTACATCGAGAATGACCTGCGCAACCTGTGGCTGACCGCAACTATGTTGTTGGTTTTCGGTTTGGTCTTGTATGCCGCCGATCGGGTCGGTCGCACCGAGCTGACGATGAAAGAACTGAGCTGGAAGCACGGCATCTACTACGGACTCGCCCAGGCTCTGGCGCTGATTCCGGGCGTTTCCCGCAGCGGTGGCACGATCGCTGCCGGTCTGTTCATGGGCTACACCCGGGAAGCCGCGGCACGGTACTCGTTCCTGTTGGCCATCCCTGCGGTCCTCGGCTCTGGGGGATATCAGGCTGCCAAGATCGCTGACGACCCGGTCACGACGGCGTGGGGTCCAATTTTCCTCGCTACCGGCATTGCCTTCGCCGTCGCCCTCGCGGTGATCGCGTGGTTCCTGAAGTACATCTCCACACACACGTTCACGCCGTTCGTGATCTACCGGCTCGGCTTGGCCGTTGTGCTCTTCGGTTTGCTGGGAACCGGGGTGCTTCAGCCTCGGTAGGCTTCGCGCGTGACCGAACAGACACAGACCATCGAACGCTCTCTCGTCTTGGTGAAGCCAGACGGCTACCGCCGCGGCCTGACGGGCCAGGTGTTAGCCCGGATCGAAGCCAAGGGATACACCCTGGTCGCCGTGGCGATCGTTGAAGCCACTCAGGATCAACTCGCTGAGCATTACGCCGAGCACGAAGGCAAGCCCTTCTATGCGCCCCTCGTCGACTTTATGAGCTCCGGCCCCGTGACCGCCGTGCTCATCGAGGGCTACGGCTGCATCAAGGGGTTCCGCGCGCTCGCGGGTGCCACCGACCCGACCGCAGCGTTGCCCGGCACGATCCGCGGTGATCTTGGCCGCGACTGGGGACTGCAGGTGCAGCAGAATATCGTGCATGGCTCGGACTCACCGGAGTCTGCCCAGCGCGAAACGGCCATCTGGTTCCCCCACATCTGAGCCACCCGCCGGTTGCACAATCTGGGTGGGCGTGTAGAAAAGTCCTGAGAGGGTCGGACGTTCGCGAGCCGACTCCGACTTCGGACAGATGGAGGACACGATGAGCACCAACGAATTCGAAGACTCGGCCATGAATTCGGCTGACGACGTGCAAAACGCCTTTGAAGGCCAGCATGGCCCGGCTGACGGCGGTGCCGATGGCGGTGGCGCTGACGGCGGTGCCGATGGCGGTGCGGATGGTGGCGCAGACGGGGGAGCCCACGGTGGCGCGGAACACGGCCCGGCTGATGGCGGTGCTGACGGCGGTGCGGATGGTGGCGCAGACGGCGGTGCCGACGGTGGCGCTGAGCATGGTCCGGCCGATGGCGGCGCGGGTGCTGACGGTGGAGCCGATGGCGGTGCGGACGGTGGCGCCGACGGATCTGCCGAGTGACGAACGAGATTGCAACGGGGCGAGCGGGGGCCGACGACTCGGCTCTCGCTCGCCTTCTCGTCACAGACCCAGAAACTTTTGCCCGCGATCACTGGGGGCAGACTGCACTACTGTCCACGTATGCCGAGCGCGGCGGCACCGATTTCAGCGAACTCTTCTCGCTCGATGCGGTCGATGAACTGCTGAGCAGTCGGGCCTTGCGCACCCCGTTCATCCGGATGGCGAAGAACGGCACAACGCTGGCCGAATCGGCATACACCGTCGGTGGGGGTGTCGGTGCGGGCGTGGGGGACCAGGTCAACGACGATGCAGTCCGTCAGCTGTTCGCCGACGGGGCGACCATCGTCTTGCAGGGGCTTCACCGCACGTGGGCGCCAATCACGAAGTGGGGCCAGAATTTGGCGGCCGACCTGGGCCACCCGGTGCAGGTCAACGCCTACATCACCCCAGAGCAGAGTCAGGGATTCTCAGACCACTACGACGTTCACGACGTATTCGTGTTGCAGATCCGTGGGCAGAAGCGGTGGTCTATCCACGATCCGGT
This sequence comes from Actinomycetales bacterium, assembly GCA_038330045.1. Lineage (GTDB taxonomy): Bacteria > Actinomycetota > Actinomycetes > Actinomycetales > Dermatophilaceae > Ornithinicoccus. Next base: position 29,575 of record JBBQNO010000014.1, on the reverse strand, counting down.
GCTCGACGCACCACTGCGCGATCAACCGTGGGCCGACCGCAGCGAACAGGTCGCCGCAGCCGCAGCCCAGCCCGCGACGATCGAGGCCACCCTCAGCCCTGGGGACACCCTGTACCTGCCGCGCGGCTACATACACAGCGCCAAGGCCCTCGGTGGGGTCAGCATCCACCTCACCGTAGGCGTGCACGGGTGGACGCGACACCACCTGGCCGAAGCGCTGCTCGCTGCAGCCAAGACAGGTCTCAGCGACTCAACCGACATCCGCACGTCCCTGCCGCTGGGGGTCGACGTCTCGAACGGGGATGCCCTCAGGTACGACATCGAAGTAGCCCGCGAGGTGCTTATCGCAGCTCTGAGGGCAGCATCGCCCGAGGACATCGCGCGCACGATGACAGGCAAGGCCAGGGCAGCGCAACGTCCCGAGAGCGTCTCGCCTCTTGCCTCCGTCGCCGCCTTGGCGACATGTGACGCCACGTCGACGATCCGGCTGCGTGCTCACTTGATGATTCAGTGCCTGGCGATTGGGGGTTCCGACGACGTGCTGGTGCGCTCTCGGGCGGGACGATTCCGCCTCCCGGCGGCGATGAAGCCTGCTTTCGATGTGCTGCGCACCGGCGAGTGGATGCAGGTTGGGCACCTGGACCCCGACGCAGAGGCCGCCTTGGACGCAGCAAAACTGTTGATCACCCGCGGCATCGCAATTCACGGGGCCGGACGCGAGCCCCGGGGCGTATGACGTCACCGACCTCTCCGACACCGACCTCTGGGGCGCAGGCCGCGATGGCGAGCGATAGGGAGGCACCCTCGCGGCCTTTCCGATGCTCCGATGGTGCCCGGGAGCGGGGCGATCCCCTCGTTGGCACCGCTCCGCCAGCCAAGCGGTGGTTGCTGATTGAGCTTGAGGGGCGTTGGCTGCCTACGGCCATCGACTCGCTCGGACTGCGCGCTGAGGTTCGAACTCTCCTGTCGGGCCTCGTCTCGACGTCCCAGGCCCGTGTCATGCTCATTCGCAAGGTCGGTCGACGGCCCTCGGGCCCGCACCGCAAATGGTGCGTCATTGATGACCCGACGACCGCCGCTGGCCCTGTGCTGACCTGGGGCACATGGCAGGTCGGCGAAGAACTCATCGCTGCCGGCGAGTTGTTGGCCGCGCAGACAGCAGCCGCAAAGGTGGCGAAGGCATCCGGGAGACCGGCTCATGAGGTGAGCCCACCGAACTCCCCAGAGTTGCTCTTGGTCTGCACCCATGGCAGGCACGACGTATGTTGCGCCACCCGCGGGCGACCGGTCGCGGCCGCCTTGGACCAACGCTGGCCGAACGAAACCTGGGAGTGCTCGCACACCGGCGGCGACCGATTCGCCGCGAACGCCCTCGTGCTCCCCGACGGTGCCTGTTACGGAGGGCTCGACCCCGACGTAGCCGTGACCGTCATCGCCGAACACTGTCGGGCGAGCCCCGACACGGCATACCTGCGCGGTCGCACGGGGTATCTGCCGGCAGAGCAGGCAGCGCTGGTTGCGGCCCATCGCCACCACCCCGAGGCGCGCTGGGGCGCGTTCGTCGTGGAGGGCACCACCAGTGAAAACGGCGGGCACCTGGTGCGCTTGCGCAGCGACGCCGGCTTTGTCGAGGTGCCAGTCGCCGACCACACGCGCGAGCCGCACCAGCTGACGTGCGCCGCTACGACACCGAATCGCTCGACCGTGCCTGTTGCCGGGGACCTTCGCCCTCTCTAGTGACCGATACGCGCGCCAATGTGTGTCGCGAACGCGCAAACGGCGCGCACATCGGTCATTGGTGCGGGGGCGGACGGTGTAGCGGCCGGAACGAGCGGTCACTGACGGCGTATGGCGTTGCATAGGATCGGCGGGTGAGGATCGGGTCCGGGGTGTCGCTGTTTGGCCGCGATCTCGCCATCGATTTGGGCACCGCAACCACGCTGGTGCACCAACGTGGCCGGGGAGTTGTGCTCGATGAGCCGACCGTCGTGGCGATAGACGCGCAATCTGGACGACTGGTGGCCGCCGGGCAGCCGGCATACGACATGGTGGGTCGGACGCCCGGCAATGTGCGCACCACATCACCGCTGCGCGACGGGGTCATCACCGACTCTCACATCACCGAAGCGATGCTTCGCGGATTCGTCGACCGGGTGAGTTCCTCGCGTTTGCTGCGCCCGCGCATGGTGGTCTGCGTCCCGAGCGGGGTGACAGCCGTCGAGCGCAAAACGCTGGAGGACGCCGCCATTCACTGCGGCGCTCGGCAGGTGTTTGTGCTCGAGGAGGCGATGGCCGCTGCTATTGGCGCCGACCTTCCGGTGCACGACGCTTCGGCCTCGATGGTGATCGACATCGGCGGTGGCACGACCGACATTGCCATCATCAGCCTGGGTGGGATCGTCAATGCCCGCAGCCTGCGGGTGGGGGGAAGCGCGATCGACGAGGCCATTGTGGAAGGCGTGCGCACTGCCCACGACCTGTTGTTGGGGGAGCGAAGCGCCGAGACCATCAAACTCGCGGTGGGGGCCGCAACGCCGCTCGACGTGACGCTGTCGACCCGCGTGCGGGGGCGCGACCTCAGCACCGGGCTGCCGCGCACCGTGTCGCTGTCGTCGGTGGAGGTGGGCGACATGATCGAGCCGGTCGTCCAGTCGCTCATCGATGGGGTGCTCGGCGTCTTAGATCTTTGTCCTCCAGAGCTGTCCGGTGACCTGCTCGATGGCGGTGCGGTGTTGACCGGCGGGAGTGCGCAAGTGCTGGGGCTCGACCGGAGACTTCAGCGAGAGCTCGGCGTCGAGGTGCGCGTCGCCGCCGAGCCCCGTCATGCCGTGATCCGTGGGGCCGGAGCGTGCGTGGAAGATTTTGCCGCGCTGCGCCGGGTGTTGGTCACCGCCCCGCCATGGTGACGCCCGCGCGAGGTCCTCGACGCGTGAAACGTGTCATCGCGGGTCTGCTGGCCTTCACGCTCGTGGTGCTATTTGTCGACCTCGCTCGACCCGCGTGGACCGAGCCGGTTCGTGAGACCGCGGCAGCGGTGTTCGCTCCCGCGCAGCAGGCCATCCGGGGGTGGAATCAGGACGACCTGGACGCAACGCGCGCGCAGCGAGATGCCCTGGCAGTCGAGCTCAAACTGCTCCGATCGCACGTTGAGGCACAATCCGGCAGCGATCAGATTGAACTTCCCGATAGCGCCCGCCCAGCGCAAGGACTCAGCGCGCGCGTCATCGCTGTGTCACCTCCCACCGCGCCAGCCGGAGAGCAGGTCGTCACGATCAACGTGGGCTCGCGCGATGGCGTCGTGCCGGATCGCAGTGTGCTGAACACCTCGGGCTTGGTCGGCCGCGTGTTGCGGGTGAACGAGTCGAGCGCGGACGTGCTGTTGCTGAGCGATCCTGGTGCGGTCGTCGGGGTCCGGTTCGGGGCCGACGGGGTGTTGGGTTCTGTCTCGGCGCAGGCCCCGCCCGAGTTGGGGCCAAGACCCGCGGGCTCCTTGACCTTGACCGGCATCGGCGACGCTCCCATCACGGTGGGCGACGACGTGCGCACCCTCGGCAGCCCCGACGGGTCGCCCTTCGTGGCCGACATCGCCGTGGGTACGGTGACCCAGGTGGACGAAGACTCCGGTCAGCTAGGCCGCACCGCGATCATCGAGCCTGCCGTCGACAACGACACCTTGGACGCTGTCGTCGTCCTGATCGAGCGGAGCGGACCGTGAGGGGTGCCCCAGATATCGCTGTGCGTGCGTTCCTTCTCCTGGTCGCCGCTATGGCTATGCCGCTGCTGCCCGCACTGCTGCCGTCGTCCCCTGATCTGGTGCTGATCGTGGTGGCCGCGACCGCTTTGATGCGCGGCCCGTGGGCGGGGGCTGCGATGGGACTCGGCGGGGGTTGGCTGATCGATCTGATCCCTCCAGGCTCCACGCTCTTGGGTGCCACCGCCGTGGCCTACCTCGGGGTGGGCGCGTCGCTGGGCCTGGCTCGGCGGTATGTGGTGACCTCGCCGACCACCCTGCCTGTGCTCCCGTTGGCCGCAGTGGCGCTCGCGTCGGTGCTGTTGCTGGCGGGGCGGGGGACCATCGCCGCAGCTGGATTCGGGTACTTTGCGGTTCCGCAAGCGCTGTGGACGTGGGCGCTCACGATGGTGGCAGCCGTGGTGCTGATCGGGCCGTTGGTTGCCCTCGACCGGGCGCTGGCGCTGCGGCGATGGGGTTAGGTCAATGACGACGAACGCTGGCCGCCGGGGACAGTCGGTGGGTCCGACGTGGGCTCTGCTCTTGGTCGTCCTCACCCTTGGCGGGATCCTCATCGGGCGCCTCGTGCAGTGGCAAGTCTTGGACGGTGCGGACTTCGGCGAAGACGCCGCCGCGATCAATAGCCGCGTGGTGCTCGAGCCCTCGCTACGGGGTCGGATCTTGGCTGCCGACGGCACCCCGCTGGCGGCTAACAAGCCGAGCGCGGTGGTGACCATTGAGCCCAGCGCCCTCGTGGAAGCCGACGATGAGGGTCGCGAGTTGCTTGCTGACGTGGCTGGCCAGTTGGGCCTGCCTCCTGCGGACCTTTGGGGCCGGACTCGGGTATGCGGTAGCGAGGATGCACCGCGTGTCCCCCTCTGCTTCAGCGGGTCGCCCTACCAACCGATTCCGATCGCGCGCGACGTCGATCCGGTCACCGCGCTTCGACTCCTCGAACGCCCCGAAGACTTTCCCGGGGTGGCCGTCGACTCTGTTCCGTTGCGTGCCTACCCTGCAGATGAGGTCAATGCCGCCCACGTGTTGGGGTATCTGGGCGTGCCCAGCGCCGAAGAGGTTGCTGCCTCTGCGAACGTCGCCGAAGGGGACGAACGGGGCGTGCTCGCCCCCGTCGATCTGGTGGGTCGCACCGGGCTCGAAGCCGTCTACGACGGCTCGCTGCGCGGAACCCCGGGGCGCACCGTCGTCGCCGTCGACCCGCGAGGGGTCGTGACCGGGCAAGTCAGCCACGAGAATCCCGTGCCCGGCCTGGACCTTCGTACCCACATAGATGCGGATGTGCAGGAGCGCGTCGAGACGGCGCTCTCCGACGCGGTCGAAGCCGCGCGAGAGGCCGGGCGCCCGCCCAACGGCGCGGCCGCGGTCGTGCTGGAGGTCAACACTGGCGCGGTCATCGCCGAAGCCAGCTGGCCGACATACGACCCCAACGTCTGGACCTCAGGCATCGCCGCAGCAGACTATGCCAACCTCATCGCCCCAGACGGTGGCCAGCCGCTAGTCGATCGGGCGCTGGCCGATACCTACCCACCGGCCTCGACCTTTAAGGCGTTTTCCCTGCCTGCGGCGTTGGCGACCGGGATCGACCCGCAGGGGAACTACCCCTGCCCCGGCTCCCTCGATATCGCTGGGCAGACCTTCACCAACTTCGAGTCCCGTGCCTACGGCGAGCTGAATCTGCAACGGATCATGGAGGTCTCCTGCGACACCGTGTTCTACCGGTGGGCCTACCAAAACTGGCAAGACCTCGGGGGAGTCGACACGACCCAGGACCTGCAGGACCCCTATGTGCTGTTGGCCCAAGACTTCGGGTTCGGCGCCCTGACTGGGATCGACCTGCCCGGCGAGGTCAGCGGCGCCGTCACTGGACGCGAGGCCAAGGCCGCCGCCTGGGAGGCCACCCAAGACGACGTATGCGACCAGGCCGAGCGCGGCTATCCAGAGGTGGAAGACGAGCAGCGGCGTGAGTTTTTGGAGCAGTCCGCGAACGAGAACTGTGCCCAAGGGGACCAGTACCGACCCGGTGATGCAGTGAACCTGGCGATCGGGCAAGGAGGGGTGGCCGTCACGCCGGTGCAGTTAGCCAGCGCATATGCGGCCATCGCCAACGGCGGCACACTGTGGACCCCCCAGGTCGCCGCCGACACGCGGCGTCAGGACGGGACCGTGGTCTCGACCTTCGCGCCGCAGCAGCGCGGTGAGGTGTCGCTGCCTGCGCAGACGTTGCAGATCGTGCGCGACGGGTTAGCCGGCGTCAATACCAACGGGACGGGTGCCTCGGCCTTTGCGGGATTCGATCTACAGGCCTATCCCGTCGCGGGCAAAACTGGCTCGGCCGAAGCGCTTGGCGCGCGATCCACGGCCTGGTATGCGTCATACGGACCTACCACCGCTCCTGAGTATGCGGTCGTGGTGGTGGTGGATGAGGGGGGAATCGGCGGCGAGGTGGCCGCGCCCGCCGCCAGACAGATCTGGGACCTGCTCGCCCAACGGTAGGCCGACGCACAAAATTCATGTGGGCCGCAACATCGGTGAAACAGATCGCTGGATAGGGTCTGTCCGTGACCCAAGACCCGATTAGCCCAGAGTTGCGCGCCGATGTGCGCCGCGTGTCCACGTTGCTCGGCCAGTCCCTGGTGCGCCACCACGGCCAAGCCTTGCTGGACCAGGTCGAACACGTGCGGGTACAGACGAAGTCGAGCAAGGCCGGTGACGCGGACGCAGCTGAGTCAGTCAAGGAGATCCTCGCCGACCTGCCGCTGGACCAGGCCACCGATCTCGTCCGGGCTTTCGCGGCATACTTCCACCTAGCCAATGCGGCCGAGCAGGTGCACCGCGTGCGCGGTCTGAAGGAACGTCCCGAGTCCGACGGCTGGTTGGCCGCCACCGTCAGCGATGTGGTCGACGCCCTTGGCCCAGAGCGCCTCGCACAAGCCGTCGGCGAACTCGACGTGCGCCCTGTCTTCACCGCCCACCCCACCGAGGCCAGCCGCCGCTCCGTGCTGACCAAGATCCGCCACCTGTGTGACGAGTTGGCCCGCACCACCGCCACCGACTCGATCGCCCGGCGTCGTCAAGACCGCACGTTGGCCGAGTTGATCGACCTCATCTGGCAGACCGACGAGCTGCGGACTAACCGGCCCACGCCGATGGACGAAGCACGCAACGCGATGTACTACCTCAACGAGGTGCTGCGACGCACGATGCCCGAACTGCTGGGGGAGTTTGCCGACCTGCTCGCTCAGCACGACATCGTGATGGACCCCTCGCACACCCCCATCCGGTTCGGCTCGTGGATTGGCGGCGACCGCGACGGCAACCCGTTCGTGACGCCCGAGATGACCCGCAGCATTTTGGCTCTGCACCACGAGCACGCGATCCGGGTGGCCCTTGGGCTCTTAGACGTGCTGACCTCGCAGATCTCCAGCTCCACAGTGATCGTTGATGTGGACTCGGTGATGCAAGCCTCGTTGGATGAAGACCTGGAGAATCTGCCCGGCCTCGACCCGCGCGTCAAAGAGTTGAACGCCGCCGAGCCCTACCGGCTGAAGCTGACCTGCGTTAAGGCGAAATTGATCAACACCCGGCGCCGGGTGAAGGCGGACTCGGCGCACGAGCCCGGCCGCGACTACGCCAGCGCCGCCGAGTTGGTCGCTGACCTGTCGGTGGTGTCCGACTCTTTGCGCAACAACGGTGGTGGGCTCATTGCCGACGGCCGGATGGCACAGGCGATCCAGACCCTCGCCGGCACCGGGCTGCACCTGGCCACCCTCGACGTGCGCGAGCACGCTGAGAAGCACCACGAATTCCTGGCCGGCGTACTCGATGGCCTCGGACACCTCAAGGCGCCCTATGCCGAGCTCAAGCGAGACGAGCGGATGCGCGTCTTGACCCACGAGCTGGCGTCACAGCGGCCCCTGCTCAGCCCCGCCTCGGAGCGCCCCAAGACGCTGGCGGTTTTCGATGAAATCCGCCACGCGCTGGCGACCTACGGCCCCGACGTCATCGAGACCTACATCATCTCGATGACGCAAGGCGCCGACGATGTGATGGCGGCGGCGGTGCTGGCCCGCGAGGCCGGCCTCGTCGACATCCACGGCCGGGCTGACGGCACCGGAGCCTTCGCTCACATCGGCTTTGCTCCGTTGCTGGAGACCATCGACGAGCTTCGCGCCGCGGCCTCGCTGGTGGACACGTTGCTCAGCGACACGGCATACCGCAAGGTCGTGCGCCTGCGCGGGGACACCCAAGAAGTGATGTTGGGCTATTCGGACTCCAACAAGCAGGCCGGGGTGATGACCAGTCAGTGGGGGATTCACCAGGCTCAGCGAGCCCTGCGCGACGTCGCTGCCAAGCACGGCGTGAAGCTGCGGTTGTTCCACGGCCGCGGCGGATCGGTCGGTCGTGGCGGTGGCCCGACGTACGAAGCGATCTTGGCTCAGCCCTATGGCGTGCTGGAGGGCGAGATCAAGTTCACCGAGCAAGGTGAGGTCATTTCTGACAAATACTCCCTGCAGGCCTTGGCGCACGAAAACCTCGAGCTGTCGCTGGCTGCTGTCCTTCGGGCGAGCACCCTGCACACCGAGCCCCGCAACCCGGCTAAGCAGATCGCCCAGTGGGATGACGTGATGGACGTCGCCAGCGATGCGGCGTATGCGGCCTACCGCGGCCTGATCGACGACCCCGACTTGCCCGCATACTTTGTCGCGGCCACCCCAGTGGATCAACTCGGCGGGCTCAACATCGGGTCGCGACCCAGCAAGCGCCCCGACACCGGCCAAGGGCTGGACGGTCTGCGGGCTATCCCGTGGGTCTTCGGCTGGACCCAGACGAGGCAGATCGTGCCGGGCTGGTTCGGCATGGGCTCCGGTCTGAAGGCGGCGCGCGAAGCCGGGCACGGTGACGCTCTAGAGGCGATGCTGGCCGAATGGCAATTCTTCGGGGCGCTGATCTCCAACGTTGAGATGACGGTCACCAAGACGGACCTCGACATTGCCGCGCACTACGTCAATACCTTGGTGCCGCAGGAGTTGCGACACATCTTCGACGTGATCCGGGCCGAGTTTGAGCTCACGTTGAGTGAGTTGCAGCGTCTGACGGGTCTTGAGGATGTGTTGGATGACCAGCCCACGCTTCAGCGCTCGCTGGCGGTGCGCGACCAATACCTCGACCCGATTTCCTACCTGCAGGTCGAGTTGCTGCGCCGGTTGCGGGCCGGCGGTGAGGTCGCGGATGAGCGGGAACTGCAGCGCGCGCTGCTGATCACCGTCAACGGCGTCTCGGCGGGGCTCCGCAACACCGGCTAACCCCTCCCTTTCGCTGCGCCTGGGCAAGTTTATGCGCGTTCCTGGCTGCGATTTCGGCTGCTTTGGGTGCCTAACCTTGCCCAGCCGGTCGGGGGCGCGGGGGCGGAAGGGAGGATATACGCATGCCTGAAGGTCACACCATTCATGCGCTTGCGCGCGACCTCGGAAAAGCCTTCGTCGGCACCACTCCGATGGTCAGTAGCCCTCAGTTGCGTTTTGCCGACGGCGCCGCGCTGCTCGATGGCCATTCCGTGGCGCGGGCGGATGCCTGGGGCAAGCATCTGTTCGTCGACTTCGACGCCGACCTGCGGCTGCACGTGCACCTTGGCTTAATCGGCAAGTTCTCGGTGACCGCAATCCCCGAGGGGTATGCCGTGCCGCCGGTGCGTGGCCAAGTGCGACTCCGGATGGAAACGCTGGACCAGGTGGCCGACCTGCGAGGGCCGATCATCTGTGCGGTGCGGACCCCCGACGAGGTTGCGGCCGTGGTGGCTCGTCAGGGGCCAGACCCGCTTCGGGCCGTTGATGCCGACCCTGATCGGGCGTGGACGATGATCCACCGCTCCAAGCGCAGCATCGCCGAATTGCTGATGGACCAAAAGGTGCTGGCCGGAGTCGGGAACGTCTACCGCAGTGAAGTGCTCTTCCGTCACCGCGTGGGCCCGCTCTTTGCAGGCAACCGGATCAAACGGCATACCTGGCAGGCGATGTGGGACGACCTGGTGGTGCTCATGCCTATCGGGGTAGAGAGTGGTCGGATCATCACCCACGAAGATCAGGTGGCCAAGGTCACCAACCAGTTGATCAACGGGCTGCCAGTGAAGCCGGGGCGCCGCACGTACTACGCCTACAAGCGCACGGGTGAGCCGTGTCTGCGCTGCGGCTCCACCATCAAAACGGCAGTGGTCGCTGGGCGCAACCTGTTCTGGTGCGCCAACTGCCAGCGCCGCACGTGAAAGAGGCCCGCATCTGCGCCCATCTGGTTGGCCTATCAACGCTGGTGCGCGCGTGTTCTGACGACGATCCCTTAAGAAAGACCGCAACTTGTACGATTAGAGATGTTGAGAAGACCTCATGGCAATCACCGCCAGCGAAGCGCGCAAGACCCTGTTCCCTTTGATCGAACAAGTCAACGATGACCACACCGTCGTGGAGATCACCTCAAAGCGCGGTAATGCAGTGTTGCTCTCGGTCTCCGAGTACGAGGGGCTGCAAGAAACGGCCTACCTCTTTCGCTCGCCCAAGAACGCTCGTCGACTACTAGCGGCCGACGCAAGCCTTCGAGCCGGCCACGGCGAAATGCGTGAATTTGATCGGGAGTGATGAACATCGTCTTCGCCCCACAAGCGTGGGATGACTATCGATACTGGCAGAGCCAGGACTGCTCAAACCTGAAGCGCATCAACCGCCTCATTGATGCCATTTGCCGTGCCCCCTTCGAGGGCATTAGGAAGCCCGAGCGGCTCAGATACGGGGTCCAGGCATGGTCGCGACGGATCAGTGAGGAACATCGCATTGTCTATCGAGTCGAAGTCTCAAACGTGCTGATCTTGCAAGCTCGTTACCACTGCGAGCGCTGACACCTGTGAACTGTCGGGCCTGCGAGGTAGGGGCCGAAATGGGAGCGCTCAAACATGGAAAAGGGTCATCACGCTAGCGTTTCCCCCCGCCGGAGCGTCAACGGTTGAAGACCTCCATGGTTAGCGTGTAGTTGCCCACTCCTTCTTGGTCGCTGGACCCGAGGATCGTCTGTAGCAGGTTGCGGGCTGAGGGGTAGTCGGAGCCGAGGGCCTCGAGGTATTCACGGTGCGCCTCCAACGAAGCCACCCCATCCTCGAAGGTGTCGCTGACATCGACACTGTGCGTTGCCCGCTCGGAGTTAGCGAAGCAGAGCACCTTGACTCCCGGCCACGGGTCCAGTCCGGCATCCATCAGGTCGGTGAAGAGCCACCGGTTACCCGCGTCCGCGCACGCGTCCATCGTGGCCAAACCGACCGCGCGGTGATCTGCCTGGTTCAGCCCTCCACCGCCGAACGTCTCGCGGTGGGTCAGCGCAAAGACCACATCGGGCCGGGTGCGCCGGATCGCTGCGGCGATGCCGCGCCGCAACGTCAACCCGTACTCCACGGCACCATCCTGCATACCCATAAAGTCGACAACCTCGACCCCGACGTGCGCGGCCCCGTTGCGCTCTTCCTGCTCACGCAACGGTCCAGCCTCAACCGGGGGTATGCCGTCAATCCCCGCCTCCCCGCTCGTTGCCAGAAGGTAGGTGACGGTTTTTCCTTGCTTGGTCCACCGCGCGACAGCCGCCGCTAGGCCGTATTCAAGGTCGTCGGGGTGGGCCGCGACGCACAACGCGGTGGTCCAGTCTTCGTTGAACGTCTCTAAGGTCATGGATTACAGCCTCCCACGCCCACGATGTGCGGTGAAGAGGATTATGGGCTAGGGGAGCGGCGCTGATAGATTAGGCGATGCCGTTCGAACGGCCGCGGATTGAGAGTGCCCTGGTGGATCTGCCCAGGCGCGCCGCGCAACGAGATCACAAGGAGAGCACATGCCCCTAGATATTTCTGTGAAGAAGACCATCATGGAGGAATACGGCACGAGCGAGGGCGACACCGGCTCTCCGGAAGTGCAGGTCGCCATGCTGACCCAGCGCATCCGTGATCTGACGGAGCACTCCCGTGAGCACAAGCACGACCACCACAGCCGTCGTGGTCTGCTGCTGCTCGTCGGTAAGCGCAAGCGTCTGCTGCGTTACCTCGCAGACACCGACATCGAGCGTTACCGGTCGCTGATCAAACGCCTCGGCCTACGCCGCTACGTTTCGCCTCGGAGCGACTCCCACCTTTGGGGGTCGCTCTTATGCGTATGTCGGCCACATCGCACCGCGACGAGCCGACAGTTTCGAACAGCCGGGCACAACGACGATGCCCCGCGCTGAGCACCACAGATAAGGAGGACCCATGGAGGGTCCAGAAATCACATCAGCCGAAGCCGTCATCGACAATGGCACCTTCGGCACCCGCACGGTCCGCTTCGAGACCGGACGCCTCGCCGCTCAGGCTGCTGGCTCCGTCACGGCGTACCTCGACGACGACACCATGCTCCTGTCGACCACGACGGCCGGCAAGCACCCTAAAGATCACTTTGATTTCTTCCCGCTAACGGTTGACGTCGAAGAGCGCATGTATGCCGTGGGCAAGATCCCCGGCAGCTTCTTCCGCCGCGAAGGTCGCCCGTCGACCGAAGCGATCCTGACGTGCCGCTTGATCGACCGCCCGCTGCGCCCGAGTTTCGTCTCTGGTCTGCGCAATGAGGTCCAGGTCGTTATCTCGGTGCTGTCCTTGAACCCGGACCACCAGTACGACGTCGTGGCCATCAACGCAGCGTCCGCGTCGACCCAGATCTCCGGTCTGCCGTTCAGCGGCCCGATCGGTGCGACCCGCGTGTCGCTCATCGACGGCCAGTGGGTCGCCTTCCCGAACTTCAGTGACGCCGCGCGCTCCACCTTCGACATGGTCGTCGCCGGCCGCGTTGTGGGGCAGGACGCCGACGGTAATGATGACGTCGCGATCATGATGGTCGAGGCCGAAGCCACCGAAGCCACCTGGGACCTCGTCAACACGATGGGCAAGCAGGCACCGACCGAAGAGGTCGTGGCTCAGGGCATCGAAGCGTCCAAGAGGTTTATCGGCCAGTTGTGCACGGCCCAGTCTGAGTTGGCCGCTGCTGCAGCCAAGGACGTGCAGGACTTCCCGCGCTTCCTGGAGTTCCAGGACGACGCTCTGGCTGCTGTTGAAGCTGAGGTCAGCGAAGCGCTCACCTCCGCACTGCAGATCGCCGGCAAGGCCGAGCGCGAGACCAAGATCGACGAGATCAAGGAAGCCATGAAGGCATCCTTGTCCGGAACCGACGATGCGCCTGGCACCTTCGCCGGTCGCGACAAGGAACTGTCCTCGGCATACCGCGCCACGCAGAAGAAACTGATCCGTCAGCGCATCCTGCGTGACAGCGTGCGCATCGACGGCCGCGGGTTGGCCGACATCCGCGCCCTGTCCGCCGAGGTCGAGGTCATCCCACGTGCTCACGGCTCGGCGATCTTCGAGCGCGGCGAGACCCAGATCATGGGTGTCACCACGCTGAACATGCTGCGTATGGAGCAGATGCTCGACACGCTGTCCCCGGTGACGCGCAAGCGCTACATGCACAATTACAACTTCCCGCCCTACAGCACCGGTGAGACCGGCCGCGTCGGCTCGCCGAAGCGCCGCGAGATCGGTCACGGTGCGCTCGCTGAGCGCGCTTTGATGCCCGTGCTGCCGTCGCGTGAAGACTTCCCCTACGCCATCCGTCAGGTCTCTGAGGCGCTGAGCTCCAACGGGTCGACCTCGATGGGCTCGGTCTGTGCGTCCACCATGTCGCTCTGGAACGCTGGGGTGCCGCTGCGCGCCCCGGTCGCCGGAATCGCCATGGGTCTGGTTTCCGCTGAGGTCGATGGGCAGACGCAGTATGCCGCGTTGACCGACATCCTCGGCGCCGAAGATGCCTTCGGTGACATGGACTTCAAGGTCGCCGGAACGAGGGAATTCGTCACGGCCATTCAGCTCGACACCAAGCTCGACGGCATCCCCGCCTCGGTCCTGGCCGGCGCGCTGACGCAGGCTCGCGACGCCCGGATGCACATCCTGGACGTCATGCTCGAGGCCATCGATGCCCCCGACGAGATGAGCCCCTACGCTCCTCGCGTCATCACCGTCAAGGTCCCCGTCGACAAGATCGGTGAGGTCATCGGGCCGAAGGGCAAGATGATCAAGCAGATCCAGGAAGACACCGGCGCCGACATTGCCATCGAAGACGACGGCACGGTTTACATCGGTGCAACCGACGGTCCTTCGGCAGAAGCGGCTCGCGCGCAGATCAACGCGATCGCCAACCCGACAATGCCCGAGGTCGGCGAACGCTTTTTGGGTACCGTGGTCAAGACCACGACGTTCGGCGCGTTCATCTCGTTGACGCCCGGCAAGGACGGTCTGCTGCACATCTCCGAGATCCGCAAGCTCGTCGGCGGCAAGCGCATTGACGCTGTCGAAGACGTGCTCTCCGTGGGTCAGAAGGTGCAGGTCGAGCTCAAGGAGGTCGACCCGCGCGGCAAGCTTTCGCTCGGTGCAGTGGTGGCCGACGAAGCAGCAGAGGCACCGGCCGCTTCGGCTCCGGAAGCAGCCGCCACCACAACGACGCAGGCCGAGGTCGCTTCTGTGCCCGACGCCACCGTGGTTGACGACAGCGCTGGCGATGCCGACAGCAGCGACGCCGGTAGTGAGACTGACGGCAGTGACGTTGACGGAAGTAACGATGCTGACGGAAACGACTCGGGTGAAGGTAACTCCGATCGCCCGCGCCGCAACCGCCGTCGCCGCGGTGGACGTAACCGCGGTGGGTCGAATGGTGACTCCAACGGTGGCGACTCCAACGGTGGCGTCGCTGACTCCAGTGAAGGCGACAACTGAACGCTGTGGGGCTTAGCTAGCGATGCTCTAGAACAGCAGTGCCGCAGAACGAGTAAGGGCGGGCCCGGCAACGGGCCCGCCCTTACTCGTTCGAGGAGTTGGTTCCCGGTTATGCAGCAGTCTTTCCCGCCAGCGTGGGTGCGCGCTTAGCTCTGGTTTCGCCGACGTGCCAACGCATTTCCATGCGGATGTGGCCGCGCGAGTCCATCACTGGGACCCAGGAGATAACCGAAGGTCGGCGCGAGTGGGGCATTGAACGTACGCGATCCATGGCGTCCACCTTTCGTTAACCTTTTGTTCACTTAATGTACATGAAAACGTCACTATTGCCGAAAAAGACGCCCCGGGCGTGTCACGTTCTCGGCATCCGCCACGGCGGTTGAGGCATAGGTCACCAGCCATTCGAGAGGTCCGCGCATTCGGTAGGCCGCAAAAATGGCACCGCCCCCGCCAAGCACCACTACGTGCACCCAGATCTCCTGTGCCCAATCCCAACTACCGGGGAGTGCGAGGGCAAGGACGTGGACGGCATACAGCGTCAAGGTCATCGAGCCGGCCCCGAAGATCACGCTCACCACTCGGCGTCCGTCATCAGGAAGGAATGACGTCGTCGCGACAGCCAATGCGATGATCACGAGAGCACAGCCGGCAGTATGGGCGAGATCGACCATGCTGCCGGTGTGCGGCGACCACACCGCGAGCCACCAGAATGAGCCGGTCGGTGTGGTGCCGAAGAGTCCCGTGGTCAACGTGTCGCTGAGTTCTGACCAGTCGCTAACATCTCCCCGGTCGTAGGTGTCGATCAACGACTGCTGAACACTGACCGTACTGAACACCATCGCCGAGATGCCGAACGACGTCACTGCGAGCACCCCCCCGCCGAGAGCCAACCACAGTGATATCCCGCGCGAGCGCAGATCGAGCCGGCCGATCGCCATACCCACGAAGAGGTAGGTCGCCCACGTCAGGACGGGGTAGTAGCCGGTGAAGAACAGCTCACTCGTCAGCGCAAGCGGGTCAGCCAAAGATGAGGGGGCAGGTACGTCGAGGCTTGGCTGGGGCAGAAAAGGGCGCACCGCCAGGCTCACGACGGGCGCCGTCACACCCCACCCCAGTGCCAAGAGCGCCAGTGACCGCGCCCGCCACCGGAACACTGGAAGGGCACAGAGGAACAGCACGCCGTAGTAGGTCAAGATGACCGCGATCCCCTCGGCCACGGCCCCCAGCAGCACTCCGATCGTGGCAATCACCACCGCCCGGCAGGCCAGAGCGGCTCGGGCGCTCGGATTCAGACTCGGTCGGCCCTCCGTGGTCGCCGAGGAAGTCGCGAGCACGATGGACAGGCCGGCCAGCACCGCAAAAAGAGCGGAGGACCGCCCCGCCACTACCTGGTGCCAAGGATCAATACCCCCGTCTGCTGCAGTGACCGCGTCGCGCATGTGCGCCACCACCATGCCGAGTAGGGCCAGCGCGCGTGCCACGTCAACGCCGATGATGCGTGAGGTGGTCACATTCGGTTATTCGGGAGGGCCGAGGTGCGCCACCAGCCGAATTTCGCGGGCTAACTCCCCATCGGGGCCGACGACCCGATCCCGCCAGGCGCCATCAGGTTCTAGGCCGCTGACGGTGAAGAAGGTCTGGGCTGCCTTGTCGCTCTCCAGGACCCAGGCCACCATGCCGCCGTGGTGGCCACCGCGCAGTGTGTCGGCGCTCGCGTTGAGCAGTCGGGAGCCGTGGCCGGCTCGGTGCGCGTCGGGGTGCACGGCCAGTACGAGAATCTCGCCGCTGCGCTCAGGCACTGCCTCGTCGGTGTCGGCGGTGGGGCCGACGGCAGCGAAGCCGACGATTTGTTCACCGGCGCAGGCCACCAGCACCCGGTGCACGGGGCTGGGCGGGTTGGCCATCGCGTCGCGCCAGGAGAGGGCGAACTGGTCCGGGTCGAACTCTTCGAGCACGGAGGTGGGCACGACACCTGCGTATGCCGTCCGAAAGACCATTGCTTGAACCATCCCGATGGCAGGGGCGTCGTTGGGGCGGCTCGTGCGGACGCTGGCGTCGGCTAGGGGTCGGTGTTCGTGGGAATGACTGTGTGGCTCGCTCACCCCTGCAGTCTCTCGCATCGAGTGTGAGACGTTCGACGCGGTCGTGCGCGCCACTGGGGGCTGCGGAGCCTTGCAACGGTGCGCGAAGACGACCACACATGTGTATGCACATGCTAATGTGTATGAATGTCGGCGCTAGAGAGACGAGTCCAATTGCTGCTTGATCAGGAGCGATTTGACCGGGTCGCCGAGCGGGCCGCCCTCACCGGTATCAGTGTGAATGCCGTCATCCGGGAGGCTATCGACCTGCACGTCGACTATTCCCCCCGACAAGCCGGGGCGATGGTGTGGCTGCTCGAGCACACAGCAGCCGAGGAAGCGCAAACGACTGTTTCCTGGGAAGACCAAACGCGAGCAATGGACCAAGAATTGGTTGATCGGTGGGGATGAGTTCCACCTTCTTTGTCGATTCCAGCGTTGTCGCCTTGGCCCTTGGCGGTCAGGACCCGAGGCGTGCCAGTTGTCGTGAACTGTTGGCCACCGTAACTGTCGGCGTTCAGTTCCACGCGTCGGTCGAGATGGTCCAAGAAGTGATGTTCCATCGGTTACGCATGGGCCCGCGTCAAGACGCCGTTGATCAGGCACGTCGCCTCCTAGAAGCCTTCGCCCTGCACGATCTCACGGTGTCGACGCTGTCTCGCTCAATCCACTTGGCCGAGGTTGGCCCCATCGGAGACCGGGACGCCGTTCATGCTGCTGGCGCACTCGAGGCGGGCTTTGCGGAGATCGTCTCCGCGGATCGAGATTTCGACGGAGTCGCGGGACTGCGCCGTCTCACTCCCGAGCAAGCGCTGGCGCGGGTGCAGACCGCAACGAGGGAGTAATGAGGCACAGCCGAAACCAGTTGCGGCCTACGCCAACTCCCAGGTCTTGATGCGCCGCGGGGACAAAGAAGCGCTGGGGCGAACAGCGTAAAGCGCCCCAGCGTCACAAGAACTCTCGGGACGATCAGAACGTCAGGTAGTGCGACCTTCGACGACGAGGTTGCGGATGCTGGCGTGCCCGCCGTTGTCGGTGAGCATGGTGAAGCCGGCGTCGGTGATCGGCTTGGCGACCTTGTGCGCGGTGGCGCAGTAGCCGCAGGCTCCGCGGACGTTGGCGCGAAGGCCTTCAAGCATTCCGTTGAGTGCGTGCGCGGGGTCCGAGAGCGCGCTAGACCGCGGCGTTGTCGTTGGCGAACTTGGTGAGGATGACGAGAGGGCCTCTACGCGGTCGGCATTGATCGCGTGCTGGGTGAGGCTGGTGTGGCCAAGGCGTTGCTGTACAACCACTTCGCGAGCAAGGACGACCTGGTTGTCGTCTACCTCGAACGACGTAGCGAACAGATGCACGACAGCTTGTATGGGGGTCTGGCCGACGCTCCGAAGGACGCGCGGGTCCGGCTCGGGATGATTTTCGACGATATACGGGCGATGGCAGGCGCCGCAGCATTCCGCGGATGCCCCTTTATCAATGCTGCTGCAGAGTTTCCGCTGACCGACCACCCGGTGCGGGCTGCGGTCACCCGACACCGGCAGCGCTTCGCTGCCCTTATCGCCGAGCAGCTCACCTGCGGCGGAATTGAGCCCGAGCGCGCTCTCGTCGAGTCCGTGGCCATTGGCCTACGGCGGCTGCATGGTCGCTGCACAGGTGGATTCCCCGCAGGTCGCCGAGCGAGCAGGTAAGCGTGCCTTGGACGCACTGGTGACGACCACGCCAGCACCTCCGCAGCCCGACATTAGGGTCGGATGATGCGCCGTTCGATAGCGGCAGCCACCGCGCCTGCTCGGGTATCGACACCCAATTTGGTGTAGATATGCGATAGGTGGGATTTCACGGTGGCCTGTGAGACGAGGAGCTCGAGCGCCATTTCCTTGTTGCCCCGCCCGCTGGCAAGCAAGATGAGCACATCGACCTCCCGCTCGGTGATGACGGCATGCGTGCCGGCCCCAGAGGCTCGGCGCACCAACGTCGCGGCCACCGAAGACGCGAGCACGGTCTCACCCCGAGCCGTGGCGCGTATACCGGCGAACAGCTCCTCAGGCGGGGCGTCCTTGAGCAGGTATCCGCTGGCTCCGGCGTCAAGCGCTCGGAGGATGTCACTTTCGGTGTCGTATGTCGTCAGAATCAGCACCGCAGGCGGATCAGGGAGGGAGCGCAGCAGTTTCGTCACCTCGGACCCGCCCGGTCCAGCACCTAGGTTGAGGTCCATCAGGACCACCGACGGTTGTTCAACACTGACGACGTGTCGAGCGCTCCATAAGTCACCGGCCTCGCCAACGACACGCAGGCCCGGTTGTCCGTCAATGAGTGCCCGCAGACCTGCCCGAACCACCGGGTGGTCATCCACGAGCACGATCGAAACGGCATCGAGAGAGATCGAATCGTCGGGGACTTGAGGCCGGGTCACGGTACACCGCCCAGAGGGAAGCGCACGGACACCGTCGTTCCTTCGCCGGGTGAACTCTCAATCTCAGCCACGCCGCCAAGGGCTTCGGCTCGATCTAGGATGCCGAGTAGGCCCCGCCCGCGCGCGCCAGCGACCGGTGCATCGAGCGGGTCGAAGCCCAGCCCATCGTCGCGCACATCAACGATGACCTCGTCGCCTTGGTAGGTCAGGCTGATGACGGCACCGGTAGCTCCGGCGTGCTCGACGACGTTGGCCAGCGCTCCTCGAGCCGAGCGGATGATGGCGTCTGCGACGGATGCGGGGACCGACACCGCGTCCCCATGGACCCGAAGTTGCACCGAAACCCCATGAACATCTCGGGCCACCCGTTCCAGGGCTGCGAGGAGCGCCATACCGCTCTCGTCAGCTTCGAGCTCGTCGGGAGCAAGGTCGCGCTCGATGCGGCGCACCTCCTCCAGCCCGTCACGGGCCGTGGCTGAAGCCGTCTGCACATGGTGTCGAGCCAGGACGGGCCGCAGGCCCCAGTCTTGCTCGGCGGCGTTGAGGAGCAGGTTGATGCTCGATAGCCCTTGCCCGACGGAGTCGTGGATCTCACGAGAGATGCGGGTGCGCTCGGCCAGCGCGCCCGAGCGGTGTTGCGCCGTCGCTAGGTCAGCTTGGGCCTCCGTTAAATCGTCGAGAAGCCGTTGTCGCGTGCGCGACTCGCGTTCGAGTGCTCGGTAGGTGATCACGGTGAAGATGCCTATTCCGACCGGCCCCACGACCAGGGTGGGATCGATCCCCTCGGTGATTCTGCTCCACGCCACGCTGACAATCCCGGTCATCAGCACGACGACGCCGGCAGCGATGCGAAACCGCAGCACCTGTAGCGCGGCGAACGCCAGCGGGACGGCAGTCCACGCAAACGAAGGAGCTACCAGGGTGAGCCCCACCCAGAGGGTGATGACGAGGGTGACCCACGCGGTCGGTCCCCACGAGCGTCCTCCGACCAGTGGCCGGATAGCATACAGCGCAGCAAGGGTGGCGGCGCCAGCCAAGATGAACACCGCCAGGCCGTCCAGCGGGTGGTTCATCACGTACCTCGCTGCACACACGACGATCAGCGCCATGAGTACGCCACGCAGCCAACGATCAAGCGCGGTGACCGGGCCGAGTATGCCGTGCACGCCGACTCGTCGAGGGGGGGGCAGATCTCACGGCTGCGGTCGTGCGGTGCGAGATCGCCATCGTCGAATCGTACGGAGGGCCAACGTCTCTCGCATCATCCGATTGGCTATCGGAGTGTGGCCCAACGGCCGACGTGATGAGCCTCGATTTCCTCGATCGTGGATGAGAACAGGCATATCACCCTCGAAACCACACCAGGAGTCATCCATGAAACGCACTCTCATCGCGATTGTGGCCGCGGCAACGATTCCCCTCGGGGCTGCCCCCGTGGCCGCTAGTCTGCCATCTTCCGTCAGCGTCAGTTCCACTGCTTCGTCATCAGCGATTCCATCGTCGGCGACGATACCGGGCACCACGGGCGCTCACCGATATAAGCGACCGGACACCTACCAGCTCACCGGCGACGAGGGTGGCTCGAAGTTCGAGGGCATCCAGGCCGATCGACGCTCGGGCCTGTTCTACGTCAGCGAGGTCACCGGTGGCGAGATTCACCGCGGCTGGGCCCTGTACGAGCAGACCTACGAGTGGTTGGCCGGTGACGGTAAGGATGGGCGATTCACTGCCCGGGGTGTAACGGTCGATGCCAAGGGACGGGTCTACATTGCGGGCGGACCGAACGGGATCGACAACGATCGCCCGGACCTGTGGGTGTACTCGCGCGACGGAAAGCTGCTCGCAGCCTTGAAGGCCCCCGCAGCGCAGGTGTTCCTCAACGACGTGGCCATTGGCCCGGACGGCGCTGCATACTTCACCAATTCGAACTCGCCCCAGATTTTCCGGGTAGCGGCTGATGACGAGGGTTGGGATGTCGATCTGTGGGCCGACGCCACCGACACCATCGAGACGCTCGAGGGGTTCAATCTTGGCGGCATCGTGGTGACCCGCGACCGCCGCGCCCTTGTCGTTGCTCAAGGCACGACCGGGGACCTCTGGCGATTCGACCTCCGGACCCGAGAGGTCACACCAGTGGCCACCGGCGAGGCAGACCTCACCGGCGCCGACGGTCTGGTCCGTCAGGGCTCGAAGTTGACGGTCGTGCGCAACTTCCAGCGGATGATCGCCACGCTTCGCCTTGATCGCTCCGGGCGCTCGGCCCGTCTCATCCGCCAACAGGCCACCGACCCGGACCGCGTGCTGACCACCGCCAAGCGATTGTGGGGTCGCACCTTGTACGTCGACAGTAAGTTCGACGAAGAGGTCGCCTCAGGCCCCTACGAGATTGTCACGCGCCCACTGGCACCATGAGCGGAGTGAGTTGGCGGAAGGGGTTTGTCGTGGTGGTTCTCGGTTTAACGATGGCGGGCTGCGCTAGCAGTAATGACTCGAATCCGGGAACTGTGAGTGCCTACAGCGCGGCAGACGCGCAACTACGCGACGCCGCCTGGGCGAACGACGTCCCACGCGCTACCGGCTTGGTGCGGCGAGGCGCCGACGTCAACGCGAAGGATGGCACGGAGCAATCGGCATACCTCATCGCCACGAGCGAGGGCTACCTCGAACTGCTGCGGCTCACCCTGGACAACGGTGCGGACGTCAACGACAAAGACAGCTGGAACGGCACCGGCCTCATCAGGGCCGCCGAGCGGGGTCACGCCGATGTCGTAGGGCGGCTCATCCAGGCTGGGATCGACCGGGACCACGTGAATCGAATCGGCTACCAGGCGGTTCATGAGGCAGTTTGGTTTGGCGAGGACGTCCCCGACTATGTCGACACGCTAAGGGTCCTCGTGGCCGGCGGGGTCGAACTGGACCGACCGTCGGATCGTGAGGGGCTGAGCCCTCTTGAGATGGCTCGCGAACGCAACTTTCACGAGCTTGAGTCCCTGCTCACGATGGCTGTCTCGGCCCCTACCGTCGTTGCCCCCGACGTGGAGTTGTTCGACGCCGCGGCTAGCGGTGATGCCGACCGCGTTGCCCTTGCTCTGCGGGCCGGGGCAGCGATTGATGCTCCAGACGACCGTGGCCGGACGGCGTGGGAGGTAGCGGCCACGGCTGACCACGGTGACACCGTCAGACTGCTTGTGGCGATGGGCGCGAGCACTGCGGACTCGTGAAGCGCCTTCGCTCAGGCGTCGAGCTGCACCGGATCTCCGACCCGCAGGGTGCCGGAGTTGAGCACTCGGCATACAGAGCCTCCCCGCGCATGGAGCGCGCGGCGGGCGCCGTCCCCGTTGATCTGATCCATGAGTCGACACGGGGCCGCGATCCGGACCACTTCGACCTCCACCGGCCCCAGTCGCATCCGACTCCCAGGGGCGCTCGGGATGGCTCCACCAGAGACGGTGACGGTGCGACGAGTGCTGGCCGAGTCGAGGGACCGGCCCAGGTCCCGTGAAGCGTCGGCCAGAGCGTCCGCAGACTGTACCGAAATGTGACGGTGCTTCGTACCGTAGTAGCGGTCACCGACGATTCCTCGTCCGGCTTCGACCTCGATGTGCTCGACGGCGACCAACGCGGATCGGTGCTCGGGAGCAATCTGTAGGGAGACGACGGTCAGTTCATTTTGGTCAGGCAAAGCGGCTCCCGATCACTGGCGACAACTGAACGCCCCAGGGTATGTCGGGCAGCCGAGGTGGGCGACGAGCGATCATCACGGGAATTCAGGTGACAGGCGGACGTTTTCTTCGGCATACTCGGCTTGGTTGAGGCTTCTTGAAGAGAAAGGGAACACATGGGGGCCAGCATCATCACGTCCGCGCGACGGCGACCTCGGTTTCACGACCTGCGCATCGCAGACGTGGAGCGGCTGACCGAGGACGCCGTGGCGATAACCTTCGAGGTGCCCAAGGATTTGCGGCGCGCCTACGCCTTCGAGCCTGGCCAATACCTCACTCTTCGCGCTCACATCGGGGGAGAGGACGTCCGTCGGTCCTACTCCATGTGTATGTCGAAGCGCGCGTTCTCCTCGACCGGAGAGGTGCGCGTGGCCAGCGCCCGCGTCGCCGGTGGTTTGATGTCGAACTGGCTCAACGACCACGCGAAAATCGGTGAGTCCGTGCAGGTGATGACGCCGCTCGGCGATTTCACGTGTCCCACGCAGCCAGCCTCAGTCCGGCATCACGTGGGTATCGCCGCCGGGTCTGGGATCACTCCGGTGCTTTCGCTGCTCTCGACGGTCTTGGAAGGGGAGTCCGATTCACAAGTGACGCTGATCTTCGGCAATCGCGATCCCGACTCCGTGATGTTCGCTGAGGAGCTCAGCGCGTGGCAGGAGACCTATGCTCGCCGGTTCACCTTGATTCCGGTATTTTCGCGCTTTGCTGCCGACGAGCACGCCGTGATCGGGCGCATCGACGAGACCCGATTGATCTCGCTCATCGAGAGCAGCCTGCCGGTCGCAGATGTCGACGAGTGGTATGTCTGCGGGCCCCAACCGATGGTGCGGACAGTGCGACACGTGCTCAGCCAACGGGGAGTTCCGCGCGATCACATGCATCAAGAGGTCTTCCACGCTGAAGATGACGAGGCAGACGTACTGCGGGAGGCGTGAAGGATCGCGCCGACACGTCCCTTGCTGTACATCGTGATCGTCGCTGCTATGTGGCATATGGCCGTTATTGGGTCGCAAAGCGGTCAGCCTACGTTGGTTGTGCTCTACGCAGCGGTCATGCTGGGACTGATCTGGATTCCGTGGGGCTGGACCGCCGACGCCCTGTGGGATTGCGCCATGCCATCGGGTGAGGGGTGGCCAGTTACGCCGCGTTCTATCTTGTGCCGTCGCCTTACACCAGCAGTGCAATCTGCGCAGTGGTCGTGCTCTCTTGCGTCTACTCGCTGACGTGTATGCGGCGGGACCGATGAGGTTTCAGGGGCGATTCCACTCCACGAAATCGAATCCCTTGTGGGTTTCGCGTGCAGATTCTGCCCATGTCTGCCGGTCAATCTCCGGGAAGCGCACTGAGCCGTCGGGGGCTTGGTCGACCTCAGTGATGTCGAGCCGGTGCGCCAGGTCGATCGTCTGGCGATAGATGTCGCCACCGCCGATCACGAAAACCTCGGTGTCGCCCGCGATGAGCATGGCTTCAGCCATCGAGTGCGCCACGAGCACCCCGTCGGCGTGCCAATCGCGGTTGCGGGTGATGACGATGCTGCGCCGCCCCGGCAGCGCCTTGCCGATGGAGTCGAATGTTGTGCGGCCCATCAGCATGGTGCCGCCCATAGTGACCTTCTTGAAGTGCGCCAGATCCTGCGGGATGTGCCAGAGTAAGCCGCTGCCATCACCGATCACCCCGTTACGCCCCACCGCCGCCACCAGGGTCAACGTCTGCTCGAAGCCGCGGCTCAAGACGGCGGCCGGTGCACCGGAGGCCAGCACCTCAAAGGCCTGCGCTTCGTGCGGCACGAGCCCCTCGGGAGCACCGCCTAACGGCCACCACTGCAAATCCGCAGCCTTCTCGGGCTCGGCGATGTGCGGCTCGCCCTGCCACGTCCGGACCTCGAAGAACAGATCGATCCGTTCCTCTTGAGGGTCGTCGAGCGCATTAGTGCGGTGCATTGTGGCGACCGGGCGAAGGTCGCCTGGTGCAATCTCTATGCCCAGTTCTTCGCGGGCTTCGCGGACCGCGGCAGCCAGCGCTGACTCGCCGTGCTCGACGTGGCCGGCTGCGCCACAAGCCCACCATCCGTCCATGTACGGCGTGCCGCGCCGCATCTGCAGCAGCACCTCCGAGCCCTGCTCGCCCTCGCGGACCAAGAACAGATAGACCGAAGGGACGACCACAAACCGCTCCTGCGTCATACCGAAATCTCTGCCTTGATGGTCGGCGCAGCCACGTAGTCGCGGACCTCGATGTCGCCCATCTCGAAAGCGTCGATCTCGGTCACCTCGGGATTGAGCCACAACACCGGAGGCGTCATAGGAGTGCGCGTCAGCTGAAGGTCTGCCTGGTCGAGGTGGTTGGAGTAGATGTGCGCGTCGCCCAACGTGTGTACGAAGTCGCCCACCCGCAGATGGGTGACCTGGGCGACCATGTGGGTCAAAAGGGCGTAGGACGCGATGTTGAAGGGGACACCCAGAAAGATGTCGGCGCTGCGTTGATAGAGCTGGCACGACAGTCGGCTCCGTTGATCGTCATCGTCAGGACCCGCCGGAGCGACGTAGAACTGGAACATGGTGTGGCACGGGGGCAACGCCATCTTCGACACCTCGGCCACGTTCCATGCCGACACGATGTGTCGACGGGAATCAGGGTTGGTCCTGATCGACTCGATGACCGCGGCTAACTGGTCAACCACGCCGCCGTCGGGGGTCGGCCAGGAGCGCCACTGATGCCCATAGATCGGGCCGAGATCGCCGTTCTCATCGGCCCACTCGTCCCAGATGGTGATACCCCGCTCCTGCAACCAGGCGACGTTGGTGTCACCTCGAACGAACCAGAGCAACTCGCCGATAACGGAGCGCAAGTGCAGCTTCTTGGTGGTCAGCGCCGGGAACCCTTCGTTCAGGTCGAAGCGCATCTGATGGCCGAAAACGGACACCGTGCCCGTGCCTGTCCGGTCGTCCTTGCGGACCCCCTCGTCGCGGACACGCTTCAACAGATCGAGGTATGCACGCATGGGGGCCATCGTAGGCGTGCCTGCGCAGGGGTGAGCCGCGGCTAGGCTGCAGCGTATGAGTCACCAGCACCCCGAACTGTCCGCGCCGCCGAAATTGGCCAAGGGGGGAGTCCGCATTGTTGCTCTCGGCGGACTGGGCGACATCGGGCGCAACATGACGGTCATCGAGCATGCCGGCAAGTTGCTGATCGTGGACTGCGGGGTTCTGTTTCCCGAGGAAGAGCACCCAGGCGTCGACCTGATCCTTCCCGACTTCTCCTATATCGAGAACCGGATCAACGATGTCGTAGCCATCGTGTTGACGCACGGTCACGAGGACCACATCGGAGCGGTTCCCTACCTGCTTCGCATGAAGGCCGATATCCCCCTGATCGGGTCGACGCTGACGCTCGCGCTCATCGAAGCCAAGCTCAAGGAGCACCGGATCAGGCCCTACACGATGGGGGTCAAAGAGGGCGACGTCGAGCAACTCGGCCCCTTCGGTTGTGAGTTTGTGGCCGTCAACCACTCGATCCCCGACGCGCTCGCGGTGTTCATCCGCACCCCCGGTGGAACGTTGCTGCACACCGGAGACTTCAAGATGGACCAGGTGCCGCTCGACGGCCGAATCACCGACCTGCGCGCCTTTGGCCGGCTTGGCGAAGAAGGCGTCGACCTGTTCTTGGTGGACTCCACCAACGCTGAGGTGCCCGGCTTCACCACCCCCGAGCGGAACATTGCCCCTGCGATCGACCGGGTCTTCCACGGTGCCCAACGCCGCATCATCGTGGCCTGCTTCTCGTCCCACATTCACCGGGTGCAGCAGGTGCTTGACGCCGCTCACGCCAATGGCCGCAAGGTCGCGATGGTCGGCCGATCGATGCTGCGCAATATGGGCATTGCCGCCGAGTTGGGCTACCTCAAGGTGCCCGACGGAGTCCTCGTTGACCTCGGCAAGTTGGCTCAGCTGCCCGAAAACCAGCAGGTGCTGGTGTGCACCGGATCCCAGGGGGAGCCGATGGCGGCGCTGTCGCGGATGGCCAAGCGCGATCACAAGATCGAGATCGGTGACGACGACACCGTGCTGCTCGCCTCGTCGCTCATCCCGGGCAACGAGAACGCCGTCTACCGCGTGATCAACGGCCTCACCAGGCTCGGTGCCAACGTCGTGCATAAGGGCAACGCGATGGTGCATGTCTCTGGGCACGCCAGCGCGGGGGAGTTGCTCTACTGCTACAACATCGTGCGGCCCAAGAACGTCATGCCAGTGCACGGTGAATGGCGTCACCTGCAGGCCAACGCCGACTTGGCGGTCGCTACCGGTGTGCCGCGTGAGCGCGTGGTACTTCCCGAGGACGGCGTCGTGGTGGACCTCGTTGGCGGCGTCGCCAAGATTGTCGGAGCGATCGACTGCGGGTACGTGTATGTCGATGGCTCATCGGTCGGTGGCACCACCGAGACCTTGCTTAAGGACCGTCTCACCCTGCGTGACGAGGGTTTCGTGACGATCGTGGTCGTGCGCGACGCTAAGACCGGAATGATCACCGCCGGGCCGCAAATCCAGACCCGCGGGTTCGCTGAGGACGAGGAGATCTTCGACAAGGTTCTTCCGCAACTCAACGAAGCGCTCGAGAAGGCCCGCAAGAACGGAGTCAAGGACACCCGTCAGTTGCAGCAGGTCATCCGTCGCACCGTCGGGTCGTTCGTGGGTGGTAAATTGCGTCGCCGCCCCATGATCATGCCGATCGTCATCGACTCCTAGGCCGCGACCCCGGCATCGCGCCGGTCAAGAACACCGCGGTTAGGCTAAGAGTGCGACGCCGAGGGCGGTCAGGGCGATCAGCCAACTGACCATACTTCCGACCAAAAAGTACTCGGTGAGTTCGTAGACCTCTAGCGCATCCTCCTTCGACTCGCTATCGGCTTCTCGCGAGTGCTGCAGCTCGGGGAAGCGGATTAAGCCCTTTGCCGCGATGACCAACGTGGCGGCAGTCACCTCCCCGGCAAGACCCAAACCGAGGATGATCAGTCGCTCCATAGGGCCTAGAAGTCGACCGCCCCGCAGCCGATCGGAGGGTTGCGGCATGTCCGGAGGGCGGATGGCCCCGACCTGGACAAGGACGAGTCGCACGATGACGTTGGCGGTCGCCACCTGAATGAGCAGCAGGCCAGCGATCAGCAGCACACGATCCGCGTCCACGGCAGTCTGGGCTGCAAAGAGATCAGTCCATGCCAACCACTGAGCGACGGCACCACCAGCGGAGGATGCCGCCCCGGAGGTCAGGACCAGCAGGGCCAAGCCGCCACCGAAGACCGAGAGCGGGATAGCGGCGCGACGGGTCCGCACGAACTCTTCCTGCGAGGTCAGCACCCACCCCGCGACGATCACACACGCCAGCAGCAGTAGGAGGAGATCCGCTGACGTGGACAACCCCGCGAGGATGGCAAGAATCACGATGACGCTGACACCCGCGATTGAGCTGATGATTTTCGCGCGTTGTGCGTCACCCCGGCGGCGGGCGCCGATGGCCCCCACCGCGTCCGCCGTCCCGAGGCCGAGCAGCGCGAGCGCCACGATGCTCACGGAAGGCTCGCCAGGTTGCCGGCTGCCCTGACGATCATCGGCATACCTGCAGTGCTTCGGCGTTGTTGCACGGCCTGGCGACTGATGCCGAGGTCGTCGGCGATTTCCGTTTGCGTGGTGTCAGCCATCATTCCTCTCAGGATGCTCCAGGACCGTTCGTCAAAAGAGTCAACCAGGAGGTCCTGACACACCAAGGCGGCGTTGACTGCGTCCTCCATCGGGTCCTCGCTGTCGGCCGAGCGATAGGCCGCCCGCCGGGCCGTCCACCCCGTCTCGCCCTCACGCGCTTTGACCTCTTCGATAGCCGCTCGGGCCGCCCACCAACCGGGCCCGTCCTGAGTGTTTGCTGTCGAGTCCAGCACGGTTACTTCGCCGCGCCCAATGCCGAAACGCACGCGCACCGACGGCTCGAGGAGCGATCTGATGGCCAAGACTGATGAAAGAGCCTCGCCCAGCCGCGCATAGGACCCCTGAAATTCATCCCCCACTGTGATGGCCAGAGGGCGCAGGGGAGTGATCTGGGCGGAGACCGCACGCAACGCGGCGGTGATGGTGTGATGGAGGTCCTGGCGATCTGAGGACAAGCGGGAGTCGATCAGGTCACCAATAAGCGTCACTTCGAGCGGCGGCATAGCAAGAATTTACCTTGCTTATGAGGAAAAGCAACCGTTTGGCTTGACGACGAATACTTTGGGCAGCAAGAAAGTCACAAATTCCCCGCGTATGAATATCATTTTCGATCAGACTCGTTCATGAGTCAATGCTGGCGGACGGGCCGATGCCTGGGTGGTCTCTGGTGCTGAAAAACGGTAGTCCCTGCGTGAGATTGAAACGCTCATAGCGTGCGAGGCCGCCCTCCCGACCAGGAGGTGAGTCTGGGCGCGCGGTCTGCGTTGCCGTGCAAGGATTCGCGGCATGAGCGGCGAGGGAGCGTCATGAGGGTGGCTCGCGCCCTCGGTTGGCTCTGGTGGCTGACGGCAGCTGGTCTGCTCGGTCTGCGCTGGGTGAACGCCGGTGGGGTTGTCCCGATGCTGCAAAGCGGGCTGCCGCTGGTCGGTGTGTCGGTGGTCTTCCTGTTGGTGCTCGCGGCGGTGATGAGACACAAACTGTTGATAGTACTTACCGTTCTGCTCCTGGTCCCGATGCTGGTGCTAGCCAGGCCGTGGTGGTTTCAGGGGGTTCAACAGCCGTCGGCGGCCGATGACGTGGTGGTGGTCACGAGCAATATGGAGTT
>JBBQNO010000013.1:0-38560 GCA_038330045.1 Actinomycetales bacterium | reverse complement strand
GCTTCACCGCGCCAGGTGTCGCGTTGCTGAGCTAGTGAGCGTGGCTCGTGTTTGGCGTCCCGCGTTTCCAAGGTGGCCTGCTGGGCCAGTTGGATCGACTCGATAGGGGTCGGGGGGCGGCCGTGGTCGGCCTGGAACTGTGCAGCCAACTGGCTGCGCCGGGACTCGATGTCAGCTCGCCTACTCGACCACCGTGTGTTTAACGCCGGGTCAACCCCGACGACCTCCCGGATGGGCCGTTTGCGGGGGTCGGTGCCGGGGCGTGCAGCGAAGGCTAACCCCAGCGGGGCCAGGTGCTTTTCCAGCGCGGTGTTGTAGGTCTCGGACGCGGTCACGGTCGCTTTGAACAGCACCCGCCCGTCAATCGACAACCAGCGCTCATCGCGGGTTTGGACTTTGTTCGCGACCGCGACGTGGGTGTGCAAGTCGGGGTCACCCGCGCGAGAGTCCCGGTGGGTGAACGCCGTGCCCACCAACCCGCGAGTTTCGACTTGTTGGATACCGCCGTTGCCGATGCGGGTGAACAAGGCACGGTCCTCCACGAACGCCAGGGCGTCCTTGACCGCGGCCTGGTGCGCCCGCTCGATCCGCCCGGCCAGGACCGGGTCGGCGACCGCCCACAACGTTGACACCGACTTCACCGGGGAGAACGTCAGGTCGTACCCGGCGACAGCAGTGGACGTGGGGCGAGAATGCTTGGCGATCATTGCGGCGACCTCACGGTCATCGGCAGCCTCACGGCCAAACTCCTCACGGAACATGACCTGGGCGACCTCGGTGCGCATCCGTGCCCGGTCTTGGATCGGGATTGGGTGATCCGCCGGCAAACCGAGGGCCCGGTTGTGCGCGTCGAAGCGGCGGGCGACCTGGATCCGGAACTGGCTGACGTCACCGCGGGCATACACCGGGAAAGGAGTGCCCAACCGGCCCGCCCGGTCATAGTCACGTTCAGTCGCACCGGTACCACCGAGCAGTCGTGCAGCGAGTGCTGGACCGACCGGGTGACGGCCAGCGCCGAACAGCAACGCCATCTGCTCAGCAGTCACCACGTCGCCCGCGGCCAGGCCATCGATGCCACTCATGCCCGAGCCGATCCACGTCCCGGGTGCTTCACCCTTATCGGAGTAGTAGCTCGATAGGCCGGTGTGCCCGGTCTCGGTGGCGTCATGACGGGCGACCTGCCGGGTGAGATAGTCATACCCCGACCCGGCGCTCAACTTGTGAATCGTCATGGCCATACCCACACAAAGCCCCGGGGACGGCCCGTAGAGAGTCACCCCTATTCGCCCCTTTAGCGGGCGTTGAGCGCGCCACCGGAAATCCATCGTGCAAGAGGTGTGAAGGCTTGCGACTTCGTCGCTGCGTTGGGGGATGAGAAGGGGGGGGTGTCGCTCGGCGACGTCGGTACACACTGGTGCGGGATGAGCCCGTTGAGGTGTATGGCGCGGGGTCTTCGGGTGCCTTTGGATTGCTGCTGTGAGCGCGTGGGTCTGTATCCCGGCAGAAGACCTTCCGAGCGACACCTGGCCCGGCCGTCCGGGCGGGCTGGTCGGTGTGGTGGCTGAGGGAGTTGATCGGGATGGAAGTGTTGTTTGACCGGGTTGCTGGTCTGGATATTGGCAAGGCGTCGTTGACGGTGAGTGTTCGGAGGCCGGGCGCGCGAGGTGGCCGGCATCAGGAGACGCGGACTTTCAGGACGACCACGGGGTCGCTGCGGTTGATGCGGGATTGGTTGGTGGAGCAGGGCGTGAGCATTGCGGCGATGGAGTCGACGTCGACGTACTGGAAGCCGCCGTTCTATTGCCTGGAGGAGGTGATGGAGGTGTGGTTGCTGAACGCTGCGCATATGAAGGCGGTGCCTGGGCGTAAGACGGACGTGCGGGATGCTGAGTGGATCGCGCAGTTGTTGGAGCATGGGTTGTTGAGGCCCTCGTTCGTGCCGCCTCCGCCGATCCGGCGGTTGCGGTTGCTGACCCGGTACCGGTTTCAACTGCGCGGAGACCGGACCCGGGAGATCGTGCGGCTGGAGCTGATGCTCGAGGATGCCTCGATCAAGTTGTCGGTGGTCGCTTCGTCGCTGAAGACGGTCTCAGCGCGAGCGATCCTTGGCGCGATGATCGATGGCGAGAGTGATCCGCTGGTGTTGGCGCAGATGGCTAAGGGCCGGATGCGGAAGAAGATCCCGGATCTGGCTCAGGCGTTGGAGGGGCACTTTGATGCTCATCACGCCCAGCTGGCGCGGTCGATCCTTGACCGCATCGATCGGGTCGAGGCGGACATGGTTGAGCTTGACGAGGCGATCGAGGCGGCGTGTGAGCCCTGGGCGCATCAGCTCCAGCTGTTGCAGACCATCCCCGGTGTCGGTCCGAAGGTTGCGCAGGTGATCATCGCTGAGACTGGTGGTGATATGTCAAAGTTCCCGACTGCAGCCCACCTCGCGTCGTGGGCCGGGTTGGCGCCGGCGATCTATGAGTCGGCCGGTAAGCGAACACCGGCTGGTCGTCGGCGTGGGAACAAGTGGCTGTCCGCGATGCTGGTCGAGGCGGCCGGTTCGGTCGGTCGGATGCACGGCAAGAACTACCTCGCGGTGCAGCATGCCCGCCTGACCCGTCGGCGGGGGATGAGTCGTGCGCAGGTTGCGGTGGCCCATTCCATCCTGACCACGGCCTACTACATGCTCAAGCGCGACGAGCCTTACCAGGACCTCGGGGCCGACTGGCTGGCCCGACGCAATGAGGAGGCCCACACCCGCCGACTTGTCGCGCAGCTCGAACGGCTAGGACACACGGTCATCATCGACCCCGCCGCCTGACCGAGCCAGAACTACGTGTCGGGCTCCGCCCGACGCGCTGACGCGCATGCCTCCGGCCGGGTTATTCACGGGTCAGTGGCACCGGCTACGTCGTGAAAAGACCGGTTCGCGTTGGCAAACTTTCTAGGAACGCGGTCCTTTCCGCTCCTAGGAAACCCTCCGCGATATGGCCAGCGCGCCGATATCGTCGATCTCAATCTGCAGTTCCGGATTGCGACCGCCAAGGCAATCTCGACAGTTGGCAGGCCATCCCCGCCTGCGCCCAGGTTCGAAACCCAAGTAGCCCGATCCTCCACAAGAGGAACACAAGTCATATCCGGCGATCAGAATTGAAGTATGCAACACCTCAAGTAGAGGGCGCCAGAGTTCAGTCGAGGAACTAACCAAGGCGTTCTGCGCCTGGATCACCGCGCGGTCAAGCACGTTTGCGTCCTGAAGGCGGGTGTGACTCCGAAGGCGACGCTGATCCCTCTTTATGTCTCGTTCGACGGATTCGAGGTGCCGCTGCAGCGGCATGAGGGCTGCAGCCAGAGCCGCGCCACGCAGCCCGGCGCGGCGCAGATCGGTCGACTCCGTTTCTAGTTCGTCCCGTAGCTGTGCCCTCTGCTGTTCGTTCTTCTCGTGACTGTTTTTTGGTTCGCCACCTCGCAGATGTTGCCACGCCGCCTCTTCCAGCAGTTTTGGATTGCCAAGAAAGTTTCGGATGTGGCTCAACACAGCGTTGTCTACGAGCTCGCAGGAAGAGTTGAAGCAATCAGCATGTCTCGCAGGGTCTGCTATCGGTAAGTAGTGCTCGCGGCAAGAGTACGTCGGACGTTGACTGCCGGTCGTGCGGCCCATGCTCCCCCTACCGCATGGCATGTGCAGTATCCCGGACAAAAGGTAGGGACCACGGACGCGGGGAGGTCTCAGTCCAGCCCGCCGACCTGTCTGCCAATCCCTCCACTGGCGAGCCTCGGCCGTATCCAAAATGGGTGGAATCGGGACCTCGATTCCGGAGAACAGCCACAGACCCGACGCAGCTCGAAGGGGTTCTTCCCGAAGGGCCCAGCGTCGCAGGGAAATGGACGTCCAGATCCGTGATCGAGCTGGCCGCATACTCGCAGCATTCAGTTCGTCGGTCACCGTCACTGCTGGTGCCCCGTCGATGACCAGTCTTCGGTAAATCATCCTGACGGCACGCGCCTGGTCAGCGTTAACAACTAGACGCTTCCCCTTGCCGGCGGTGGCGGCTGCGACGTCGTAGCCAAATGGTGGTGTTGAGCCAACAAAGCGCCCTTCCTCTCGCGCGGCGGTAAGGCGCCCACTTTGAGTCCGCTCCGCGATCCGGCGTCGCTCCCATCCTCCGATGACGCCAAGAACCCCCGATGTAAGGTCGCCCGCTGGGGTCGAAGTGTCGAGTCCTTCATCGATTAGTACCAGGTGGCATTCAAACTCTCTCAGATTCTCCACAAATTTGAGAAGGCCGACTGCAGAGCGTGAAACCCGATCAATTTTCGTCGCCATCACGAGGTCCACACCTCCGCCACGGACGTGGTTCAGGAGCTCATCCAGACCTGGCCTCGAGTCGCTGACACCTGATACGCCTGCGTCCTGGTAGTGCGCGAGGTGACAGGCGGCTCGCGAGTGTGTCGCGGACAGAAGGCGGCGGCGTTGGTCCTCTAAGGAAGTGCCCTTCTCGACTTGCTCCGCAGTTGAGACTCTGCTGTATGTGACAACGCTAAGCTTCTCGGTCTGGCCGCTCACGAAGCCCTCGGCTCGCTTGTCGAGAAGGGTGGGATTGCACGCAGGCGTGGTGCTTGAGTTGGTTCGAGCAGAGTTTTCATAATTTTTTCTAGGGCCCTAGTGTCCGCGCACTCGCGTTTGATCAGTTTCACGGACAACAGCGAGGTCTGCTCAAGACTCATGCTCACCGTAAGCCTGAGCATCGCCTGCAGGGAGTCAAAACATCGTTGGTCCCCACGAATCTTTGTACCGCGACGTGGGCAGTGGACAGGGGACGCTCGCCACCTGTGCGCTGGCTGCTGTGCTGCTGGCGATCGTGCAGTCCGGTGGCATCAAGGACCTGATTACGACCGTGATCGAGACCGCGTTGTCAGTGGCGCTGTGATGCCTCGCGAGCGCCGAGAGGCTGGGATGGCGACCGCCGAATTGGCGATGGTCATCCCGGCAATGCTGTTGGTGCTCGCGATGGCCCTCGCCGGCCTGGCCCTGGCGGCTGATCAGGTGCGCTGTGTCGATGCGGCGCGGGCAGCAGCTCGCGCCGCATCGCGAGGGGACGCCGCCGCAACGGTCAGGCAGGTTGCCGAGGACCTCACGCCGAGCGGCACCATCGTGGCGATTTCCTCAGGCTCAGACACGGCGGTGGTCACGGTGACCGCCCCGCGTCGAATGTCGATGCTGCCGGGCCTTCCGCAGGCGAGTGCGACCGCTCAAGCAGCACTCGAGCCGGGGGCTGCGGAGGGAGGCGGATGAACGGGAGCGCAGAGCGGTGGGGCGGCTGGGGCGACCACGAGCGGGGTTCCGGCACCGTCCTCGGCTTGGCCGCCGTGGGCGTTGTCATCACGGCGCTGATCGCGCTGTCGATGGTGGGGGCAGCGGTGATAGCGCGACAGCAAACGCAAGTTGCTGCCGACTTGGGCGCTGTTGCTGGTGCTCAGGAACTTAAAGCGGGAGCCAGCGCGGACGTCGCATGTGCCCGAGCACAGCACTTTGTCGAAGCGAACGGAGCACGGGTGGACGAGTGCACCGTGAGCGCGCCGCCCAGTCCAACAGTAGGCCCACAGGTGCGTCTCCAGGTCAGCCGAGGCGTTGCGGTGGGGCCTGGCGGGTGGGTTGCCCGAGTGACAGCACACGCTGGCCTCGTGCCCGAGGGGCGGTGAGGCGAGCGTAAGAGATGACGGGTTAGAGGCTGCCTGTGCGAGGGGGCGTAGGAGTGTCGCGCGGCGGCACCGGGGGAGGAAGCCTAGGCCCGGACGACTTCGCAGGAGCGGGCGGCGCGTTGGTGGTTGATGAGCCGTCAGCGGACGACATCGGGGCGCTGCCACCGCGATCGCTCCGCGCGTCTCGTCGACCAGATTCTTTCGTGTCCGAGGGAGCGGTCGACACATCCTTCGTGCTCTTTGCCGCGTCGGAGTTCGAGCCCGGCTTATCTGCCTGCACAGCTTTGACCTCTTTGCGCAGCGCTTTGACCTCGGCGCGCTTCGCGCCTTGAGACTTCAGGCCGATGCTGAACATGACGGCACCGATGGCGAGCACCAGGATCGCGACCGCACCGAGGAAGAACAACTGCAACGGCGTGAGCGCCGCCGTGAAGGGACCCCAGTCGATCGTCAACGGATCCAGGCTTCGGGTAGCGAACGTGACATAGATCACCACAATGATCGCGAGAACGATCAGGATGGCCCCAATGACGAACATGACGTGCCTTTCGATAGTCGAGCAGGACTATTGACAGAGTGAGCGTTCGTGATTCTAACCGAGCGGGTCGACATACATGGAGATGAAGTGTCGTAGGACCGCTTCGGCTCCGGCCTTGTCGAGCGGATCGTTTCCGTTGCCGCACTTCGGCGATTGGACGCAGGAGGGGCAGCCGGTCTCGCAGCGGCAGTCCTCGATGGTCGCCAGCGTGGCGCGAAGCCACGTCGCAGCCCCCGCGAAGCCGTGCTCCGCGATGCCCGCACCACCGGGATGGCCGTCGTAAACCATCACTGTTGGAAGATCAGTGTCAGGGTGGCGCGCCGTCGACACACCGCCGATGTCCCAGCGGTCGCAGGTCGCAATCAGCGGGAGCAAACCGATCGACGCGTGCTCAGCCGCGTGCAACGAGCCGGGTATGTCGGCCTCGGCCACCCCCGCCAGCGCCAAGTCCTTAACCGGCATCGTCCACCAGACCGCTTTGGTGCGCAGCGTCCGCAGAGGAAGATCCAAGGCGTGCTGGCCAATGACTTCGCCGCTCGGCAAGCGCCGCAAGAACGAGGTGACCTTCGAGGCAACCTCGACGTCCCCGAAATGCAACGTCGCCGCTCCCCACAGGCGGGTCCGGGCGGTTGTGACGATTCGGAAATCGCTGATCGAAGCGGCCTGGGTGCTCCACCCCGGGTCACCTGCCACCACCACGGCACTCGACTCCTCAAGGTTGAGCTCCGTGACGACAAACGGTTGACCTTGGTGCAGGTAGACGGCCCCCGTGTGGACCGCCGAGTGAGCCCGAGATTCGTCGACCGTGCCCAGGATGCGTCCGGTGCGGGACTCGACGATGCTCACGTTCGTCCCGACGCCACGCAGGTGGACGTGGTCGGACGCCCGGTCCGCTCTGGACCAAAACCAGCCACCAGGCCGACGTCGCAGCACGCCCCCCTTCACCAACGCGTCTGCAAGCACCGGCATAGCCGGACCAAACCAGCGAACGTCCTCGGTGGTCAGCGGGAGCTCGGCGGCCGCGGCCGCTAGGTGCGGAGTCAGGATGTGAGGATTAGCGGGATCAAAAACGCTGGCCTCGATTGGGTCGGTGAAGATCCGCTCCGGGTGATGCACCAGGTAGGAATCGAGGGGATCGTCTGCCGCGATCAAGACGGCGAGCGAGGGTTGCCCGGCGCGGCCCGCCCGCCCGGCCTGCTGCCACAGCGACGACAGTGTGCCCGGCCACCCCGCCAGCAACACCGCGTCGAGACCGGCAATATCGATGCCCAACTCCAACGCGTTAGTCGCCGCCAGCCCCATGACTTCGCGGTCCCGCAGTCGTTGCTCCAGCACCCGGCGGTCCTCGGGCAGATACCCGCCCCGGTATGCCGCCACCCTCGCCACCAAGTCAGGGTTCACCTGGTCCAAGGCGCGGCGGGTTGCGTCGGCCACAACCTCCACGCCCACCCGGGAGCGGGCAAACGCGACAGTCTGCACCCCCGAGGCCACCAGGTCGGTCAGCAAATCAGCGGTCTGCGATATCGCGCTGCGCCGGCTCCCGTCTTCACCCAACGGCGGCTCCCACAGGGCAAACGTCACCGCTTCGCGCGGCGAACCGTCGTCCGTGATGGCTCGCACGTCTGCCCCGGTCAAGGCACTCGCATGCCCAGCCGGATCGGCCACCGTGGCCGAAGCCAGCGCGATGGTGGGGTAGGCACCGTACCGAGCAGCCACCCGAAGCAACCGGCGCAGCACTGCGCTGACGTGCGCTCCGAAAACTCCCCGATAGACGTGGCATTCGTCGACGACGATGTAGTCGAGTTTGCGCAGAAACGTTGACCAGTGCTGGTGCCCCGGTAATAAGGAGTGGTGCAGTAGATCCGGGTTGGTCAGCACGTAGTGGGCGTGGTCGCGGATCCACCGGCGTTCGTCGGTGGCGGTGTCGCCGTCGTAGGCAGCGCATCGAATCTGCGGCAGGGCCAGCGATGCAAGTCGAGTTTCCTGGTCCGCTGCTAACGCCTTAGTGGGAGCCAGATAGAGCGCCGTCGATCCACGACCGGTGGGTGTCTGCGTCCCGTTCAGCAGTGACGTGAGCGCCGGCACCAGATAGCCCAACGATTTGCCCGAGGCGGTCCCGGTGGCCAAGACCGCGTGCTCGCCGGCCCGCAGCGCCTCTGCCATCTCGCGTTGGTGACTCCACAGCGAGCTCACCGCCACACCGGTCAGCGCGGCATACAGGCAGGGGTCGACCCAGTCGGGAAACGCGACTTCGCGGGCCTGCCGGGTGGGGACGGTGTGCGTGTGGACGAGGGCGCGCGAACGACTCCCGCGAGCCAGGTGGGCGAGCGCGGCGACGGGGTCGAATGGTGACGATCTGGACACTGTGTCCACCGTATGCCGCTCCCATGGTGATGATGGCGACGCAAAACGTCTACTGTGAGCCGCAACACAGTCCCACACCCTTTGGCGCATCGTTGGCGATCCGCCCTGCATGGAGGTACTTCATGATTTTGACTGCTCGGGAGATCGATCTCGGATGGGGCAGCACATCCATCGTGGTGTTTGTGCTGCTGATCTCGGTGGCCGCGCTGGTGATGGGATGGAAGTTCCGCTCGGAGGTCCTGGCCACGTCGCCCGGCACGGAGAGCATGCAAGAGATCGGCGGGGCGGTGCAGGATGGCGCACAGGCCTATCTGCGACGGCAGTTCTTAACGCTGCTGCCCTTCGTGGTGGTGGCGTTCTTTTTGTTGATGCTGCTGCCGGCCGACGGGTTGTCGATCCGGATTGGGCGCTCGGTGTTCTTCCTGATGGGGGCCGGGTTCTCGGCGGCGATTGGCTATCTGGGTATGAGCTTGGCCACCGAGGCCAACATGCGCGTCGCCGAGGCAGCGCGTACGTCCGGTCGTGATTTGGGTATGCGGATCGCCTTCCGCACGGGTGGGACTGTGGGTATGGCGACCGTTGGGCTTGGCCTGTTTGGTGCGGCGCTCGTGGTGCTGATCTACCAGGGGGATGCAGCCAAGGTGCTGGAGGGCTTCGGCTTTGGCGCTGCCCTGCTGGCAATGTTCATGCGCGTCGGGGGTGGCATCTTCACCAAGGCGGCCGATGTGGGGGCTGACTTGGTCGGCAAGGTCGAGACCGGCATACCCGAGGACGACAAGCGCAACCCCGCAACCATCGCCGACAACGTGGGTGACAACGTCGGCGACTGCGCGGGTATGGCCGCAGACCTGTTCGAGTCGTATGCCGTCACGCTGGTTGCCGCGCTGATCCTGGGCACCGCAGCGCTCGGCGCAGCCGGTCTGACCTTTCCCTTGATCGTGCCCGCCATCGGCGCGTTGACCGCGATCTTGGGCGTGTACGTCACCAAGGCCCGACCCAACGAGAGCGGCTTGGCCGCCATCAACCGTGGTTTCTATATCTCGGCGGTCACGGCGGCAATAGCCTCCACGCTGGCTGCGCTGATCTTCCTGCCCAAGAGCCTGCCGGACGACTTCACCGAGATTGCGATCTTCGGGGTTACCGAAGTGCCCGACCTCAACCCGGCCGTGCGCGGCGCTGCTGCCGTGGTGATCGGCATCCTCCTGGCCACCGCTATCTTGTGGCTAACCGGCTACTTCACCGGCACCGACTCGAAGCCGACCAAGGACGTGGCCCGTACCTCGCTCACCGGCCCTGCCACAGTGATCCTGTCGGGCATCGGCGTGGGCTTTGAGTCGGCCGTCTACACCGCAGTGACCATCGCTGGAGCGGTCTACATCCTGTTTACTCTTGGCGGCGGGTCGCTGATCTTGTCGTTGTTCTTCGTGGCGCTGGCCGGTTGCGGTCTGCTCACCACGGTCGGGGTCATCGTCGCGATGGACACCTTCGGTCCTGTCTCGGACAACGCCCAAGGCATCGCCGAGATGTCGGGCGATGTCGACGGCGAGGCTGCCCAGGTGCTGACCGAGCTCGACGCCGTCGGCAACACGACGAAGGCCATCACCAAGGGCATCGCGATCGCGACCGCCGTCTTGGCGGCTACGGCCTTGTTCGGGTCTTACTGGGACGCGGTCAATACCGAGATCGGTGGAGTCACGGGGCTGACGGCCGAGGAAAGCGTCTCGCTGCTGCAGTCGTTCCTGGTGTTCGACCCGCGCTCGCTGGTCGGTCTCATCATCGGCGGCTCGGTGGTCTTCCTGTTCTCCGGGTTGGCGATCAACGCCGTGACCCGCGCAGCCGGTGCGATCGTGTTTGAGGTCCGCCGCCAGTTCCGCGAGATGCCCGGCATCATGAACTACACGCAGAAGCCCGACTACAAGCGCGTTGTCGACATCTGCACCCGCGACTCGCTGCGCGAACTGGCGACCCCCGGACTGCTCGCGGTCTTGGCCCCGATCGCTGTCGGCTTCTCTCTCGGAGTCGGCGCTTTGGCCGGCTACCTCGCGGGTGCCATCGGCACCGGTGTGCTGATGGCGGTCTTCCTGGCCAACTCCGGTGGCGCGTGGGACAACGCGAAGAAGATCGTCGAGGACGGCGCGCACGGCGGCAAGGGCACCGCGGCTCACGAAGCGACAATCATCGGTGACACGGTCGGCGACCCGTTCAAAGACACGGCGGGCCCAGCCATCAACCCCCTCATCAAGGTGATGAACCTGGTTGCGCTCCTGATAGCCCCGGCGATCGTGACCATGTCGGTCGGCGACGACGCGAACACGCTGCTGCGATGGCTGATCGCCCTGGTGGCCTTCGCGATCATCGTGGTGGCCGTGGTGTTCAGTAAGCGCCGCGGGTTGGCGATTGCTGAGGACGTCGAGCAAGGCGCAGGCTCTGTCTGAGTCGCCTACCTCGGATGAGGTGGCGGATGCCCCGCGGGGCAGTGTTGAGCAACTAGACGGGCTTCGGGCCGACCTTGTGGAGGCCGTTTACACGGTATCGGAGCTTGACGATCTGCTCGGGCCCTCGGCGGGTGGCGCGTTGGCCGGTGGTCAGCGGATGCCTGCTGATCGACTGACGCGAGACTCGGCTGAGCCGGCGGCGGTGTTGCTGCGGCTTTTCGTATTGGGTTTGTGTGTGGAGGTCGATCGGATCTCGAGTGTGTTGCCGCGCACCGGGCTGGCCGGGCTGGTTGCGATGGGTCTGGCCCGCGAGACCTCTTCGGGTCAGGTCGTCGGGCTGTGTGACCTGCGACCCTATGCCGACGAACAGCACGACTGGTGGGTCGCCTCCGACCTCACGGCTATGGCCACCGGGGCACCGTTAAGTTCGAGCCACGTGGTCGGAGTCGGTGGGGCATCGAGCACGCTCGCGTCGTGGACGCCGCGCCCGTGGGTTGCGCGGACGTTTGATCTCGGGACCGGCTCTGGAGTACAAGCCCTGCACTTGGGTGGGCACTCGGCATACCGGGTGGTCAGTGATCTGTCGCTGCGTGCCCTGGACTTTGCTCGCTTCACCTGCGGTCTGAATAAGGTCGAGGTCGAGGCTCGCATAGGTTCGCTCTTCGAGCCGGTGGCCGAAGAGGCCTTTGACCTCATCGTGTGCAACCCACCCTTCGTGATCACCCCGCGTGCGGCGGGTCTGGACACGATGGAGTACCGGGACGGTGGTGCCGTCGGGGATGAGTTGGTGGCCACGGTGATATCGCAGATCGGCGACCATCTGGCAGCCGGTGGAATGGCCCAGTTGCTCGGCAACTGGGAGTTGAGCGCAGGGCAAGCCTGGTTTGATCGGGTGCGCTCCTGGTTGCCCGATGGGCTGGACACATGGGTGATCCAGCGAGAAGAGCAGGACGTCGCCGACTACGCGATGACCTGGGGTCGCGATGCGGGGCACCCAGTGGGCAGCCCCGACTTCGAACGCTGGTATGCCGCGTGGCTCGACGACTTTGCGGCCCGCGGTGTCGAGCGGATTGGCTTTGGAATCATCACGCTTCAGCGACCTAGCGAAGACCGAGCAACCTTCACGGACTTCGATGATGTGGTCACCGCGGTGGCTTCACCGATGGGCCCGAGCGTCCTAAAGGGGTTGAAGGCTCGAGCGTGGCTGACGATGCATGACGACGATCAGGTGTTGGCGGTGCCGTGGTCGGTGGCCGACGACGTGACCGAAGAGCGGATCAGTCGACCTGGGGCCACGGACCCGATGGTGATTCAACTGCGCCAAGGGGGTGGGTTGCGACGAGTGATACGGCTGGACTCCCTGAGCGCGGGCCTCGTCGGGGCACTCGACGGTGAGCTGAGCGCAGCGCAGATCGTGCAAGCTCTCGCGGCACTCACCGACACCGAGGTCGGTGAGGTGCATCAGGTGATCGCCCCCATGGTGCGCTCGCTGGTCGCCGATGGGCTCCTCCACTAGCCTCACGCACTGACCGAGGCGCGGAACCGATCAGAATCGACATACGGCTCGAAGATCTGATCCGATCCCTGCCAGGTGTTCCACAACCTTTCCGCAGTGCGGGCGTCGATCTCGAACGCGGCCACGAAAAGCGTCAAAGCCCGACGCGACAATGTCTTGCCCGACAACGCACGGCTGACCGTATCTTTCAGCTGTCGAGGAAGCTCGACGTTGTCCCTCGGCTCGTCGCCGACCGACCACTGGTAGTCGGCAAGCACCTGCGCAATCGCCCCCTGGTGGATACCGTGCCCGGCCGTTGGTGCGTGCTGGGACCACATGGCACGCAGCCTGGGATCGTTGCGAAGCAGAGCGCACAACATGTCGACTGTGCGCAGGCGCGCTTGCCTTC
Organism: Actinomycetales bacterium; assembly: GCA_038330045.1. GTDB lineage: Bacteria > Actinomycetota > Actinomycetes > Actinomycetales > Dermatophilaceae > Ornithinicoccus. The sequence goes on along the minus strand of JBBQNO010000013.1, from coordinate 25,625 downwards.
GCAACACGGTCGAGGTGCGCACCACCGAAGCGTGGTGGGGGTGCAGGCCAACTGGGGCTCGGCTCATCGGGGACCTTCCTAAGCAGGGAGCATTTGCCTGCCTAGAGAACGACCTAGCCGTCCTGATACACGCCCGTGCCGGTGAGTTTGTGCCTACCCCCTGCGCGGGCCGCCCGACATCGCCGAGCCTGTTTACTCTTCACGTCGCAACCGCTACGTCGCCTCGGCCCTCACCGGGCGTGTGACAGCGGCCCTGGTTTGGGCAGATCCACCGGGAACGAGGCACCCGTAGCGGTGACTCGCCCTTGGCGGGCCATCTCCAGATCGCCCTCCTGATACGCGATGAGTGCATCGGTGGTGCCTTCTAGCGCCGCGGTTGTATCGGCGAAAATCGTCTCCAAATGGGGGTAGACGACCTCTTCGGCGAACTGGCCTAGGCGCATAAGAACGTGTGGGCTGCTGGGCAAGGCCGCGGCCAACTCGACGAAAGCGTCATTGACCCGGGTCTCGTCGATGAGGTAATCCTCCGCGCTTGTGCCTGCATTGCGCAGCACGCGTTCCACGTCGGCGGTGTGAATGTCCCACGTCGGCGGTGTGAATGTCCCACGTCGCCATGGTGCTCCTTTGCTCGTTTGAAGGGGGCTCAGCCGATATTGGTCACGGCCGTGCGTGCCCGGGCCTGGGCGGAGCTAGCCGTTTCGTCGTTGTTGCTGAGCAGTTGGCGAACGAGGGCAATGATGGCGCGGACCTGGTCGCTCGCGAGGCGCCAGCGCTGCTCCACGGTGTGGTATTCCTCCGAGACTCCGTCGGCCTGGAAGTCCGACATGGCGGCACCCACCTGGGTGTCGCGGGTCGCGATCAGGGATTCGAGTCGCCCGATGAGCGTGGTGATGTCGGATTGCACGGTCGCCGAGATGCCGGTGTCGAACGAAATGCGGTCAGTAGTAGGCATGAGGTGGTCCTTTCGGTGTGGGAGATAGGTCAGGGGAAGTAACTGCGTGAAGCGAAGCGGGCCCCGTCGAAGTTGGCCTGTCCTTGGGCGGCAGTGGCGTTGTCGCTGGTCTCCACGTCGCCAACCTGGAAGGCGTTGTCCATGCCTGCCTGTCCCTGCAAAATCGCGGCCAACGAACCGTTGAGATCGGCGGCGATCTGATCGGTGCTGGCTTTGAACTGGTCGAACGTGACCCGGCCAGCTCCGTTGAATTTGCCCTCGAGTGGCTCCACTGCGGTCACCAAAGTCGTGACGAGCGTGCCCAAATCCTGACGTGACCCTTCGGTGCCTTTGCTCAGCGTGCCGAGGGTCGCGTTTCCCATGTCGAACTTCACAGCTTCTACCTCCGATTGCGAAATGGTGGGTGGCCCTTCTCCTAGCGAGCGGGGCCGTTGTGGTGAACGAGCCCAGTAGACACAGATTCGAAAAATCGCCGCGAAAGTTATCCACAGGGGGTCAGCGGCGGATGCGCGAAAAGTGTCACGATCTCCGGCATGTCCGAAGACTGGTTGGTGACCTCAAGCCGCCCCCTTGCCGTGGAAGACATGATCGTGAGTTTGCAGGTCGGGGCTGAGGGGGTGAGCGTCCGCGTCGACGCCGCCGAACTGTGCACCGTCGTGGTGGACGGATCGGACCGCGTGCTGCTGTGGTTCGGCCCCAGCCAGCAGGTGAGCGACCCCCAAGACGCCCTGCGTCGCACTGGACTGGCACCCATCGTCGATGCCGAGCGGGAAGCGCGGTGGTGGACCGAGATCATCCAACCGCAGATACGGCACACGGGCTTGAGTTCCCTCGTCGACGCCGGCTCTGTGGCGACCGCCTTGGCCCGGGTGGCGCACGGGAACGCCCAGCGTTTGAGCGCAACCGCGGTGGACTCGGTCGCCGCCGAGGCAGGCGAGTGCACTGACGACATCATGTGTGACCTGATGACTGACACGTGTGCGATCTTCTTGCAAACCCGACCCGTGTTAGCCCTGACGCCCTGGGTATCCATCGCGATGGCCTGGTCAGTGCGGCGCGAGGCAATGCCCGTTTTCCTCACCCCGGGCACGACCCAACTCTCGCCGGTGATGCGCCACTTCGCCCGACGCGGAGGATGCCTATGGGTGCGGCAAGGCGCCGAAGGCATGCACAACGGAGCCACCGGTGAAGCGCTCACCTGGTCTAACGGCACCTTCGCGTGCTCGCCAGCCGCGCCGTGGCCCGTCGCGCTCAGCGGCGACTGGGAGGTCGTCTACGAAGGCGAGGTTCTGCATACCGACACCGCGGGTATGCAGATCGGGCGACTCGCGCAGACCACTCACGATGCCTGCGGGATGGCAGACCCCACGAGTTGGGGTGTCCTGGAGCCGACGAGCGAAGAGTGGGCGCTGGACGAGATCACCGAACATGCCCGGGTGGCATCTCCCGAGCCGAGTCGGGTGTTGTTCCGCTCACCGAGCAGCGACGGGATCGTGACGGTCCTGCCGCAACCGGTGGGCGTGCAGGAGAGTGTGACGTGGGCGGCTCCGGCCGATGACCGGCTGCCACGATCGACGAATCTGGGCCGGCTCGGTGAGCGGTTGTTGGAGGCTGGGAGCGACGTTGCGCTGCTGGGATACCGAAGATCCGCCAGGTCAAAGGTGGGAGGCGGTGGAGCGACGGGCAACGTGCTGCCAGGGGTGATCTGCTTCAAACCGGGCCGATTCGGTGGCTTGAACGCCACGACCCTCCATCTACCTGCCGATTCCGGTGCCCTGGCCCGCGCTACTGACGCTGGGGTGGTGGTGACCTTCGGTGTCCAGCAAAACACTAGCGACGCGTCCAGCGCTAGGTTGCTCGCGGCGTGGGACCACACGTTATCGACTTTGGCGCAACGCAATTCGGTCTCCAAAGCCTACCAGGAGGACGCCCGTTCGGAGGGCGTCACTTCGGACAGTGTTGCGGATGGAGTCGGTGTTCGCCGGTGAGTTATACCTATGACGAGCAGCTCATCGACGCGGTGGGTGTGCGCCGCGACCGGCTGGTCGGCGCGCTGCTGCATGGACCTCAACGCCTGCGCCACGCGTTCTCTGACCGACTGATGACGTATGCCGCGAGCGCTGGTCTGGGCGTGTTGGTGGCCGCCGTGTGCGTCGGAATGTCGTTTGTGACGGACCTGCTGGCGCGGTCCCCGCGATGACCGTCACACCGGTGAAAGGCGCTTCGGTGAGGGGCGCTGCAGGTCCGTACCTGCGGACCACCGTGATGGCGTCCCATCGCACCCTTGACGTGGTCCTACCCACCGATCAAGCAGTCGCCGAGTTGATGCCTGGGTTGTTGGAGTTGATGGGTGCAGACGCAGACGCGAGGGGTTGCGTGTTGCACACCTCGACGGGGCACGTCATTGATCCGGAGCGTCCCTTGGCTGATGCGATGCTGCACGATGGGGTGGTGCTGCGGTTGGTCGCCGAGCAGCAGGCTCCAGCTGAGCCGATCGTGAGCGACCTGCTCGATCTGCTCGAGGCGGAGCCGCCCCGCTGGCGGTGGAGCATTAAGGCTCTGCAGTGGACCCTCGCGTGCCTAGGGGTGGGTGTGCTGACCCTGGCGGGAGGGCTGTGGGCGAGCGGTGGGGCGCAGATCTGGCTGCGGTTGGTCATCCTCGCGATCGCTGCGCTGGTGCTCTCAGCCGTGTCGGCCTCAGTGGGGAGGCACGAATTGGCCTGGGCGAGCGCTGCTGTCGCTTCACTCGAGGCCGGTCTCGCGGTGATGTTTGGCTCACCCACTCATGCCCTTGCGGGAGCGTGGGGTGCCGCCGTGGTCCTATGCACCATCGCGGCCACGGGGTGGTGCCACGGTCGGTGGCGATCAACAACGATGGCGGCCCTGACCTGGGGCGCCCTGGTGGGCGCGGCGGGTCTGTCGTGGCTGTCCGTGCAAGACGTCGCGGTGACAGGCGCAGTCGTCGCCACCCTCAGCTCGCTCACCCTCGGCATGCTCCCGCGCGCCGCCCTGGGGGTGGCCGGCTTGTTGAGTGCTGATGCGCAGGTGGGAGCCGGACGCGCCCTGGCCCGCAGCGACGCTCGGGAGCTTGTCGATCAGGCCCACAGCGCACTTGCTGGGGCCGTCGCTACCTGTGCTCTTGGCTACGCAGTCGCCGGGTTTGGCTTAGCCGTGACGGCAGGGGTGAAACCGTGGGCGCTGGGCCTTCTGGCGGCGACGCTGGTGTCGTGGCTTGCTCGCATCCGCCATTTCCCGCTGATCACGCAACGCGCATCGATCTGCGGGGCAGTCCTGGTCGTGAGCGCGGGTCTCGCCATCGGTGTGGTCGCCGCCGACGCCGAGCTGACGGGCTGGGTCATGACGATCTGCACCGCCGTCGGCGTATGTGTCGTGGCGGCCGGTTCACTGAATCTGTCGGCTGTGGCGGCTGCTGTGATCCGCCGGTGGGTGCAGCGCGTCGAGACCATCGCCGTCCTCGCCACCGTTCCTTGCCTCATCGGCTTACTCGGTGTCTATGCCGACCTGCTCGGCACTTTTTAGAGGAGCCTGACGTGAACTCATCTGAGCTACAGGCCCAGCAGTGGCAGGCCGACATGCTCGCCCGGTTGCGCGGTGTATCTACGCCCCCTGGCAACACTGATTCGGGCGCGAGCGATGTTCTCGTCGGCGTCCCTGCCGAGGCGGGCCAGGGGCACAGCGGGGTCAGCGGCGAAAGGGTCGCGTCGGCATACCGACCTGCTGGGTACATCACTGCGATAGCCCAGCGCCCGCGAGCGTTGCACCGCCAGGTGTCCTATCGGCCCGCCACCTCACGCGTGGGGCGCTATGTGAGCATTGCGAGAGCGGTGATCATCGGGGACACCGCGCCGACCGCAACCGCGGACGCGCTGGCCCGACTTCAAACGCCAGTCCCAACCGGGCGACGCATCGTCGTCGCCGGTGCGCACGGCGGGGCCGGCGCCAGCACGGTCGCGCTTTTGCTGGCCGACGCCTTCAACGCCTACCGCCCCGACGGTGTGGTGTTGCTTGATGCCTGCGGGCACACCGGGGGTCTGCTGTCGCGCCTGCCACAGGCCCCAACCATGAGCGTGGCAGGCGCACATAAGCACTTAAACGCGGGAAACCTCGGGGCCGTGTTGCGTCCGCACCCACGCCCTCTGCGGGCGGTGCTCACGCCCGCGGCCAACCCCGACGTCACCGCGAATGTGGCGGCGCGGTTACAGCGCAGGGTCGGCGTGAGCGTCATCGACACTGGCAGCCGCCGCCTGGCAGTGACGCGTCTAAGCAGACTCAGCGCCGGTCCCGCAGACGCCAGCGAGTCGGCTTGTGACCCGATCTTCGAGGGCGCGGACGCCGCTGTGGTGGTGTGCGACAACACCGTCCGGGGTGTCCTCTGCGCGCAGGCAACGGTGATGGACTGTTTCATCGTCGGGGTCCCTGCAGCCGCAGTCGTGGTGGTGATCGTGGGGCGCGTCACCGACTCGGGGATCACCCTGGATCAGGCGCGACGCGAACTTCTGCGTGACCGTGCCGTCACGGTCGCAGCTCTCCCGCGCGACCGCCACCTTGCTGGGGGTGCCCACGTCCACACGCACCTGCTGGCACCTCGCACTCGTCACGCCGTGACGGCTCTCGCCGCCGACGTGATCGAAGGCAGCCTAGCGGTTCGATGAATCAGACGGTGGCTATCACCCATGGTGCGTGGGCCTTGGCGCAGGGCCCGCGATGAGCACTGCGCTCGTGCATCGCGCCGCCCGGAACACGGCCGGTGCGCCCCTTGCGAGTAACCGTCTCATCGAGCGGCCCTCGACGCTGCCGGAGGGCAACTCGGGTATGGGTGGCGTGCTGATGCTGATGCCTATGCTTGGGGCGGGTGCCTCCATGACCGTCATGGTGCTGTTTCGCGGGTCGAGCCTGGCGGCGGTCGGCGCGCTGATGATGATCGCGACGATCCTGGCATCCGTGGTCATGGTCTTCAGCCAGCGAGGCAAAGCAGCACGCGCTCGACGCACCCAGCGGGAGGACTATTTGGCGTACCTGGAGCGGATTCGGGCCGAGTTGACCGACACGGAGGCAGCGCATTTGGCGGCGCTGCGCCACGCGAACCCCCACCCCCGCTCCCTGGTGGGGATCGTGATCGAGGGCTCCCGGCTGTGGGAGCGCCGCCGCGGCGACAGTGACTTTATGCAGGTCCGGCTGGGTGTGGGGCAGGTGCGGCTGCGCACGTTTCAGCGCCAAGGCGAAGAGCCAGGGGTGCGTGAAGCCGACAGATTTATGCAGGCCGAGATGGAGCGGGTGGAGGGCCGGTTCAGTCATCGCAGCGATGCGCCGCTGGCTGTGGACTTAGCCGGTGTCGGGCACGTGAGCGTGCTGGGGGACCGGTGGTTCTGTGACCGGGTGGCAAGCCTCGTCCTCGCACAGGCTGCCTCCCTTACCTCGCCCCAGGACCTCTTCGTGGCCGTCGCTATCCCACCTTTAGGGCCCGCCTCACCCTCTCGGCATACCTCAATGTCGCGACAAGCTGCGGAGGCGCGGCCCACACCGTGGTCGGCGGCGGCCTGGTTGCCGCATGCTGTGGACCAAAGCGCCGAGGCTGACCCGATCCTCGGCCCAGAACGGTGGGTGGGGCGCTCCACCGCCGAGTTGCGCTCGCTCTTGGGGCCAGAGGTCCGCCGTCGGGTTACTCGGGCGGCTCAGCGCCGCCGCACGTTGAGTAGCGGCAAAGCGGCAAGCGAGTTTGCGACGCTGCTGGTCATCGCGGACGAACACGGCCAGCCATGCACTGATGTGCTGCCCGACGCCGGCGACGTGAGCGCTGCCGACCTGGGGGCCACGGTTTTGCACCTAGTCTCGGAGGCCAGCCACGAGCCGGGCGAGATCACGACGAGGATCAAGCAAGACCCGCTGGATCCGAATTCGGCGCTCATCGAGGTCTATGAGCGCCGCGACCAAGAGCCGACCGCGGCGCGGCTGGTCTTGGACGATCTGGGACCTGCCCAGTGCACCGCGCTGCTCCGAGCCATGGCAGGTCTGCGGCTCTCGGCAGACAGCATCGCGGACTCTGATGGCGGCCCGGCGTGGGACGTCGCCGAGATGCTGGGCTTGCAGGACCCGAGCACCCTGGACCTTGACCGCATGTGGGCGCCGCGCTCGCCCGCCGCGTTCTTGCGCGTCCCGATCGGTGTAGATGATGCAGGCGACCCGGTCACGTTGGACCTCAAGGAGTCGGCCCAATCAGGCATGGGGCCACACGGCTTGTGCGTCGGGGCGACCGGGTCGGGTAAGTCGGAGCTGCTGCGCACCCTGGTGTTGGCCTTGCTGAGCACCCACAGCCCATCCGACGTCGCGATGGTGCTCGTCGACTACAAAGGAGGTGCCACTTTTGCTCCGTTCGCGGAGGCTCCACACGTGCACGGGGTCATCACCAACCTTGGTGAGGACGCGACCTTGGTGGAACGGGTCTACGCGAGCTTGGCGGGGGAGGTCCGTCGACGCCAGCAGATGCTCAAAGACGCGGGGAATCTCTCGGACATCACGGCATACCGAAAGACCCGCAACCGCCACCTGCGCGAATCCGACGCCGCGAGTCTAGACCCGATGCCTCACCTGTTGGTGATCATCGACGAGTTCGGTGAACTGCTGACCGCCCGCCCGGATTTCATCGAGTTGTTCCTCTCGATCGGGCGCATCGGTCGATCAATTGGCGTTCACCTGTTGCTGAGCAGCCAACGCATCGAATCCGGAAAACTACGCGGCTTGGACACCTACCTCTCATATCGCCTGGGGCTGCGCACGCTGTCCGAGGCAGAAAGCCGCACGGTGCTCGATACACCCGACGCCTTCGCACTGCCCGCCCTGCCTGGTTATGGGTATCTGAAGGTGGACACTGCGACGTACACCCGGTTCAGGGCGGGCTTTGTCTCCGGGCCGCTCGCCCCAAGCGATGCCGCACCCGCGCAGGAACCGCGAGGGGTTGAAGTTCTCTCCCATTACCGACCGCTGGAGGCTGGTGTATCCGCAACTCGTACCGCCCCGGCGAGTGGTTGCGACGGTCTCGATGAAGGGCCATCGGTCCCGACCCTCTTGGACGAAACCGTCACTCGGCTCGCGCTGATGCGGTCGGTCGGTCACGCCGTGTGGTCGGCGCCGCTTCCCGGATGTCTCAGCCTCGATCAGGTCCATCGCGTTGGGGTTGTCGACACCGCCGTCGGCCCACGCATTCCGCGCAGCAGGCCACTGCGGGTGCCGCTGGGGATGCTCGACGATCCGTCGCAGCAATGGCAGGGCCCGTGGGAGCTCGACCTCGGCGACTCGACCAGCCACGTGTTGGTCGTGGGCGGGCCCCGCAGCGGGCGATCCACCGTGCTGCGCACCATCGCCGCCTCACTCTCGCTGACGCACACGCCGGCAGAGGTGGTGGTGTACGGCATCGATGCGCTGGGGTCTGCGCTGCAGGCCATCCAAGGATTGCCGTGCGTGGCTGGGGTGGCTGGTCGAATGGAACCGGAAGTGACCCGGCGGATCGTCGAAGAGGTGTACGGACTGCTGACCGAACGCGAAGAACTTTTTACCCAGCTGCGGGTTGATTCCCTGGTGAGGGCTAGAGCACTGATGGACGCCAGCTCGCGAGAGGCTCACCCGAGGAACGTGGCGGATGTGGTGCTGTTGATCGATGGTTTCGGGCCGCTGGCGGAGGAGCACGACGCGACCACCGCTCTGATGCAGGCTCTCGTGCGGCGCGGGCCTGCGTACGGCATCACCGTGGTAGCCACCGCGAGCCGGTGGAACGAAGTTCGCCTAAACCAACAGACCTTCTTCGGGACCGTCATCGAAATGCGACTAGGCGACCCCGCAGAATCGGGCGTGGACCGCAAACTTGCCGAGACGTTGAAGTCGGCAGGGCCGGGGCGGTGCCTGCTGCAGTCGAAACTCTTCGCCCAGGTCGCCTTGCCACGTATTGATGGCGTGCTCGACGAAGAGACGAGCGCGCCAGCGCTGGCCGCGCTCGTCCAACGTGTGTCTGCAACGACCACCGGGCGGGCAAAACCGGTGCGGGTGCTGCCCGCCTCGTTGCGCGCCATCGACCTGCAGCCGCGACAAAACCAGGGCGGGTCGCTAGTGCCCCTTGGCCTCGACGAGGCGACGTTTGACACTGCGGAATTGGACTTCGACGGGGTAGATCGCAACCTTCTGATCATCGGTGACAGCGGCACCGGACGCACCGGGATACTCACCCACATCGCTTCCGCCATGGCCGAAGGTAGCAATCCCGACGAGTTGGTCATCGCCGTCATCGACCCCCGAGGAACGATGCGCGATGTCGTGCCGGCCGACGTCTTGGGTGGGTATGCAGGCTCGGCGGTCATGGCCGCCCGGCTGATCCAAGCGATCCTTCCTGAGCTGGAATTGCGGGCCACCCGACTGGCCGATGCTGCAGCGTCGTTCACCGCTCCGACGCCACGCATCATGCTGATCGTGGACGACTACGACGTGCTGACCGCTAGCGGCTCATCGCCGTTGGCGGCGCTGGTGCCTTACCTGTCGATGGGCCGCGAAGTGAATCTGAACGTCGTCCTGGCTCGGCGCACCAACGGCGCCGCTCGAGGCATGTTCGAGTCCGCTTTCGCGTCTATCCGTGAATCCGGAGCTACCGGCCTGTTGCTCTCGGGGGACCGTAGCGAGGGGCAACTGTTCGGCTCGGTGCGCCCGACACTTCTGCCCACGGGGCGAGGCCAGTTGGTACGGGCCGGACAAGCGCCACGGACAGTCCAGACCGTCCACGCTCACGTCGACGCTCGCAACCTATAGCTAGTCGGAGCGTGTGGGGTGCCTCCTGCGGCTAGGCGAGTTGGCGTCCCACCGGGGATTCTGCGTTGCGGAGTGTCCATTGCGGATTGCTGCAGCGTGACGCGATGTCAACTGGCCGCCACAGTGTCCGCGTGTGCAGAAGACCGGGTGCCCCGAGCCGTCAAGGATGACCAATGGCGACAGGAGCGGTCGGAATCGTCAGCGTGGCTGCTGCCTGAGCGAAGAGGGTCGCCAAGATACCGAACGACGAGATATCTGCCGTCCCCGAGAGGGTGACTCCGAGGTCGCCGACGGCGGTGAACCACTGGTTCGTCAGCACCAACGTCCCAGACGGCGCTACATGACGAGCGCAGCGCCGACCTCCAGGGTGGCCAGCCACCACCAGCCGCGCGAGGTCGACCAACGCGTAATCACGAAGCAGCAAAGGCAGTATCCGGTCGGTTTTGGCCTGCCAGTTGCGAAACGACACCCCACCGTTACCAGTGACCGTCAGGACCAGGTTGGCCCGGAAGCCGCCATCGGCCCGAGCCGGCTCTATGGCCACCACACCTTCAGCTCCCCACGGAACGCTCAGCCACGACTGCGGGTGGGCGAACGTCACACCTGTGCAGTGGCTTGTCGATTGCGCCACGGTCAGTCCCAGAAGGTCAGGGTGTCGTAGGCATCCCCGGCACTCATCCCAGCCCAGTTCCAGGTGTCACCAGCCTCGTCGCCGACCCACTCGAGCCCGTCCCCGGCCAGATCCCCCACCTCGCCGCCGTAGTCCACTAGGTAATTGCCGACATATTGACCGGCGTAGGAGCCAGCGAAACCGCCCACCGTCCCACCGATGATCATGCCGACCGCGGTGCCAGGGCCAGGCCCAAATGCTGACCCGATGAGGCCACCGGTAACGGCTCCTGCCTCCGCGCCGGCCCAGGCCCCGGTGGCGGTGGCGGCACCCATCGTGACGCTGCGGCCCACCCGTTCATCGGTGTCAGCGGCCGCAGAGGCGTTCCACTCCTTCCAGCCCGACTGCGCGAACGTCAAGCCCACACCAACCCGGTTCAACATCGTGCCTGCCCTTGACCACTGCCCGGCTACGTCCAGGTCGGGACTGGGCGGTGGCTTACCCGACGTGAAGTCGATCTCGTATACCCACGTCACGTACCCAGAACCCGCAGTATGAACAAGACCCATCGAATACAGCGCCCTGCTCACCTGATCGGGGTCCTCCGGCGGACGAAATCCGCCCCACTCGCTCACTAACGCATTCAGCGGATCCCAGCGCGGCGTGGACGGAGCGCCCCAGGTGGGCCCGCACACCGGTGCCGGGGGCACCCACGCGCGGCTCGCAGCAGGGCGAGCGAGGGGCCGGATCAGCAGCCTGATCGCGTCGGCGCACTCGCGGTCGGCAGCCTCGACGGTGGCCTCAAACGTTGACACATCCTCGGGATCAACCCAGGTCGCACTCAGGGTGTCCAAGCGGTCGGCATACGCCCACAACACGTCGCGGACCTCACGACCAAGGCGCAGCGTGGTGTGCGCATCGGCGCGGGGTGTGTCCATCGCAGCCCACACCAACTCGGCCTCCGGCGCGTCGTATGCCGACCGCAGGCCGAGCCATCTTGCGCGCACCGACGTAGCGGTCACCTGCACCCCGAGCAGCCCGGAGACCAGATCGCTGGCGGCCCGTCGCACGTCCTCGCCGCCATCGACCCAGTGCGAGCCCACACGACCTATGCCCTCAATTAACTCGCTCATACGTTGCCCCTCTCGGCCCAGCGGATAACTCTGAGTCAGGAGTAGACCTCACGCAATGGCGTCTCAGCAGGGCCCGTCCACAGGACCGAAGTTGTGGATTTAGGCCTTCAGTCGCATCGTTTCAATCGCCGCCGGGATGCCGCTGTGGTGCGTCTAGTCGATGGGTGGCGCAGGGACAGAATTGACGACCGTGAGCGAGTCCATGCACCGCCGTCCGGGAGGTCGCGACCTCCGTCACCGTCGCCTCGCCACGGATCAGCCGTAACCAGATCTCCTACTTCGGCGAGGGCGACAGAAGCCGCTTGGAGCGACGATTCCTCGGCCCCGACTTCGACTCGTTCTCGGACATGAACTATCTTCCTGTATGGGCTGAAAGACCCACCAAATGTGGTCTGATCAAAACCCGAATCTCTATCGCGAAGTCAGTCGCAACCCACGAGTCGATCTCGGAGTCGATGCCGTGAGCAATCGCCGGGTTGATGGTGTATTCCGCCACGTAGCGCCGGGCTCGATCGTTGTCTGCGGACATCGAGTCGCCAAGGAGCCACGCTGGGCTTTCATGACGTGCGCGACGTGTGAGGTTCGGGTGATGAAATCAGCGATCCGGCCCATCGCTTGGAGTCGGAGCGGGTGATCTACATGGCACCGATGTCGTGTAGCACGTCCTCGGCCGCGATGGTGGTGCCGCGGATGCGCGACTAGGCAGAGGTCAAGTCCTCGGGCACGTTGGCGTTGAGGTGGTGGCAGACCATCAGCATGTCGAGGTGTTCGGCCAGCGTGTTGACCGTGTGCGGCAGAATCGGGTTGGTCGATTCAGGGATGATCATCGGCTCGCCGGCGACCTTGATGATGTGGGGGCACGGCCGCCGCCAGCACCCTCGGCGTAGAAGGCGTGGATCGAGCGCTCACCGATCGCGACCAACGTCGACTCGAGATACCCGGCTTCGTTGAGGCTGTCGGGGTGCAGCGCGACCTGCCGGCCCCACTCCTGCGCGCCGCGCAGCAACTTCTTGGTATCACTGGGGGTGAGTTTCGCCAGTTGCCTTCCGTTAGAAGTGCCCGCTCGGCGTGATGGCCCAGTATGCCGCAGCCCACGTTTCGCGTACATGACTCGATGGGCCAACGACACGCCCACCGAACTCGGCCCTGCCGCGCACGTGCGCTCAGGGGCCGTTCACGGCGCGCGTGTCGTCGGCATTGTCGGTCTACACCTGAGAGCGGCGGAATATCTAGCGGCGAGTGAGCGCTCACTCACTTATGCTTCCCCGTATGCCAGCTAGCACCTCCTCGCGACGGGCCCCCGCGATGACGCCCGACGAGCGTCGTGCCCAACTCGAGGGTGCGGCCATCGACGTGCTGCGGAGTAAGGGACTGGCCGCAACCACCAAAGAGATCGCCGAGCAAGCCGGAGTTGCCGAGGGCACGATCTTCGGAGTCTTCGACACCAAAGACGACTTGGTGCAGGCCGCCCTGATCAGGGCGTTCGACCCCAAGCCCCTCATCGAGCATCTCGGCCAGATCGACCCCGAAAAGCCTTTGCGCCAGCGGCTGCTCGCGATAGTCGCCGCTTATCAAGAGCACCTGACGGAGTTGTTTGGCCTGATGGCCGCCGTCGGCATGGTGCGTCCGCCGGAGTCCCTGCGTCACCACGGGCATAAGGCCCACGGCGACGCTCAATCACACGTGCATGATTCGATGCTGGCGCTCATCGAGCCGGATGCCGATCGCCTACGGATTTCCCCTGATGAGCTGCTTCGTCTGCTGCGGATGCTCACCTTCGCTGGCAGCCATAAGCACATAGCTCATGGTGACCTGCTCACCCCCAGTCAGATCGTTGACGTGCTTCTCGACGGCGTCCTCAAGCACCAAACGACGACCTCCACCGGAACGGCAGCCACCTCATGCTGATCACGTTGTTACGCAACCACCTTGCGCCATACAGAACCTTCATTGTGATCCTGCTTGTGCTGCAGTTAGTCTCGACCTTGGCCTCGCTCTACCTGCCGAGCCTCAACGGGCGGATCGTCGACGAGGGCATCGCGGTCGGCGACACCGGCATGATCATCACCCTCGGCGCTCAGATGCTGATGTTCTCGGTTGTCCAGATTTCCGTGACCGTAGCCGCCACCTACCTCGCCGCCCGCACCGCCTCGGGAATGGCCCGCGACTTGCGCGGCAACGTCTTCGATCGGGTCAGCAGTTTCAGCGCCCAAGAGGTCAATCAGTTCGGTGCGCCGACGCTGATCAGCCGCACCACCAACGACGTCACCCAGGTCCAGACCGTCACGTTCATGGGGCTGTCGCTGATGCTGACCGTGCCGATCATGATGATCGGCGGCATCATCATGGCGCTACGCGAAGACGCCGGTTTGGCCTGGCTGATGGCCGTCGCGGTGCCCGTGTTGGCGCTCTGCATCGGAGCGATCCTGGTCACAATGGTGCCGCAGTTCGCGATCATGCAAAAGTCCGTCGACCTTGTCAACCGGGTGCTACGCGAGCAGATCACCGGGGTCCGAGTGGTGCGGGCGTTTGTCCGTGAAGACCAAGAGGAAGCTCGGTTCTCAGGCGCCAACACGCAATACACCGGGGCGGCGCTCGCGGTCGGCAAGTTGATGGCGATGGTCTTCCCGATTGTCACGATGGTGCTGAACGGGTCCAGCGTGGCGGTTTTGTGGTTTGGCGCTCAGCGTGTTGAGGACGGCGATATGCAGATCGGCTCCCTGATCGCGTTTCAGGCCTACCTGTTGTTTGTGCTCATGTCGGTGATGATGGCGACCTTTATGGCCACGATGATCCCGCGGGCGGCCGTCTCGGCGACCCGGATCATGGAGGTTCTCAGCACCGACACCAGCGTTGTCGATCCCGCCACGGCGACGCCCATTCCGGACGGCCCCGTCACGGTGGAGTTCGCGCAGGTGGAGTTTCACTACCCGGGGGCCGATGCGCCGGTGCTCTGCGACGTGTCGTTCACCGCCCGCCCCGGACAGATGACCGCTTTGATCGGCTCCACCGGCTCGGGCAAAACCACCGCAATCTCGCTCGTGACCCGGTTGTATGACGTCACATCCGGAAACGTGCTCTTCAACGGTGTGGATGTGCGCGAGGCGGGGTTGGAGGACCTCTGGTCCAAGGCCGGCATCGTCCCGCAGAAGCCGTACCTGTTCTCCGGGACGGTGGCTTCCAACCTGCGCTACGGCAACCCTGAGGCCACCGAGGACGACCTGTGGGACGCCCTGCGGGTGGCCCAGGCCGACGATTTCGTGGCCGCGATGACCGGTGGTCTCGATGCTCCGGTGGCTCAGGGCGGTACCACCGTCTCGGGCGGTCAGCTGCAACGCCTCGCCATTGCTCGAGCGTTGGTCAAACGACCCGAGGTGTACGTCTTCGACGACTCGTTCTCGGCGCTCGACGTCGCCACCGACGCCCGGCTACGGTCGGCACTTACGTCGCTGACCGCGACCTCGACGGTGCTGATCGTGGCCCAGCGGGTGTCCACGATCATCAACGCCGACCAGATCATCGTGCTCGAGGACGGCCGGGTGGTCGGCCGCGGAACGCACGATGAGCTGCTCGCCGGCTGCACGACATACCAAGAAATCGTGTCCTCCCAACTGAGCTCAGAGGTGGCCTGAAATGGCTGAAGGCATCAAGTCCGCCGAAGAGAAGGCCGCAGAAGCTCGCCGCGGACCACCTGTGCAGCGACGAGGCCCTGGGGCCGGTATCGGAGCACCGGTCGAGAAGCCGATGAACTTCCGCGGCTCAGCGATGCGACTGCTCGGCATGCTGCGCCCCGACCGCACCCTGCTGCTGGCTGTCTTTGTGATGACGAGTACGTCCGTGGTGCTGACCGCCATCGGCCCGCTCATTTTGGCGCGGGCCACCGACCTTATCTTTGCGGGTTCCTTCGCTGCGAGATTTGTGCCCGCGGGGACCACTCAAGAGCAGGCCGTGCAAGGGCTGCGCGCCCGCGGCGACGACACGCTGGCCGACATTTTGGCCGCAATGGACTACGTCGTTCCAGGTCAGGGCATCGACTTCGCTGCCGTGCGTGACGTGCTGTTGTTTGCGCTTGCGCTCTACGTCGTGGCGTCCCTGCTGGCCTGGGCACAAGGCAGGCTGCTGGTGGTGGTCGTCAACCGGGCGGTCTTCGCCCTGCGCCGCACCGTCGAAGAAAAGCTGCACCGCCTCCCGTTGCCCTACTTCGACGCCCAACCCCGCGGCGAAGTGCTCAGCCGGGTCACCAACGACATCGACAACGTCGCCCAAAGTCTGCAGCAAACGCTGAGCCAATTGCTCACGTCCTTGCTGACCGTGGTGGCGATGGTCGTCATGATGTTCGTCGTTTCTCCGCTGTTGGCAATCGTCGCGTTGATCACGATCCCGGTCGTGATGGCCGTGACCGCTCTGATCGGCAAACGCTCTCAAGGACTCTTCATCCGACAGTGGAAGCACACCGGCGAGGTCAACGGCATCGTCGAGGAGTCCTTCTCCGGCCACGAACTGATCCAGGTCTTCGGTCGGCGCAGGGAGTCGCGGGCTGCGTTCAACAGCTCCAACGGCGAGTTGTATGCCGCCAGCTTCGGAGCCCAGTTCGTCTCTGGTTTGATCATGCCGTCGGTGATGTTCATCGGAAACCTGAATTACGTGGTGATCGCCGTCCTCGGTGGAATGCGCGTGGCCAGCGGCTCGATGAGTCTGGGCGACGTGCAGGCGTTCATTCAGTATTCGCGGCAGTTCACCCAGCCGCTGACCCAGGTTGCCTCGATGGCCAACCTGATGCAGTCGGGGGTGGCTTCGGCTGAGCGCGTCTTCGAGGTGCTGGACGCCCCTGAGCAAGAGGCCGAGATCCCCAGCCCGGCGGTGCTCGATTCGCCGCGCGGACGGGTGTCGTTCGAGGACGTGGCGTTCTCCTACGACCCCGCAAAGCCGCTGATCGAAGGCCTCGACCTGTGCGTCGAGCCAGGCCAGACGGTGGCGATCGTCGGGCCAACTGGGGCCGGCAAAACCACCCTGGTCAACCTGCTGATGCGCTTCTACGAGCTGAACGCCGGGCGGATCACGCTCGACGGCATCGACATCACCGATCTCACCCGCCGCGACCTGCGCTCGCGGGTCGGGATGGTGCTGCAGGACGCGTGGCTGTTCAAAGGCTCGATCCGAGAGAACATCGCCTACGGCCGACCCGAGGCGTCCGAGGACGAGATGCTGGAGGCTGCACGCGCCACATATGTCGACCGGTTCGTGCACTCACTGCCCGAGGGGTACGACACGGTGCTGGACTCCGAGACCGGCAGCGTCTCGGCGGGGGAGCGTCAGCTGATCACGATCGCCCGGGCGTTCCTGACCGACCCGGCGTTGCTGATTTTGGACGAGGCCACGTCGTCGGTGGACACCCGCACGGAGTTGTTGCTGCAGCAGGCGATGGCGGCGCTTCGGGCTGATCGGACCTCGTTCGTGATCGCCCACCGGCTCTCGACCATCCGCGATGCCGACGTGATCTTGGTGATGGAGGCCGGGACCATCGTCGAGCAGGGCACGCACGACGCGCTGCTAGATTGCGATGGAGCGTATGCCGCGCTCTACCGCTCCCAGTTCGCAGCCCCGGTGGATGCCCAGCCAGCCTGGATGTAGAAGCGACGGTCAGCCTTCGGGGATGCCGTCGATGAAGACGTCGACCTTCTCGTTGTAGAAGCAGACGAGCCCAGCGATGGGTGCGCACTCCCGCGTCGGGAAGTCATAGGACCAAGCCAGGTCTTCGTGCTGCGTGCCGTTGACGCTGATCGACCAGTAGCCGGTGCTGATGCCCTTATACGGACACTGCGTTTGCGTCTCGGTGGCCACCATGTGCGCCCAGTTCACGTCGGTGCGGGGCAGGTAGAACCGCGCGGGCAGCCCGGTCTCCAGCAGAACCACCGGCGACGTCGAGTCGGCGATGACCACGCCGTCCTTCTCGATCCGAATGCGCCGAGAGGACCTCAACGAGTCGACACGGACGTAGGGGCTGCGAGGGTGCACAAACATCTCCTCGTCTTCTTCGTACCAGGCGTCCATGGCGTCCCGCTCGAACCGGTATGTCGCCACAAGCCCTTCGATCGCGGGTTCGATCAGTAACCGGGCGGCCCCAGCCACCGTGCGCTCGCCGTGCGCCAACGACTGAACAGACCACATACCTTGGGCCGTTTTCTTCCCGCGGCCCTCATCCACCAGCAACGACGTGTCGACGTCGGCAGCCGGGATGTAGAACTGCGGATAGTAGGGGTGCTCCCAGACGTAGATTGCTCGCGTCGTGTCCACCACCGTGACGCCGTCGAAGGTCGCGCGCACCCTGCGAGCGACTGGCGCGGTGTGGTTTCGAGCCACCGGAGAGCCCGGGTAGTGGCCGGGGCGAAGAGATGCGGCAGCGGGCTGGGAGTCGGCGGGTGTCATACCTAAAGAAAGCCCGTCAGGCTCGGCGCGTATTCCGACACACCGGGTCTAGGCGAGAAGGTGGGTTACCGTGTGCCCGTAGTCCCCGTCGGAGTCGCGACGAATCCGCGGCACGTGGACTACAGCAAGGAGTTACTGCATGACGAACACACTGGTCATCGTCGAGTCACCGGCGAAAGCCAAGAAGATTGCTGAGTTCCTCGGCAAGGATTATCAGGTCGACGCCAGCGTCGGACACATTCGCGACCTGCCTAACCCGAGTGAGTTGCCGGTTGACATGAAGAAGGGGCCGTACGGACGTTTTGCGATCAACGTCGACGACGGTTTCGATCCGTACTACGTGGTCGACGGGGACAAGAAGAAGAAGGTCGCCGAGCTCAAACGGGCCCTCAAAGACGCCGACGAACTCCTCCTCGCCACCGATGAGGACCGCGAGGGCGAGGCCATCGCGTGGCACCTCCTCGAGGTGCTCAAGCCCAAGGTTCCGGTCAAGCGGATGGTCTTTCACGAAATCACGAAGGAGGCCATTCAGCGCGCGGTGAACGAAACCCGTGACATCGACATACAGATGGTGGACGCCCAGGAGACGCGGCGCGTGTTGGACCGCCTCTACGGGTATGAGGTCTCGCCCGTGCTGTGGCGCAAGGTCAAGCAAGGGCTGTCGGCTGGGAGGGTGCAGTCTGTCGCCACGCGGATGGTCGTGGAGCGTGAGCGCGAGCGGATGGCGTTTAAGTCAGCGTCGTATTGGGACGTCGAGGGGGAATTTGCGCCGTCGTCCAATTCGGGCCAGGCCTTTGTCGCTCGCCTGACCGGCGTGAACGGATCTAGGGTCGCCACCGGTCGTGACTTCGCGGACTCGGGGGAGTTGAAGACTTCTGGGGTGCGTCACCTCGACGCGGCGATGGCGACGGCGATTGCCGAGGCCATGGGTGAGTCGGGCGTCACGGTTCGCGAGGTGTCGGAGAAACCCTATACCCGTCGCCCGTCCGCGCCCTTCACGACATCGACGCTGCAGCAGGAGGCCAGCCGCAAGTTGCGTCTCGGCAGCCAGGCCGCGATGCGGACCGCTCAGCGGCTCTACGAAAACGGCTACATCACCTACATGCGGACCGACTCGACGACCCTGTCGGGATCGGCGATCAGCGCCGCCCGCAGACAGGCCACCGATTTGTATGGCGCGGAGTATATTCCGGACGCGCCGCGCACCTACGGCAAGAAGACCAAGAACGCCCAGGAGGCTCACGAGGCCATCCGCCCAGCGGGGGATTCGTTCCGTACGCCGGCCCAGGTTGCGGGGGAGTTGCGGGGCCAGGAGTACGCGCTCTACGAGCTCATTTGGAAGCGCACAGTTGCCTCCCAGATGTCCGATGCGCGGGGGTCCACCGCGAGCGTGAAACTCGGTGCGACGTTGCCCTCGGGCACCAGTGCCGGCGGGGTGGCCGTGGCCGACGCCGAGTTCTCCGCGAGCGGGACGGTCATTACGTTCCGTGGGTTTTTGGCGGCATACGAAGAGGGTCGCGACGAAGACCGTCATGCCCGCAGTGACGCCGACACCGAGCGCCGTCTGCCGAAGCTCTCCGAGGGTGTCGACCTCGACACGCTGCGGGCTGACGCTCAGGGTCACCAGACCAACCCTCCCGCCCGCTACACCGAGGCCACGCTGGTCAAGGCACTGGAGGAAAAGGGCATCGGACGCCCCTCAACGTATGCCGCCACGGTCGGCACGATCCAGGACCGCGGCTATGTGCGCACCAAAGGTTCGGCGCTGATCCCGACCTGGCTGGCCTTTGCGGTGACTCGGTTGCTGGAGCTGCACTTCTCCCGGCTGGTGGACTACGACTTCACCGCCTCGATGGAGGAAGACCTTGATGCCATTGCTCGCGGCGACGAACAGCGGGTGGCGTGGCTGAAGCGCTTCTACTTCGGTGACGAAGACAAGCACGCCGAAGGTCTGCGCGATCTCGTGGCCGACTTGGGCGACATTGATGCCCGCGGAGTCTCGACCATCGAGATCGGTGAAGGCATCGTTGTGCGGGTCGGGCGCTATGGCCCCTATGTCGAGGACGTCAACAACGAAGGAGAGCCCAAGCGGGCCAGCATCACCGACGACATCGCCCCCGACGAGATGACCGCTGCCAAGGGTCGCGAGCTGCTGGAGACGGCATCCGACGACGGGCGCGTGCTCGGCCAGGACCCCGACAACGGGCGCGACATTGTGGCCAAGGCCGGTCGCTACGGCCCCTACGTCACTGAGGTCATCCCCGACCCTGACGACGATGCCGGTGCTTCGGTGGCCGCTGGGGATGGCGGCACGGGGCCGAAGAAGCCGACCAAGAAGGCCGCGAAAGCCAAGCCGCGCACCGCCAGTCTGTTCAAGGACATGGACCTGTCGACGATCGAACTCGACACCGCGCTGCGGTTGCTGAGTTTGCCCCGCGTGATCGGTGCCGACCCCGAGTCAGGTGATGAGATCACCGCGCAGAACGGTCGATACGGTCCGTACCTGAAGAAGGGCACTGACTCCCGGTCGCTGGCCACCGAGGACCAATTGTTCACGGTCAGCCTCGAAGAGTCGTTGGCGATCTACGACCAGCCCAAGCAGCGGGGCCGGGCGGCCGCTCCGCCGCTGAAGGAACTGGGCAACGACCCGGTCTCGGAGAAGCCGGTGGTGGTCAAGGATGGCCGCTTCGGTGCCTACGTGACCGACGGCGAGACCAACGCCACGCTGCGAAAGGATGACGACCCCGAGTCGATCACGCCCGAGCGCGGGTTCGAGTTGCTGGCCGACAAGCGCGCCAAGGGTCCGACGACGCGCAAGCGTGTGGCGAAAAAGACCACCAAAAAGGCTGCGATCAAAAAGCGCGTACCTGCGAAGAAGGCTGCAGCAAAGAAGACGACCGCCAAAAAGGCCTAGAGCCTTGCGTCGACGAGCCGAACCGCGGGAGTGCCTTCGTAGTCGAGCAGTGTGCGGTCGGCAGTCATGAGGACGATGTTTTCGGATGCTGCCTGAGCGATCAGTAACCGGTCGAAGGGGTCGGAATGCGTTAGCCCCTCGATTGTGCTGACGCCCCAGGCGTGGTTCGCGCTGATGTCGAGCCAGCCTGCGCCTGCCTTCTCAATGCGATCTGTGACGTCTGAAGGAACGTTCAGTTTCCCAGATGACTGCTTGATCGCCATCTCCCACAAACTCGCCGTCGAGACCAGAACGTCCAATTCTGCAGTGATTGCCGACCGCGCCTCGGGTCCGAGTTTGGGGTCATCGGACAGCATCCACAACACGACGTGCGTATCTAGCAGCATCAAGGGCCTTCGAACATCGCAACGATGTCGTCATCGACGTTGTCGAAAGTCTCGTCATCGAGGATTACAACTAAGCCTTTGGCCGTCCCAAAAACGATGTCGGCGCGCTTGTGGGCAACCAAGTCAGCGATGGGTCGCCCCGCGCGGGCGATGATCACTCGTTCCCCGGCCTCCACACGTTCGAGGAGTTTGGACAGGCTGGACTTCGCCTCATGGATGTTCACCACTGTGGTCATCCACTGAGTGTACGGACTAAGTCGGACTAGGCTAGACGAACGCACCCTTTCCTGTGATGGCACGACCGACGATGAGCGTGTTGATCTCTCGTGTGCCCTCGTAGGAATAGATCGCCTCGGCGTCGGCTACGAAGCGCCCGACGTGGTGCTCGAGCAGGATCCCGTTGCCGCCGAGCACCTCCCGTGCCCAACCCACGGTCTCGCGCATCCGAGCGGTCGTAAAGGCTTTGGCTAAGGACGCATGCTCGTCACGAAGCAGACCGGCGTCCTGCAACTGTGAGACCCGCACGCACATCGCCGTGGAGGCGGTCACGTTGGCGAGCATTCTGACGAGCAGATCCTGCACTAATTGGAAACCGGCGATCGGTCGCCCAAACTGCTCGCGCGTCTTCGTGTAGGCCAGCGCGTGCTCGTACGCGCCCCGACCGCAACCGGTCGCCGCCCAGGCCACGCCCATCCGGGTGACCTTCAGAACCTTGGCGGTGTCCTTGAACGTGTTGGCGTTCGCTAGCCGGTTGGCTTCTGGCACGCGGACCCCCGTAAGTGTGATCTCAGAGTTCAGCACCGCGCGCAGCGCCATCTTGTCCCGTTGCACCTCGAAGTGCATGCCCTCGGTGCCCTTCTCGACTACGAACCCCTTGACCTGGTCGTCCTCGACGTCGCGAGCCCAGATCACATTGAGATCAGCAAACGACGCGTTACCGATCCACTTCTTCCGGCCATCGAGCACCCACTCGTCGCCCTCGCGCCGCGCGGTCGTGGCCAGCCCCCCGGCGATGCCCGAACCCACCTCCGGCTCCGTCAGACCGAACGACCCGAGCAACTCCATACGAGCCATCGCTGGCAACCACCGTTGCTTCTGCTCCTCTGAGCCGCAGAGCGCGATCGAGCCCATTGCGAGCCCGCCGTGAACGCCCATGAAGGTCTCGATCGAGGCGTCGGTGCGGGCCATCTCCATGTGCACCATGCCGTCGAGCAGCGAACTGCGCCCCGGACACCCAGGCGCGTCGTGCGGCAGACCGGCAATGCCCAACTCGGCCATTGCGGGGACGAGTTCGTGCGGGAACTGCGCCCGCGTCCAGTAGTCGTTGATGATCGGCTCGACTGAGGTCACCATAAAGTCGCGTACGCGTGCCAACAGCGCTCGGTCTTCATCGTTGAGCAATAACTCGAAGGCGAGGAAGTCAGATTCGGTTGTGCTCTCTAAAGGGTTCGCAGAGTCCATCTGCCGAGTATGCCGTCACACCCGATACGGCGTAAGGCCGGATCACGTTCGGCCGGAGCTGTCGGCGAGCAGCACCTGGAGAACGGCCGGGGCGGAGAACTGTTGCCGGTACGTAGCGCCCGTTCCCTGGAGTACGCCGAGATCACACAATTGCTGAATAAGGCCCTTGGCGCGCGGATAAGAAACGCCCAGATCTCGCTCGACGTGGCGCACTGTGAAGGCTGGGTGAGCGGTGGCGTAGTCGACGAGCAGCTGAGCGTTATCAGCTCGAAGAGCGGATGACCGAACCGTTTCCTTTAGATCAGCTTGGACCCGCGACAGTCGTAGCATTTGGTCTCGGGTGCGTAGGGCTGAATCTTCAAGTCCTCTGGCGAAGAAAGCGACCCACTGATCCCATTCCCCATTGCTGCTCACTGCATACAGCCGATCGTAATAATCACTACGTCGAGTCTCGAACCAAGGCGAGACGGTCAACGTGGGTTCGTCGATCAGCTTCATCAGCTGGAGGTGCAGGACGATTAAAAGTCGTCCGATGCGGCCGTTGCCATCGTGGAAGGGGTGCAGAGTCTCGAACTGGTAGTGTCCAAGCGCGGCGCTGACCACTGGCTCCAGGTCGCTACGACGCCCGACCATCAGCCACCGCAGCAAATCAGCGACCTGTGACTCGAGGTCCGTGCCCGGCGGGGGAGGGATGAAGCGCGCTGAGTGCGCTGCCGATAGGGGGGCCACGCCTGCCGAAACTTGCCCGATGACGACCTGGATGTCCCGAATTTTCCCTGAGGAAGGGCCTTCGGTCGGGGTTCCGCGTACGAGTGTGCGCTGGAGTTCACTGAGCATGCTGACGGTCAAAGGTCTCTGTTCACCCACCCAATCGAAGGCTTGTTGGGCCATGTGGACGAAATTAAGGACTTCACGCATCGTCAGGGTTTGTGTTCCCTCCGCGTCGGCGGTCAGCACAGCGGGGAGGGGCTCGTACGTGCCCTCCAAAGCCGAAGTGCTCTGCGCTTCGCGCCGGAGGGAGGGTTGCCGCAACAGAGATGGATTGGGCAGCTGCCGAGCGGTGCTGTCCAAAGCCGCCAGGGCTGCACGCGCGTCAGCGACTCTGAGGTAGGTTGCGGGAGATAGGTATGGAGGGGTGTCGGTCAAGGGGTGGGGCACGAATGCTCGATGCGTCCACTCACCGGACCTACCGTCGTTGCCATTGATCGGGACGAGGCTGCCGGGCGAAGATGAGGTGAAGGCGCTGAGATCCACAATGTAAGTCTATGGCGCTTTGAGGTGAACTTCGCCGAGGAAATGCTGGTTTACGAGCATTTCCGGATGAGAGTTCTCGTGTTCGTGTACTTCACGATCACGTGCCTATCTGACGTCGTCTAGACGTTGGTGCGCTGGTTAAAGCGTTTGGCAGCCCTAGAGCCGAGGGTTGTCAGAGTCTTGACGGTGCCGGACCCCAGCCGCTGCGCCGCTGCATACCCAGGGATGGTCGCAGTGATTGCTGGCTGGGGTGCTCCGGGCAGGAGACGGTTCGCCAGCCCCAGGGCCCGCACCGTCGTGGCTGGCGCCAACCCGTGCACCCGAGAGCCGATGTGCGTCAGCGGGTGCAGAGCGACCCGAGGCTTCCCAGCCAGAACGCCATCGACGATCTTGGCCGCTGCACGCTCGGCATCCATCGAGATTAGCGGCAGTGACGCAGAGGTGGCAAACCAAGCGTATTCGGCACCTTGGTCGCCCGTGAACATCGCGCGTTCGTGAGACCCCGTGCGCATCAAACCGGGCACGACCGTGGTGGACGACACGCCTGTTCCTTGCAACTCAGAAGCCAGACCCTCAGAGAACCCCACGGCACCGAACTTCGCCGTCGCGTAAGGCAGGAGGTGCGGCGGCGCAACCGTCCCGCCGATCGAGGTGACGGTGCCGATACGGCCGAACCCTCGAGACCGCATACCCGGCAAGACGGCCCAGGTCAGGTGAATCGGACCAAACAGCATCGTTGAGATCGCTTCGTCGAAATGGTCCAGCGTCACCGACTCCACTGGGCCGACCTGAATCACCCCGGCCACGGTGACCAGCACGTCAATCGGGCCCAGGCTGGCGCGCACCTCCGACACCATCTCGGCCACCTGATTGCGGTTCCCGACATCGCAGACGTAAGACGTGACTGTTCCGAACTCAGCGAGCAATCCCAATGCCGCATCCAATTCCCCCTGCGACCTGGCGCAGATGGCCACGTCGTGATCGCGCCGAAGCAGATTCCGGGCGATCAGCAGGCCCAACCCGCGAGAGGCGCCAGCGACGAGGGCAACAGGTTTACTCATACGTTTCACGCTACGTCGCCGCGGGGTCTGGCGCTCGACGTGCGTGCCGCTTCACCCGCGCTTAGCGTTGACCGTATGAAGGCACTCACCTGGCAAGGCATCCAAAACGTCGAGGTCAAAGAGGTCCCGGACCCGGTGATTCAAGCGCCGACCGACGCCATCGTGCGAGTGACATCCACCGCCATCTGTGGCTCTGACCTGCACCTTTACTCAGTGCTCGCGCCGTATCTGGCCAAAGGCGACATTCTCGGCCACGAATTCATGGGCATTGTCGAAGAGGTCGGCAATGAGGCGGGATCGCTCGCCGTGGGGGATCGGGTGGTCGTGCCGTTCAACATTTCGTGCGGCTCGTGTTGGATGTGCGATCGCGGCCTGTTTGCCCAGTGCGAGACGACGCAGGTGCGCGAGCAGGGCAAGGGCGCCCAACTCTTCGGCTACACCTCGCTCTACGGCTCGGTGCCTGGCGGCCAGGCCGAATACGTG
This sequence comes from Actinomycetales bacterium, assembly GCA_038330045.1. GTDB lineage: Bacteria > Actinomycetota > Actinomycetes > Actinomycetales > Dermatophilaceae > Ornithinicoccus. The sequence continues at coordinate 137 of JBBQNO010000013.1, read as the reverse complement.
CGCGTCCCGCACGCCGACTTCGGGCCGGTGGTGGTCGGTCAGGAGCATACGGACGAGCGATACCTCTACCTCTCCGACATTCTTCCGACCGCATGGCAAGGCGTGTCGTATGCCGACGTGTCGCCCGGTGGGACGCT
>JBBQNO010000012.1:0-38645 GCA_038330045.1 Actinomycetales bacterium | reverse complement strand
AGCCGACTGCCCTCGGGCCGGATCTGGGCGAACACCGCCGAATGGGACGGCTTCTGCGGGTAGCCCGCGCCCACGACACCATCGACGATCTGGAATCCCAGCAGGCTGTAGGCCCGCCCGAGCATAGCGATCGTGTTGTCGGCCTGATCCGGCAGGTCTTGCGGCAAAGTGTCTCCTTCAGGTATACCTGACTATCAGGGTCACTTTAACATCAACTGCTCTTGCACCCGGAGGTACACCGATGCCCACGACAATCGCCCCTCGCAGCCGGGGTAGGACCAACACGACCCATGTCCTATCGGCCGTGGGGCAACGTGGCGCCGACGGTTCGGACGGGAGCGAGCGATGATCGCCTACGCTCCCACGCCGGCCCGCACCGAGCAGATGGCGGTCATCCACCGGGTGTTCCGGCGTGGCCTGCCGATGGTGGCCAGCCTGGTCCGGCGCACGCCACAGGGGTCGACCGGACGATCTGAGCCGATCGCGGAACACCTGGACTTCCTGCTCAACGGAATCCATCACCACCACACCGGAGAGGACGAGAACATCTGGCCCCTGCTCCTGGAACGCGCCGCCCCGCAGGCGGAGCTGGTCGAGCGGATGGAGGCCCAGCATGGAGTGCTCGCCGAGCGGTCCGAGCGGGTCCGCTTCCTGCTGGACGACTGGCGGCAGTCGGCAACCGACGCTGAGCCGCTCGCGGTGGCGATCGAGGAGTTCACGGCCGCGCTGGTCGAGCACCTCGACGAGGAGGAGACGCACGTGGTACCGCTCATCCGTGCGCACATCACCGCGGCGGAGTGGGAACGGTTCGGTCAGGCGACGTTCGAGAAGTTCACCAACCCTGAGAAGCTCACCGCCACCGGAACCCTCGAGGCCGTCGCGACGGCCGAGGAGAACGCATGGTTCACCGGCGGACTGCCGATCCCGATCAAGGTGATGTGGCGACTCGTCGGCCGCCGCAGGTACGCCCGCTACCTCGCCAGGGTCCGCGGGACGCCGCGCACTGCCCGGGTGCTCCGGCGACTGCTGCGGAACGCCAACCACCTGGCCGTCGCGCTCTACCGCCGCTCCGGCGGCAGGATCGGGGGTTCGGCGAAGGGCATCCCCGTCCTGCTGATCACCGCGCCGGGTCGCCGAACCGGCTCGCCTCACACCGTCCCGGTGGTCTACATCGAGCACCAAGAGACATACATCGTGACCGGGTCGTCCGGCGGCGCCAAGGCCGAGCCACAGTGGTTCCGCAACGTCCGGGTCACGCCACTGGTGCGGATCGAGGTCGGCCGAGAACTGTACGACGCCGAGGTGCAGGTTCCCGAAGGCGCCGCCCGCGACGAGCTGTGGCACAACGTGGTGCTCGAGCGCGCACCCTTCTTCGGCAAGTACCAGGCCAAGGCCGGCCGGCTGATCCCGGTCGCCGTACTGACCCCCCGACCCACCACCCCCGAAGCCGCCGGGCCCGGCTGAGCACCACGGGCCCCTCCGAAGCGGCAGGCGACCTCGCTCGGCACCGCCGCCCGGTCACCGACGGCAGCAGAGGCCGACGCCCCCGATACACGCGTGCACGGCGTGTCGGACCCTCTCGCGGAGGCGGCTTGTCTGCTGCTTTAGCACGCCTCAACCTCGGCGTCGTCGAGCCACTCAATCGCGAAACTGTGGGGGTCACGTGCCCACCCCCGTGTGCAGTGGCAGGTGGTCCCATCCCGTGCCGGCCCCGGGAGGTCGAGGCGCGGCGACGCCGAGGCATTCGCAAGCCTTGGCACCCCCTGGAAGGTGCAGCACGGACTTACAACGGGTGTAGCCGTAGCGGAAGCGGCACGAGCGGACGTTCATCGAAGCAAGTTCAGTGGCTGAAACCCGCGCGATTTGCGGCGGAAGACGCTCATCCTTGAGCCCGGATCGTGCCAGTCAGGATTTCGGTGAAGGTTTGCCTGCACAGTGGCGGACCTGGTCGGATCTTCAATCGTCTTCGCACGGGTCTGTGTCGGTTCGGTGGCGTCGAGTAGGTCGAGGGTGAATCGCGCGATGGTGGCGCGGTCGGTAGCCATGTGGTGGAGTGCGGGGGTTGGGTCGGTGTCTAGGTGTTCGAACGGCGGTGTGGACAATCCGGTGAATAACATCAAGTGGAGCGCGTGTGCACGTCCTACGACGTCCAATGGGATGTCGCGACCCTGCACGCGGAGCCCCTCGAGGTAGGACGACAGGATCGCGTCTTCGACGGTTTGCAGGTTGGAGACGGGCTGGCGACCTATCTGGATGTCGCCGACGAGCAGCTGTCCGAGGTCGAAGCCGACCGGGCCTTCGCCGAAGAAGCCGTAATCGATGAGCACGAAGCCGTCGCTTTCGTCGGTGACGAGCAGGTTGTTCGGACAGGCGTCGCCATGAATGCTGGCCAGCGGCAGGGCGGCGAGTTCGTCAACGAGGTCGCCGGCTCGGTTTGCGGCGGCCTGCAGGCGTTTGCGCAGCGGGTCGTCGAAGGTCGCGGCGATTAGCGGGTGGTGCCAGATGTTGGAGTCGCGTAACAATGGGATCACTTGGTGCGTGAGCCGCCCGCCCAGGTAGTCGCGGATGGTCCACTCGAACTCACCCACGCCAGCGCGCTCTCGCACACAAGAGCTGGCCGCCAACTGGCCCAGGAGATAGGCGGCCCGCGAGAACCGGGCCGTGTCCCATCGTGCCGGAATGGCCGTGATCTCTTCCATCCAGATGCTAGCCGACTTCTCGTCAAGATCGAACACTCCTACGGCCCGCGGCATCCGCAGCCCAAGTGGCAGTCGGTCACCCAGGTCGGAGCGGTAGGCCAGCGGCTCGGTCCGCCAGGGCACGCCCGCTTCGGCCATCGCCGCGATCTCGATCGGCACTTCCGCGAACAACGGCGATCGACCCCACGACTGCACGTGCTTGGCGAAGAAGCAGAAGGGCCGGCGGTGACCGTCGACCAGTGCTTCACCACGGACCCAGTAACGACCGGCTGTGGTGATAGCCGGCAGGTCGTAGGCGACCCGTTCGGCGTGGGACTGGGACACGGTGACCCGGCCTGGCGGCTCGCGCAGCAGCGCGGCCACGAGCTGGGTCAGTTCCTCGTCGGTGACGTCGGCGGGTCCTAGGGCGTGGCGGTGAGGCATGGTGAACCTCCCAAGGTAGGAAACCATTTTTCCTATCTGTTGAAGGTAAAGTAACTTTATGATCTTTGTCAAGGCCGACTTTCCTGTTGATGAGATCCACGCCCCGATGCTCATGGGGATGCTCTTCCGCGAGGTGCACGCGATCTTCGAGAACGAGGACTGGGACGACCTACGGCAATCCCACTTCCGGGTCATATCCGCGGTGCCAGAACAGGGCGTGTCCATCACAGAGCTCGGTGAGCGCGTCCGCATGACCAAACAAGGGTGCGGGCAGTTCGTGGCTCACCTCGTTGACACCGGGCACCTGGCTACAGATACCGACCCATCGGACCGCAGGGTGCGAGTGGTCCGTCGAACGCAGCTGGGGCAGCAAATGCTCGACGCCGTACGGGATCGAAACACGCGCATCGAGCAGGATTGGGCCGAACAGGTCGGGCAAGAGCGCTACCAGATCTTCCGCGCAGTCCTAGAAGAGCTAGCGCTGGGACGGCTCCCCGACTGAACCATCCGACGTCGTAAGGATCCCGCGCAAGCCGATAGCGTCGCCAGGGCCCGTCTGGCCACGGCCATGGCACGCACCCAATGCGTCCTAGTGGGCCTTAGGCAGCGTGTTCGGGACACGCCCTATCTGGGCGCTAAGCAGCATGTTGGGACACGACGGATCCGGCCCCGTGACGTGGCTACGAGCACGCCCATCGGCGCATGACCGGAAGTTCGCTATGTCTGTCGGTGCCTTGGGAGCGAGTCATAAATAGTGGTCGGGAACGGCAATTCGAAATAGTGCTTCCCGCGCCGTCGCTCTAAGTGGGTCCCGGGTGCTGACAATGAGTGGCGAGAAGCTGCGACCGTCCACTTCTGACGTCCTTGACGAACAATCAAGGTGAAATCGCGACAGGCTGTCGGGCGCCGCTTGTGCTTGCTGCGGCATCAACTACCAATACGCCCCGCACGCCGACCGGCTGTACGCGTGCCCAGTGGAGAGCTGATCCTGCGGGTGGGCGACGGCAACGCGGGCCCTCTTGCCGGATCGGCACCGCAGGGGTAGTCTAACGGCGACTTGCCAATGTATGCGCATACATTGGTGACCCGGATGATCGATGACGACCCCGGAGGAGGCGTACTCATGAGCACTTCTGCCGAGCGCGCCCGGGTCACGGTCTACACCGTCGCCGATCACGCGGGGGTCTCCGTCGCCACCGTCTCCCGGGTGCTGCAGGAGCCGCAGATGGTCCGGGAGGTCACGCGGGCCAAGGTGCTGCAGGCCATCGACGATCTCGATTACGTTCCGCACGGTGCCGCCCGCTCCCTCGCCTCGTCCCAGCACGAGGCGCACGGACTGGTGCTGCCCGAGCTGGGCGGCCCCTACTACTCCGAGCTGCTGATGGGCTATGAGTCGGTGGCAGCCGAGGCCGGGCACAGTGTCATCCTGCTGCTCACCGAGGGCAAGTCCAACCTGGACCTGCAGCTGCGCCGGATGGCGGGCAACGTCGACGGACTCGTGCTGATGGGACCGCTCGGTATGTCGAGCGGTGCGTTGCAGGCGCTGCGTCGCCGGATCCCAATGCTAGGGCTGACCGGCCTCTCCCACGACGGCTACGAGTCGTTCGCCACCGAGAACCGCACGAGCGCCGAGCAACTTACCCGGCACCTACTTGAGCACGGCCGCCGTCGCCTGGCCTTCGTCGGCAGTCCCGACCAGGCCCGCGACGTCCGGGAGCGCTACGAGGGTTTCGTGGCTGCGCACGACGGTGCATCGACGGCCGACCCGATCAAGGCCGATCTGCGCGAGCACGAGGGACGCCGGGTTGCAGAATTGATCCTGAGCGGCGCCATTGACGCCGAGGTCGACGGGCTCGTCTGCGCGAACGACGAGCTCGCCTTGGCCGTGCTGGACCGGCTCACCGACGGCGGCGTCGACGTGCCCGGCGACATCGCCGTGGTCGGCTGGGACGACGTGATGACCGCCCGCTATGTGCGCCCGGCGCTGACCACCGTCGCTCAACCTGTCCGCGACCTCGGCGCGGCCGCAGCAGTCCGGATGCGCGAGCTGATAGGCGGTGCACCCGCCACCGACGACGAGCACACCTTGCCCACCACCCTCGTCATTCGCCAGTCCTGTGGCTGCCCTACCCACCGATTCGCCTACCCCCAGGGCGTCGAAGAAAAGGAATGATCCATGCGACACATCCGAATAGTCATCGCACTCACGACCGCAACGACCCTAGCCCTCGCCGGTTGCGGCCGTGATAGCCAGGGCGGTGAAGATGCGGCCCCGGCGACCGGCGACGCGATCGCCACGGAGGATATCGGCGGCACCATCGACGTATGGGCCATGGGAGCCGAAGGCGAGAAGCTGCCCGAGCTGGCTAAAGAGTTCGAGGCGGCCCACGAGGGCGTCACGGTCAACGTGACGGCCATCCCCTGGGACTCAGCGCACGACAAGTTCGTGACGGCGATCACCGCCGGCACCACACCTGACCTCGCGATGGTCGGCACGACATGGATGGGCGAGTTTGCAGGTCTGGATGCGCTGGACCCGGCCCCTGGCTCGATCGACTCCTCGGCCTTCTTCGAGGGGGCCGAGGCGACCACGCAGGTGGACGGCACGTCCTACGGCGTGCCGTGGTACGTCGAGACACGCCTGGTGTACTACCGCACCGACATCGCCGAGAAGGCCGGCTACGACGAGGTGCCCAGCGACTGGGACGGCTTCAAGAAGATGGCAGCCGACCTGCAGAGCAAGGGTGGCTCGGAGTGGGGTATCAGCCTGCAGCCGGGAGAAACCGGCTCCTGGCAGACCGTCCTTCCCTTCGCCTGGTCCAACGGCGCCGAAGTCGCCACGGACGATAGCTACAGTTTCGACACCCCCGAGATGGTTGATGCCGTGAAGTACTACCAGAGCTTCTTCACGGACAAAGTGGCCAACCCCAGCCCAGTCCCCGACGAACTGGTCGCAAACTTCACCTCTGGCGACGAGCCGATGTTCATCTCCGGTCCGTGGATGCGTTCGCTGGTCGAGGACACAGGCGGTGAGGGTTTCGAGAATAAGTACGACGTCGCGCAGATCCCAGCCCCTGAGGGCGGGACGCCGTCCTCCTTCGTCGGTGGTTCCAACCTTGCGGTGTTCAAGTCCACCGACAACCGGGCCACTGCGTGGTCGTTCGTCACGTGGCTCACGGAGCCGGACACCCAGATCGAGTGGTACAAAACCACGACCGACCTCCCATCCGTGAAGGCAGCCTGGGATGACGAGAGCCTCGCGTCGGACCCGAAGCTGTCGGCGTTCGGCACGCAGCTCGAAACAGCACAAGCGCCCCCCACCTTCCCGACCTGGGAAGAAGCGGTGGCTTCCTTCGACGACGCCATCGAGGAAGTCGCCAAAGCCGACGCGGATCCGGCGGAGGCCATGAAGCAGGTGCAGAGCAGGGCTGAGTCGATAGGAACGGGTCAGTAGGTCATGGCCACCTCGACGACGCAGGGCCAATCGGCTAGCGCGGGCTCTGCAGATGACGAAGATTCCTACCCGCCGCCCTCGAAGAGGCCTCGCCGCCGACGAGAGGAACGGGCGGCCTGGATCTTGGCCCTGCCCTTCATGCTGCTCTTCCTGGCCTTCACCGCGTGGCCGGTCGTGCAATCGGTCTTCATGAGTTTCACCGACACGGGCGCACGCGATCTGCGCAACCCCTTCGCGGTGAACTTTATCGGCCTCGAAAACTTCATCAGGGCTTTCAACGACCCGATCTTCCGCCAGGCCGCGCTGAACACCGCATACTTCGTCCTGGTCGGAGTGCCGTTGACCTTAACGGTGGCGCTGGCTGCCGCTGTGGCCCTCGACAAGGGCATCAGCCGAATGCGGAGCATCTTCCGGCTCGGCTTCTATACCCCCGTCATCACCTCGATCGTGGCGGTAGCGGTGGTGTGGCGGTTCCTGCTGCACCCCGACGTCGGACTGGTGAACACCGCGCTGGGTTGGGTCGGCATCGGTGGGCCGAGCTGGCTGGAGTCGACGACGTGGGCGATGCCCTCACTCATCCTGATGGGCACCTGGCGCAACTTCGGCACCGCGATGATCATTTTCCTGGCGGGGCTGCAGGCCGTCCCGTGGGCGTTGCATGAGGCTGCTGCTCTCGACGGAGCGACCGGGTGGCAACGCTTCCGGTTCATTACCCTGCCTACCTTGCGACCGACGATCCTCTTCGTCTCCGTCACTACTGGCATCGGCTACCTGCAGTTCTTCGAGGAGCCGTTTGTGATGACTCAGGGTGGCCCGCTGAACAGCACCATCTCGGCCTCCATGTACACCTTCCAACAGTTCAGTTTCGGAAACTACGGGTATGCCGCGGCGTTGAGCTATCTGATCTTCGTGGTCATCGCGGTGGTCACTGCCGTCCAGTTCCGCTTCCTGTCCGAGAGGGACTGAGATGACGATGACGACGCAGCCCTCGGTGCGCAGCCGTTGGTGGCTCTACGCGCTACTCACCGTCGCGCTGATCTTGGTGATCACGCCTTTCGTGTGGATGGTCCTGGGCAGCCTGAAGACCAACGCCGAACTGCGCCAGGTGCCGCCGACCTGGTGGCCGCAAGATCCAACGTTGAGCAACTATGCCGAGTTGTTCACGCGACTCAATTTCGGTCGCTACTTCTTCAATTCCACCGTTGTTGCCGTCGTCGTCACCGCCGGGAATCTGATCTTCTGCTCGATGGTCGGCTACGCCCTCGTGATGTTAAATTTCCGCGGCAAGAAGGTGTTGTTTGGCCTCATCCTGGGCACCCTGATGATCCCCGGCGTGGTGACTTTCGTGCCGCTGTTCGTGCTGGTAGCCAACGCTGGGCTGGTCGACACGCTGCCGGGGTTGTTCCTTCCGTTCCTGGTGTCCCCGTTCGGCGTGTTCCTGATGCGCCAATACATGCTAGGACTGCCTCGGGACCTGCTCGACGCGGCGCGCGTCGACGGTGCCGGCGAGCTGAGGATCTTCGCCCGCGTGTTCCTGCCGTTGTGCGGCCCTGCGCTGGCAACCCTAGGCATCCTGACCTTCCTCGGCAGCTGGAACAACTTCCTCTGGCCGTTGGTCGTGGCCCAGACCGAGGAGACGTACACCCTGCCCGTGGCCTTGGCGCTTTACTCCACAGGTCAGAACTCCACCCAGTACGGACTGCTCCTGGCCGGCGCCACGATCGTGGTGCTGCCGGTGCTGGCGGTCTTCATGGTCTTCCAGCGCCGCTTCATCCAGGGCATCGCCACCACCGGTCTGAAATGACCTTAGACACAGGAGATTGATATGGCACGATCACAGGTCCACACCACCCGTCGCACCCTGGTGGTGGGCGGTCTCGCTGCCGCCGCAGTGCCCTCTGCGGCGAGCGCCGCGACCGTCCCAGTCACGACACTGCATACCAAGAAGCCCGTAGCGCCCGAGCGGGCGACCATGCTGCGCTGGGCACGCGACACCTGGCACTCGATGGTCGCGATGACCGACGAGCGCACCGGCTTGCCCGCCGACAACATCCCGGCCTCCCTCGGGGCCAGCGAGCGCAGCGGCTACACCTCCCCCACCAACATCGGCGGTTTGCTGTGGTCGGCGGTGGCGGCGCGCGAGTTGGGCATCATCAGCGCGGGCGAGTGCGTGCGGGTCTGCCGGCGCACGCTGCATACCCTGCTAGAGATGGAGCACGACGAGGCCAGCGGGCTCTATTTCAACTGGTATGACGAGGGCACCGGGAAGGCGTTGCGGACCTGGCCGACGACGGGCGAGCGGGTCTACCCCTTCGTGTCCAGTGTCGACAACGGCTGGCTCGGCGCGGCGCTGATGGTGGTGCGCGAGGCGGTGCCCGGTGCCCACAAGCTGGCCGGCCAGGTCTTCGACCGGATCCGCTGGGACGCGTTCTACGACCCCGACGCCGACCGGCCCGGCGGGCTGTTGCACGGCGGCTTCTTCCCCTTTGACCACGACCGGCCTGGTGGGGTATATCGCGGCACCCACATCGACGGTCCGGACGTCTGGCTGACCACCCACCACTATGACACGATCGTCTCCGAAACTCGGATCACGTCATACCTGGGCATCCTGACCGGGCAGATGCCGGCCGAGCACTACTTCGCGGCGTGGCGCACCTTCCCGGCGGGCTGTGACTGGTCCTGGCACGAGATGCAGCCGGTTGGGCAGACCCGGACCTATCTGGGCATCGAGGTCTACGAGGGTGCCTACACCTACCGGGGTATGCGGATCGTGCCTGGCTGGGGCGGCTCGATGTTCGAGGAGCTAATGCCGGAGGTTTTCGTGCCCGAGTCGACCTGGGCTCCGCGGTCGTGGGGGCGCAACCACCCGCTGCACGTGCGGGCCCAGCGCGAGCACGGGATGCTGGAGGCGGGCTACGGATACTGGGGGTTTAGCCCGGCCAGCGACCCGACCGACAACTACCGGGAGTACGGCCTGGACATGCTGGGGATGAACCCGGACGGCTACTTCTCAGACGTCGAGATGACGTCCTACGACGCCGGGTTCGGGGAGTGTCGTGAGGGTCTCTCCCCGAACCCGGAGTACGGCGACGGCGTGGTCACCCCGCACGCGGCGTTCCTGGCCATGATGCACGAGCCGCAGGCGGCTTTCGAGAACCTGAGCCGGATCGAGACCGAGCTCGGCGCCTACGGCGAGGGCGGCTTCTACGACGCGGTGGCCGTGGTCTCCGGGCGCCAGGCTCAGCGCTACCTGTCCTTGGACCAGGCGATGATCATGGGAGCGCTCGGCAACGTGCTCGGGCGTGACGCGATCCGCCGGGCCTTCAGCACGCGTGAGGTCGAGGCAGCACTGCGCCCGGTGATCGCGATGGAAGAGTTCGGCGCCGGGACAGGTTAAGTGGGCGTGACCACCACGGATCTGGAGACCTCGCGCGAGGGCGTGCGCTATCGCGATCTGAACGGCAACGGCAGGCTCGACCCCTTCGAGGACCCGCGGCGCCCGGTGCCGCAGCGCGTCCAGGACCTGCTGGCCCGGCTCTCGCTGCCCGAGAAAGTCGGGTTGATGTTCCACACGGTCGTCGAGGCCGGCGCCGACGGGCAGGTGCTGCAGGAGCCGGGCAAGATCAGCAAGTCCGGGGCCTCCGAGGTGGTGCTGGGCAAGCACCTGTCGCACTTCAACGTGCATGCCCTCGGCGAGGCACGGCTCGCTGCGCGCTGGCACAACGCCCTGCAGCGGTTGGCGCAGGGCACCCCCCACGGCATACCGGTCACGATCTCCTCCGACCCGCGGCACGGGTTCGTCGACAACGTCGGCGTGTCTTTCGCGGCCGGCGCGTTCTCGCAGTGGCCCGAGCCGCTCGGGCTGGCTGCGCTGCGCGACGCGGACCTGGTGCGGCGGTTCGCGGACATCGCCCGGCAGGAGTACGTCGCGGTTGGCATCCGGGCGGCGTTGCATCCCACGTTGGATCTGGCGACCGAGCCGCGGTGGGCCCGGCAGTCCGGCACCTTCGGTCACGACGTCGCGGTGGTCACCGAGCTGGGCGTCGCCTACCTGCAGGGTATGCAGCAAGCCCGTTTGGGCCCGGGCAGTGTCGCCTGCACGACCAAGCACTTCCCCGGCGGCGGGTCACAGCGCGATGGGGAGGACGCCCACTTCCCCTACGGACGCGAGCAGGTCTACCGGGCCGGGCACTTCGCCGACCACCTGGCGCCGTTCCCGGTGGCGATCGCGGCAGGGACCGCGGGGATCATGCCGTACTACTCGATGCCCGTCGGCCTGGTCATCGACGGGGAGCTGATCGACGAAGTCGGCTTCGGCTACAACCGGCAGATCGTGACCGGGTTGCTGCGCGAGCGGCTCGGCTATGACGGCGTGGTGCTCACCGATTGGGAGCTGGTGGGCGACAACTACGTCGGCGACCAGGTGCTGCCGGCTCGTGCCTGGGGAGTGGAGCACCTCGATGCCCACGAACGGATGGAGCGGATCCTGGCGGCCGGGGCCGATCAGTTTGGCGGGGAGGAGGAGGTCGACCTGCTGCTGGATCTGGTCGCCCAGGGCCGGGTGAGCGAGGACCGGATCGATGCCTCGGCGCGCCGGCTGCTGACCGTGAAGTTCGAGCTCGGGCTCTTCGACGACCCTTATGTCGATGAGGACGTGGCTGCGGCCACGGTTGGACGCGCCGACTTCGTGAGCGCCGGGCTCCACGCGCAAGCCGCGTCGGTGACGGTGCTGCACCAAGGCAAGGACGTGTTGCCACTGCGACCGGGGCTCAAGGTGTATGCCGAGGGGTTTCGTACGGAGGCCTTTGATGGTTTCTGTGAGGTGGTCAGCACTCCGGAGGAAGCCGATGTCGCGTTGGTCCGGCTCGGCGCTCCGTATGACCACCGGGACGACCTGTTCTTTGAGGCGATGTTCCACCAGGGCTCGCTCGACTTCGCCCCCGGCCTGGTGCACCGGCTGCGCAGGATCGCGGCGCAGTGTCGCCTAGTGGTCGACGTGAACCTCGACCGCCCGGCGGTGCTGACCCCGTTGCTGGAGTTCGTCAGCGGCCTCGTCGGGTCCTACGGCACGTCTGGTCCCGCGTTGTTAGAGGCGCTTAGCGGCCAGATCCCACCGGTGGGCGTGCTGCCCTTCGACCTGCCGCGGTCGATGCACGACGTGCGCGAGCACCCGGAGGACCAGCCTGGCTTCGACGACCCACTCTTCGCCTGTGGCTTCGGCCTCCAACTCCCGGGCTGACCCTGCCGGCCGAGTCCGCCTTGCTTGTTGCTATCGCTGTTCCGTCCCGAGTTGTTGAGTTTCAGTACACCCCCGGGGGGAGCTGGTCGTGACTGGGGGCACGGGCGAGCGTGTCATCAGCACAAGTTTGGTGTCTTCCACCTGCGAGCCCGTCCTGACGAGGCTGGGTAAGCCTCAGACCGAGTGCCAGCGGCCGCCGAGGCGACTCTCCCACTCTGACAATGACATCGGTGATCGAAAGGCCGCTCGTGCGGGTGTTCTCATGCCAGCGAGGCGGAACACCTTCGCGACGCGCCGTATCTGGGCGCTAAGCAGCATGCTGGGGACACGCCCATAATGGGCGAAGCGACGCTGTGAAGCCAGCTCCTCAGACGCCGGCGACGTATGCAGTCAGGAAGTGGACGGCGTGCCGAAGTGATTGCGGGCTGATCTGTCGGGGGATGCCGGCAGCCTTCGCGATCCGGGTAACCATGCGGTAGGCGTCGCGTCGGTCGATCGGCTTGGCGGAGACCGGTCGCAGCACCAGCGGCCCGGAATTCCGCTGGCCGCGGCAGTCTTCCCGGACGCGGAGCAATGGGACGGTCAGGGGCATGGCGGCTGGCTTGTTGCCCTTGCCGACCAGGTGCAGCACTCGGTGTCCGCGCAGGGTGTCGGTGTAGTCCTCGATCCGTACCGCTGCGGCCTCGGAGGCGCGCAGGGCGTTGATGCCCAGCAGCTAGTGCGCCGACGTCCGTCGCTTGGTCATGTTACCGACCGGTGAGAGGGGGGTGGACCTCCTCATGCTCGGCAGCACGAAGAAACTCGCAACCTCGGCTTGTAGGCCAGGTCGCACGCTGCGGTGACGCGGCCACCATCTCCTGGAGCGCGCTGTAGTGAAGCGCTACGAAGCGCGTGAAGATGACTTCCTCGTAAGCTAGGGCGTCGCGGTATTGCTCGGCGGTCGCGTGCCCCCCTGGCCGCAACAGCCTGAGAATCGCGCTCCAGGGTCTTGGTCAGAACGGCTTCACCTGCAATGGTAGGCCTAGCTTGCGAAGCCGCCGAAGGGTTGAAATTCCCTCCGGACACTCTTGTGATGGAGAGCTCATGGCCACAACGACGTCGACAGAAGAGACACCGGGCCCTTCCGCCGCTCCGGTGACTCACCACAGCATTCGGAGAGTGCGGCTAGACGCCTGGGGATCGGTCGCTGATGCCTCTCGGCGCCTAGCCGAGATGGCCCGATCGTCGCGGGTCGGCCGGGAAGACAAGGCGCAGTTCCTTGAACTGTTGGATCAGGTAGCCCCCCTGGAGACGTACTGGGCCAACCCCGGCTCGGCGCGGGTCCGAGAGTTGCGGGCGCTGGTCCAGTCCCACGACTTCACTCAGCTGGCCGAGGCGACGCAGTCCATCACGCAGGGCGTCGTGCAGGACGCCTCTTCGGCCGAACAGACGCGGCCGAGTTTTGAGGTGCTCGTCGTTGCCGACAGCCTCTCTCCCGATAGGGCGCTGGCCGCCCAACTGGGTCGTCAGCGTCACCGTGACGACACCTTCGACTACGAATTGGTCTTTGTTCCCAGTTTGGAGGATGCGCTGATTGCGGTCGCCGTCAATGCCAACGTCCAGGCCGTGTTGATCCGGCCCTCGTTTGAGGTGCGTTCACGCATCCGAGACCAGATCGACCTGTCCTCGATCGTCGATTTGCTGCCCACGCTCGAGCAAAGCCTGGACGGTATGACGGCGTCCGAGCGGATCAAGATGCTCACCGACGGCATACACGCGCTTCGTCCCGAGCTTGACCTCTACCTCGTGGGCCACGTGGCGCTGGAGGCCATCGCTAGCGACGCCTTCCAAGGGTTCCGCCGGGTGTTCCTGCGGCAGGACCCGGTGGAATTGCACGTGTCCATCCTGCGCGGCGTCGGCGAGCGATATCAGACCCCGTTCTTCAGCGCTTTGCGCAAATACAGCCGCGAACCGACCGGCGTCTTCCACGCGCTGCCCATCTCGCGCGGCAAGTCCATCGTCGGCTCGCCGTGGGTGACCGACATGGTCGAGTTCTACGGGATGAACATTTTCATGGCCGAGACCTCATCGACCTCGGGCGGGTTGGACTCCCTGCTCGACCCCGTTGGCCCCATCAAGAAGGCACAGGAGTTGGCCGCCCGAGCCTTCGGGTCGCACCGCACCTACTTCGTGACCAACGGCACCTCCACGGCCAACAAAATCGTCACTCAGTCCATCGTCACCCCCGGCGACATCGTCCTGGTGGACCGGGATTGCCACAAATCTCACCATTACGCACTCATGCTCGCCGGGGCGCTGACGAACTATCTCGACGCCTACCCGCTCGACGAATTCTCGATGTATGGCGCGGTGCCGATTGAGTCCATCAAGGAGCAGTTGCTGGCCTACCGCCGCGCGGGACGGTTGGACGAGGTGAAGATGTTGGCGCTGACCAACTGCACCTTCGACGGCATCGTCTCCGACGTGGAGCGCATCATGGAAGAGTGCTTGGCGATCAAGCCCGACCTCGTCTTCTTATGGGACGAGGCATGGTTTGCCTTCGCCGCCTTCCACCCGACGTACCGCCGTCGCACCGCCATGGACACGGCCAAACGACTGCGACGGCGCTACCGCGACCCGGTATACAGAGATCGCTTTGAAGCCCAGCAAGCGGAGCTGGCCGAGGCCGACGATGAGACCTGGCTACGCACACGGCTGATCCCGGACCCCGACAAGGCCCGACTGCGCGTATATGCGACCCAGTCGACGCACAAGACCCTCACCGCTTTGCGCCAGGGATCGATGATCCACGTCTTCGACGACCAATTCGGCTATCGCAACGAGGAGGCGTTCCGCGAGGCCTACATGACGCACACCTCCACCTCGCCGAACTATCAGATCCTCGCCTCACTCGATGTGGGCCGCCGGCAGGTCGAGCTCGAGGGTTTCAAACTCGTGCAGCAACAGATCGAGTCGGCCAAAATGCTGCGCCGCGTGATCTCCAGCCACCCGCTGCTGCGCCGTAGGTTCCGGGTGCTGACCGGGGCGGACCTCATCCCGCAGGAGTATCGAGGTTCCGGTGCCGACGGAGTCGATCTCGACGACTCCACGACGCTGTCACCGCAACGGTGGAAGCATGACGAGTTCGTCCTGGACCCGAGCCGCGTGACGATCTGCATCGCTCAGACCGGTGTCGACGGAGACACCTTCAAGCACGAATACTTGATGCGCAGGCACGGCATCCAGGTCAACAAGACATCCCGCAACACGGTGCTCTTCATGACGAACATCGGGACGACCAACAGCTCGGTTGCCTACTTAGTCGAGGTCCTGCTCAAACTGGCGCAAGAGATCGATGACGAGGTCGACCGAATGGGCCCGATGGATCTGCGTGCCCACCAGCGCAAGGTCGAAGCGGCACAAGGACGGCCATCGCTGCCCGACTTTTCGAGTTTCCACGCGCGCTTCCGCGGCGACCCGGACGGTGACACCCCGGAGGGCAACCTGCGCGAGGCATTCTTCCTCGCCTACGACGAGCACAAGTGCGAATACGTCAGCACGGACGCTGCCATCGCGAGGATAGAGCAAGGCCGCGACCTCGTTTCGGCGACCTTCGTGATTCCCTACCCGCCCGGCTTTCCGATCCTTGTCCCCGGACAGACCGTCAGCCGCGAGATCCTCGATTACGTCAGCGCCCTCGACACTCGAGAGATCCACGGGTACGCAGCGGGCTTGGGCTACCGCGTCTTCACCGAAGAGGCGCTCGAGTAGCCCAGCCCGCTCCACGGTGGTGACCGCAAGAACGGTGGTGACCGAAAGAACGGTGGGCCTTCCCCCACGTGCGACGGCCTATCCGTCGGGCTAGCCAGGCTTTGGCCCGATAGCCTGCATGCGTGGCTGATTCCGATAGCACCCCAGTCCCTGTGCCCACCGACGAGGTCGTGAGGATTTGTCGTGAGCTGATTCAGATCGACACCAGCAATTACGGCGAGGCCGACGGGCCGGGGGAGCGTGCAGCTGCCGAGTACGTCATGGGTTTGCTGACCGATGTCGGTCTGGACCCCCACTTGACGGAGTCCGAAAAAGGACGGGCCAGCGTTGTCGTGCGCACCGAAGGCAGAGATACTTCACGCCCCGGGCTGGTCATGCATGGTCATCTGGACGTCGTGCCCGCCGAGGCCAGCGACTGGCAGGTCGACCCGTTTGCGGCCGAGGAGCGCGACGGCTGCATCTGGGGTCGGGGCGCCGTCGACATGAAAGACATGGACGCGATGCTGCTGGCCAACCTACGCTCGCTGGCGCTCAGCGGTGAGAAGCCGCCGCGCGACATCGTCTGGGCCTTCTTCGCCGACGAGGAGGCTGGGGGAGTCAAGGGCGCCGGACACGTCGTGGAGCACCACCCGGAGTGGTTCGAGGGCTGCACCGAAGCAATCAGCGAAGTCGGGGGCTTTTCCGTAACCCTCCCTGACGCTGTTACGGGTGCCGCGACCCGGGCCTACCTGCTGCAGACCGCGGAGAAGGGCATCGCCTGGTTGCGGCTGCGCGCCCACGGTCGAGCCGGCCACGGGTCGGTTCCCAACAGCGAGAATGCGGTCGTCCGCTTGGCTGAAGCGATCGCCCGGATCAACGCTCATCACTGGCCGCGCACCTACATCGCGTCGGTCGGGCAGCTCTTCGACGACGTCGCTGGGATCACCGGCACGTCCCTCGACCGCGACGATCCCGAGGAGTTCCTTGCGATGCTGGGCGGCGCACGGCCCTTCGTGGAGGCCACGTTGGCCGATACGTCGAATTTCACGATGCTGGACTCGGGCTACAAACACAACGTGATCCCGCAGACCGCCACCGCATCGCTGGACTGCCGCTTCCTGCCTGGTCACGGCGACGAGCTCATGGACACGATCACCCGGCTCGCCGGAGAGTTCGTGGACATCGAGATCGTGCATAAAGACGTGGCACTCGAGGCGCCGTTCGAAGCAGACCTGGTGGACTCCATGAAGCACGCCCTGCTCAAGGAAGATCCCGGGGCGCATGTGCTGCCCTATTGCCTCTCCGGTGGCACCGACAACAAGCACCTCTCACGGCTCGGGATCACCGGCTACGGGTTTGCCCCGCTGCGGCTCCCCGAAGACCTCGACTTCGTGGCGATGTTCCACGGGATCGACGAGCGGGTGCCCATCGATGCCCTGGAATTTGGGACACGAGTGCTTCAGCGTCTGATTGTTGACTGCTGAGGCGTTGGCCGGCAAGCCCACGGGCGCGTCGCTGGGACAGTTTTCCCGCTGACGAAACCGTCGACGTTGCGGGTGTTAATCGTGTTATGCGGTGCGCTGGACGCGGATGATTTTGCGGCGCATCGACGCCAGGCGCTTGCCGCCGAAATAGACCCGAACGCGGTGCAACTCCCAATGGCCATGCTCAGCCTGCTCGGTCAATACGGCGCGAACGTAGGAGCGGCTGTCGTCGCGGGTGAAGGTCACCGTGCGGTATTCGTACTCAACCATGGAAGGACGATCCTCGAACATCGGTTGGCGCATGTCCAGCGCGGACCACAGCCCACATAATTCGGTGCCGTGAGGGCCCGATCGTCAGATACGGTCAGTGCTATGACTTCCAACCCGCGCGCGGCGTTACGAGACTTGGTGGCGGCCCTCGAGCGCCATCTCGAAATGGCAGCCGACAGCCCGGACAAGGATGACCCGAAGCTCATCGCCGCCTACCAGCGGATCGCCAACGCCTTCGTTGATTACGACGACGCGCTGCTGGAGGTCTACGGCGAGGTCACCCCGCTCGACGTCTACCGCGAGGACGACGATGAAGATGACGACGAGGATGACGGAGATGACGACCGTAATGACGATGATTATGACGAGGACGACCTCGACGCTGAAGACCACGACGGGGTCGATGTAGAGAACCTCGATAGCGACAACGAAGACGACGACAGCGAAGACAACGACGGCGAAGACGATGACTCCTCAGATGACGGGTCGTTGCGCCGAGCGAAGTCATGAAACTCGGTCTGAGCTGCGGCTTCTGGGGGCAGGGCAACAGTCGAGATGCTGACAACCTCGCTTTGGTCCAGCGCGCGGAGGCGCTCGGGGTTGACGTCGTCTGGGTCTCGGAGGCCTACGGACCCGACGCAGCCACCGTGCTCGCCTGGATCGGCTCGCGCACGACACGCATCAAGCTCGGGGCGGGCGTCTTCCAAATCCCCGGTCGCACCCCGGCCATGACCACGATGACAGCCGCCAGCCTAGACAGCCTCTCCGGTGGGCGGTTTCGGCTAGGCCTGGGAGTCAGCGGCCCCCAAGTCTCCGAAGGATGGCACGGCGTCCCGTTCGCGTCGCCGCTGGGCCGGACCCGCGAATACGTCGAGATCGTGCGCATGGGTCTGGATCGTCGCCCGGTCGCCCACGAAGGCAAACACTTCACGTTGCCGCTGCCGGACGGGGCCGGAAAAAGCCTGAGGCTCACCATCTCGGGCCCCCGACGCGACGTGCCCATCTACTTGGCCGCGGTGGGCCCTAAGAACCTTGAATTAGCCGGCGAGATCGGCGACGGATGGTTGGGGGTTTTCTCCTCGCCTGACTACCTGCACGAGCAGCGGGACGCCATCGAACGCGGCCGAGCACGCCGCATACCCACCGAGAATTCCACTGACGATGCCCTTGCGCCGTTCGAGATGGACACCACCGTCCCGGTCGCGGTCGGGCCCGACGTCGAGCAGTGTGCGGCGACGATCGCTCCTTACGCTGCGCTATACGTCGGCGGGATGGGCTCTCGGGAACACAACTTCTACAACGCGCTGGCCGGTCGCATGGGATACCCCGAGGCCGCCAAGACGGTGCAGGACCTCTACCTCGACAAGCAGTGGCGCGAGGCAGCGACCGCCGTGCCGACACAATTCGTCGACGACACCTCGCTGATTGGCCCGGCGACGCGACTACAAGAACGCATGCAGCGGTATGCCGACGCCGGGGTGACCACGTTGACCCTGGCTCCATGGGGGGATGACTTAACCGTGAGAATGGAGTCGCTGGAGGCCGCCGTCGAGGCAGCCTCACGGATTCAATAGCCTCACCGATTCACCAAAGGACGTACTCGATGGCCATCATGTTGCTGCTCCGTCACGGGCGCACCCAAGCCAACGCTGACGGCATCCTCGCCGGTTGGACGCCAGGTCTGGGGTTAGACGACAAGGGCCGTGAGCAGGCGCAACGGGTGTCAACCAGGCTGGTCGGGGTGCCCCTTGTGGGGGCGATGGTCAGCCCGCTGCAGCGCTGCCAAGAAACCGCACAGATCGCCCTCTCGCGCCTCCAAACACCGCCGCAGATCACCACCGAAGACAACATCGGCGAGTGCCGTTACGGCTCGTGGACCGGTCGCCCGCTGAAGGAGTTAGCCAAGGAGCCGCTCTGGAAAGACGTTCAGAAGTCTCCGAGCACCGTGCACTTCCCCGAGAGCGACACCTTCGAGTCCGAGTCGATGACGAACATGCAAGATCGTGCAGTCCTGGCCATCAGGACCTTCGATGCCGCGGTTGAGGCCGAGCATGGGCCAGGGGCGATATGGCTCGCCGTGAGCCATGGCGACGTCATCAAGTCGATCTTGGCCGACGCGGCGGGCACGGCCCTGGACAACTTCCAGCGAATCGTCGCCGACCCCGCCTCGCTAAGCATCATTCGATACACCAGCGCTGCGCCCTTCCTGCTCCGCACCAACGACAGTGGCTCAGAACCGATCGACCTGACCGGTCAAGCCAAGGCCGCTGCCGAGGCGGGCGCAGAAGAGAGCCACGTCGGCGGGGGAGCGGGACACGCCTAGGTCAGCCCGGACGTTAGGGTAAGGAAATGCCTGTGATCGATTTTAACCCTCCGGATCGCTTCATCGCTGATTCGGTCGGACCTGCCGGACAGCGGACTTTCTTCGTCCAAGCCGTCAAGGGGTCCCAGGTGATGACGGTGTCGCTGGAGAAGGAACAGGTGCGCTTGCTGGGCGAGAGCCTGGTCGAGTTGCTCAGCGAGATGGCCGGGGCCGTCGCCGACCACCCCGACGAAGCGGAGATGCAAGACCGCGCCCCGTTACAGACCCCCATCGAGGAGGACTTCCGCGCACGCCAGTTGACGCTGGCCTGGGACGAGGCCACCCGCCGGGTCAACATCGAGGCAAGCGACCGCGAGCCCGTCGATGAAGACGATGGCGAGTCCGCCGAGCCCGCCGAGCCCTATGGTGCCGACCCCATTGGGTTCCAAGGGATCCGCGTCTCACTGCCGGTGGGCATGGCGCGTGGTTTCGCCACGCGGTGCGAAGACTCGATGACCGGTGGCCGCCCGAACTGTCCGTTCTGCGGCGGTCCCTTGGACCCCACCGGCCACATCTGCCCTAGGGCCAACGGCTATCGGCGGTGAGTCAACCCGACGCCTCTTTCGCTAGCGAGTCAGACCGGATCCACGGACCACAGGACGTCGACATTGAGTCCGCGCCGATGCACATAGAGGGCGCTCTGACCGAAGCCTCCAACGTCACCTTGCGCGTCCAGTTCATCGTGGACGACGAGCCATCGGAGCACCGAGCGGTCTATAAGCCCATCCAGGGCGAGCGGCCTTTACCGGACTTCCCAAACCGCACCTTGGCGTATCGCGAAGTTGCGGCATACGTCATCAGTGAACTCGGCGGTTGGGGCCTGGTGCCGAAGACCATCCTGCGCGACGGACCATTGGGTATGGGGTCGGTCCAGATCTGGCAAGAGGTGCCGGACGACCTCGCGGCGCTGCCTGCCTCCGGGCTGATGGACGTCATCTCGGCCGGCGAGATACCGGACGGATGGCTCAGCGTGCTCGAAGCCGAGGACCAGCGCGGTCGTCCCCTCAGCGTGGTGCACCGCGACGACGAGACGCTGGCTTCATTGGCGGTGCTGGACGTGGTGCTGAACAACGCCGACCGCAAGGCTGCCCACATCGCGATCGACGGCGAGGGCCATCTGTGGGCCTTCGACCACGGGCTGATCGGGCACGTCGAGCCCAAACTACGAACGGTGCTCTGGGGTTGGGCAGGCGACAAGTTACCCGCCGCCGACGTCGCGCGCCTGGAGATTTTGCTCGACCGGCTCAGCGACGACACAGACACCGGCTTGGAATCCCTGCTGTCGGGCTCGGAAATGGCGGCGCTGCGCATGCGTGTCGAAGGCTTGCTCGAGGTCGGGGAGTTTCCCGACGTGCCGTTTGGCCGCTACCCGTTGCCGTGGCCACTGTGGTGAACGCCGGTGTGGTGAACGCCGGTGTGGTGATGGCGGCTCAGCCGATACGCTGACCGATGTGAAACCCTGGTCTGCGACGTCGGTGCCCCGTCTGCCTGGGAGTGGCGGTCCTCTGCGGGTCTACGACACGCCATCGCGCGACGTGCACCGGGTCCACCCCGAGAGCGGCACCGTGGGGATCTATGTCTGCGGCATTACTCCGTATGACGCGACGCACCTCGGCCACGCTGCCACCAACGTCACGTTTGACCTGCTGATTCGCGTGCTGCGCGACGCTGGTCTGTCGGTGACTTACGTCCAGAACGTCACGGACGTTGACGAGCCGCTCCTCGAACGCGCCCAGCGCGACGGCATCGCCTGGCAAGACCTCGCCGCCCGAGAGATCCAGTTGTTCTTCGAGGACATGCACGCCCTGAAAGTGCTGCCCCCGCAGCACTACATCGGCGCGGTCGAGGGCATCCCCGACGATGTTTCTGCGGTCGAGCAACTCGTGGAGTCAGGACAGGCTTACTCCATCGGCGGCGACATCTACCTCGATCTCGCGCAGGCCGCCCGCTTCGGTGCCGTCTCCGGGTGGACGCGGGAGCAAATGCTCGCGGTGTATGCTGACCGCGGCGGAGACCCGGAGCGTGAGGGTAAGCGCGACGCCTTAGATCCCTTGCTGTGGCGGGCCGGGCAGGATGGCGAGCCCCGTTGGCCCGGAGGCGAACTGGGCGATGGACGCCCCGGCTGGCACATCGAGTGCTCCACCATTGCGCTGCGCTACCTCGGGATGGGCTTCACCATCCAAGGCGGCGGCGACGATTTGGTCTTCCCGCACCACGAGATGAGCGCGGTGCAAGCCGTATCGCTGACCGGTCGCAGGCCCTTCGCGCAGGTCTACGTGCACCAAGCGATGGTCGGCCTCGACGGCGAGAAGATGAGCAAATCTAAGGGAAACCTGGTGTTGGTCTCGAAACTGCGCGCCGACGGAGTCGACCCGATGGCCATCCGCCTGGTGTTGGTGGCTCAGCACTACCGCACGGCGTGGACCTACACCGCTGACCTGCTGGCGATAGCCAACGAACGACTCGACACGTGGCGTGCCGCGGCGCTCGGCGTCGACGCGACGATTGCACCCACCGAAGCCGACGAGGCCGCCGTGACGGCTCTGCGGGAGAAGTTGGCCGACGACCTCGACGGTGCCGGCGCGATTGATGTCGCCGATCAATGGGCTGCGTCGGCCTCAGCCCAGCCGTGCTCACCGCTGGTGCCGCGCGCTATTGAGGCGCTGCTCGGCATACCTCTGCTGGACGACCAAGACTGACCGCGCGCAGTTCACGGGCTGACGCGCCGCTGCCCCAGGTCCACCTGCGCTTGGCTGGGCCCCCCGGCGCAGACCGTTGGATCGGCTGGGGCAATTGGTTCTCAGGTAGCCGCTGGCCCGCTGTCGTCGCGGCGTTGCAAGTAGCGCTCGAACTCCTTGGCGATTGCGTCACCGCTGGCCTCAGGAAGGTCTGCAGTGTCTTGCGCTTCTTCAAGGGAGGTGACGTATTCGCGGACCTCGTCGTCAGAGTCGGCGAGTTCATCGACGCCACGCTCCCACGCTCGGGCTTGCTCCACCAAGGCCTGGTCGTCGATGACGCACGACAGCAAATCTTCGAGACGGCCCAGGAGCGCCAGCGAAGCCTTCGGGGACGGCGCTCCACCTGCGTAGTGCGGCACGGCCGCCCAACAGGACAGGCTCGGTAACGCCAGTTGCTCGGCCTGATCGTGCAAGATGCCGACGATGCCAGACGGTCCTTCGTAGGTGCTGCGCTCGATGTCGTCGCTCATCTCGCGCAGACCGGCGTCCTCGGAGGTGACGCCGACCGGGATAGGGCGGGTATGCGGCACGTCGGCCAGCAACCCCCCAAGCGTGATCAACATGGAGGCGTCGTGGTGCAGAGCAAAGGCCAGGATCTCCGAGCTGTAGGACCGCCAGCGCACCGACGGCTCGATCCCCAAGATCAGCACAATGTCGCGGCCCACCGGCGAGTCACGGATCAACAGCACTCGGGTGGTCGGCCACTCGATGGACCGTTTGCCATCGATCACCGTGATTTTGGGCCGGTTGACCTGGAAGTCGTAATAGTCCTCGGGGTCCATCGCTGCGACCAATGTCGCGTTCCAGACGGACGCCAAATGCTCGATTACTCCGGTCGCGCACCCTCCTGCGTCGTTCCACCCCTCAAAGGCCGCAATGACGATCGGATCGGTCAGTGGCTCGACCTGCTCCAACTCGATCATGCGACCTCCTGCTGCGTTCTGTCGATGCTGTCCGTTGCCACCCTACGGTTGCCGACTACAGTCTGCGGAATGACTTCGCCCTCGTTCCCTTCAGCCGTGTTGTGGGATATGGATGGAACGATCATCGACACCGAGCCCTACTGGATGGCGGAGGAAACCTCGCTCGTCGAAGAAGCGGGGGGCACCTGGAGCCATGAGCAGGGACTGGCTCTCGTCGGTAGCGACCTCAACCGCTCGGCGCAGGTGCTCTTAGAGACCACGCCGCTGACCGGACCACCGCAGGCCATCGTGGACACGCTGCTGACTCGGGTCATCGAGCGAGTCCAAACCCGTATGCCGTGGCGCCCCGGCGCGCGCGAACTGATCGCCGAGTTACGTCAGACCGGGGTGCCGATGGCGTTGGTGACGATGTCGTGGCAGCCGCTCGCGAAAGTGCTCATCGACGCCTTTCCGGAAGGCACCTTCGACGCCGTGGTCACCGGTGATCAGGTCCCCGAGGGCAAACCGCATCCCGCGCCATATCTGTTGGCCGCTCAGCGTCTCGGGGTCTTCCCTAGTGAGTGTGTGGCGGTGGAGGACTCGCCGACCGGAGTGCGTTCGGCCATAGCCGCAGGCGTGCCAACACTCGTCGTGGCCCATATGGTCGAAGTCCACCACTCGCTAGGCGGCCACCGCGTCGAAACGCTCGAGGGTTTGGGCCTAATGGGCCTACGCGAGCTCTTCGACCGCGGCTGACGGCGCGGCACCGCTGCGCCGAGGGTCAAGGGCCCGGCTCATCGCGTCGGACGGCAACTCCGGGGGAGTGCCCCCGAACTCTGGGCATATGGCCTGGTGGTTGCACCAATCGCACAACCGGCCCTTGCGCGGCCGCCAATCGCCGGTCGTGGCAGCCCGCTCGATGGCCACCCAGAGCGCTTTAATCTTGCGCTCGGTCGCCATCAAGTCGCCCTCACTGGGCTCGTAGCGCAAAATCTGCCCGTCACGCAGGTAGACCAACTGCAACATGCTTGGCACCACACCGCGCGTGCGCCACAGCACGAGCGCGTAGAACTTCATTTGAAACAGCGCTTTGCCCTCGAACAACTCCGACGGCGAGCGCCCCGTTTTGTAATCGACTACCCGCATTCGGCCATCGGGCGCTACGTCCAGCCGGTCGACATACCCACGCAGGGTCAGGCCGTCGATGTCGGTTTCGACGTACATCTCCCGCTCAGCGGGCTCCAGATGCACGGGGTCCTCGAGGGTGAACCACTTATGCAGCAACTTCTCCGCCTCGGCGAACATCGCCGCGAAGTCGTCGTCATCGGGCACCAAGGACGCAAGGTCGGGCTCGTCGGCCAGCATCTCCTCCCAGCGCGAGGGAAGGAGATCGACCGCAGCCTCGGTGGTGCGCTCGGCCGCGGGCAGGTCGAACAACGCTTCGAGCACCGAGTGCACCAGCGTGCCCCGCGCGGCGGGCAGGCTCGGCGGCTCGGGCAGTTTGTCCACCACCCGGAAGCGATAGAGCAGCGGACACTGCATGAAGTCGGCAGCCCGACTCGGTGACAACGCTCGACTCATGGACCCCACTCTATGAAGGTGCACCGACAGGCCCACGTACGCTGATCCGCATGTCACCCCTAGCGCGCCAAGCCTCGCGGTGGCAACTTGGCACCCTTATGGGTGTCCCGGTCTACATCGGGCGGTCATGGATCTTCGTGGCGCTGGCCATCACTGCCCTCTTCGGCCCCACCGTCGCGAACATCACGCCGCAGATCGGGCTCGGGGCGTACGCCGTTGCTGCCTTCTTCGCAGTCCTGCTCCTCATCTCGGTCTTGGTCCACGAGGCCGCTCACGCGGTCACGGCCCGCCGATACGGCTTCACCGTGCAGCGCATTGTGGCCGACTTCTGGGGCGGGCACACGGCATACCACGGCGAGCAAACCAAACCCGGTGCTGCCGCAGCCGTCGCCTTTGCCGGGCCGATGGCGAACGCAGCGTTGGCCGGGGTCGGCTGGCTAGCGCTACAGACCGTCGATACTGAGATCGTCGCGCTGCTGCTCATTGCCTTCACGTACGCCAACGCCTTCGTGGCCATCTTCAACCTGCTACCGGGGTTGCCGTTGGACGGTGGCTTCCTGCTCGAAGCGCTCGTATGGAAGGCCACCGGCTCCCGTGGCGCCGGGACGCTTGCCGCGGGATGGGTCGGCCGCGCGCTGGTCGTGGCCCTAGCCGTCTACGCAGTCGTGTTACCGCTGGTCAACGGACAGCAGCCGGGCCTGTACCGAATCATCTGGACTGTGCTCATCGGCGGCTTCTTATGGAGTGGAGCAACGCAGGCGGTGCGCTCCGGTCGCTCTCGACGCCGCTTCGAAGCGATCACGTTGGCTTCGGTATGGCGACCCGTCACGCCGGTGCCCGCGAACCTCAGCGTTGAGTCGGTGCCCTGGAACCAAGCTCCCTTGTGGTTAGTCACGGGCGAGCAGGATGAACCGATCGGCATCGTCGATCCAGCAGCGCTGGCCGCGGTGCCGGCGGGTGGGCGCTCAAGCACCCCCGTGTCAGCCGTCTGCGTGCGCCAACCACGAGGGTGGGTCGTGCAAGGACAGGGCAACGACACGGTGCTGGCGGTGGTGGCCTCTATGCAGACCATGCAGTCACCAGTGGTGGCGGTGCGCACCCCGGATGGCCACGTCAGTGCGGTCATCTTCGCCAACGATCTGTAATCGGCACCTACACTCGCCTTCGTGAACGACACTCCCCAACCTCAGCCTGCGCACGACGCCACCGGTGCAGACCGGCGGCGCGGGCCTTTTCGGGTGGGGGAGCCGGTGCAGGTGACCGACCCCCGGGGGCGTCTACATACGATCACGCTGGAGGCCGGCAAAGAGTTCCACACGCACCGTGGTCACCTGCGCCACGACGACCTCATCGGCGCGCCCGACGGCTCGGTCGTGCGACACAGCTCAGGCACCGAGTTCTTGGCGTTACGCCCGTTGCTCAGCGACTACGTCATGTCGATGCCACGTGGCGCGCAGGTGATCTACCCCAAAGACGCTGGGCAGATCGTGACGATGGCCGACATTTTCCCCGGCGCACGTGTCGTCGAAGCGGGTGTGGGCTCGGGCGCGTTGAGTTTGTCGCTGCTACGGGCCGTGGGCGACACCGGGACATTGTTTTCGTTTGACCGCCGCGAAGACTTCGCCGATATCGCCGCCGCCAACGGTCGAGTCTTCTTCGGTATGAACCATCCGGCCTGGACGATCACGGTCGGCGACCTGGTCGAGTCGCTCCCGAGCGTGGTGGCCGAACACAGCATCGACCGGGTCGTCCTCGACATGCTGGCACCCTGGGAGTGCTTGGACGTGGTCTCCGAGGCACTCGCCCCAGGCGGCCTGCTGATCTGTTACGTCGCGACGGCCACTCAGCTGTCCCGAGTGGCCGAGAGCGCGCGCACCCACGGCGGCTACACCGAGCCCGTCGCGTGGGAGTCCATGGTGCGCGGCTGGCACCTCGAGGGACTGTCGGTGCGCCCAGAGCACCGGATGCACGGGCACACCGGGTTCTTGATCTCAATGCGCGCGCTCGCACCCGCAACGTCGGCGCCACGCGTGAAGAAGCGCCCCGCGCCTGGCGCATACGGGCCGGATTATGAAGAGCAGCTCGCCACCCAGACTGAGTGGACCGGCGAAGACGTGGGGGAGCGACCGATCTCCGACAAGCGCGTCCGGCGCACTCGTCGCAACGTGATCGCGGCCGCCGATGTTGCTACCGGTAGGGCCTCGGATGAACTGGCGAGCGACCCCGCGCAGACCTCACCGTCACAGGTGGCAGGTAGCGTTGAGGAATGACCGAAGTTACTACGCGTGCTCTGGAACGTCAGGTCGCCGTCCTGCAAAAGCGATTGGCCGAGTCCAGCGCCAACAATGAGCGCCTGACCGCCACGCTGACCAGCGCCAAAGAGCGCCTCCTCGCCCAACGCAATGACCTTGATCGGGTGTCGTCGCCGCCGCTGACCTTCGGGGTGGTGCTGCAGCGGCACCAGCTGCCGGAAGACGGTGGCTTCTTGTTCGACGTGCTGGCCGGCGGCCGCAAAACCCGCGTGGCAGCCTTCAGCGACGTGCCCGCTGCCGGGTTAGTGCCCGGCCGTGAGGTGCTGCTGAACGAGTCGCAATCTATCGTCGGCATCGCCTCCTTCGAGCAAACCGGCGAGTTGGTCACGGTTAAAGAAAAACTCGGAGAAGATCGTGTCCTGGTCTTGCAGCGGGGCGAAGACGAGCGGGTGTGCCGCATCGCTGGCTCGCTCGCGGGGGAGCCTGTGCGCTCAGGCGACTCGTTGCTGATGGACAGCCGCAACGGCTTCGTCTACGAGCGGATAGCCCAGCCCGACGTCAGCGAGCTGGTGCTCGAAGCGGTTCCGGATATCGGTTACGAAGACATCGGCGGGCTCGGCAGCCAGATCGAGCAGATTCAGGACGCGGTGGAGTTGCCGTTCCTACACCCCGACCTGTATGCCGAGCACCAGTTGCGACCGCCCAAGGGGGTCCTGCTCTACGGCCCACCCGGGTGCGGCAAGACCCTGATAGCTAAGGCCGTTGCCGCCTCGCTGGCCCGCAAGGTCGCCGAGAAGTCGGGTCGCGCGGTGCCGCAGAGTTACTTCTTGAACATCAAGGGCCCTGAGCTGCTGAACAAGTACGTGGGGGAGACCGAGCGCCATATCCGCTCGATCTTCCAGCGTGCCCGGGAGAAGTCGAGCGATGGAACGCCCGTGGTGGTGTTCTTCGACGAGATGGAGTCCTTGTTCCGCACCCGCGGCTCGGGCATCTCCTCCGACGTGGAAACCACGATCGTGCCCCAGTTGCTGGCCGAGATCGACGGGGTTGAGCGCCTGGACAACGTGGTAGTCATTGGGGCGTCCAACCGCGAGGACATGATCGACCCGGCGATCCTGCGCCCTGGTCGGTTGGACGTCAAGATCAAGATTGAGCGCCCTGATGCCGAGAGCGCCCGCGACATCTTCAGTAAGTACCTCACCCACGATGTGCCGCTTCACTCCGATGATGTGGCTGCTCATGGCGGTGACCGGGATGCCACCGTCGAGGCGATGATCGCGGCCAGCGTCGAACGGATGTATTCGCCGATCGAGGAGAATAAATTTCTTGAGGTCACCTACGCCGGCGGCGACAAAGAGACGCTGTACTTCAAGGACTTCAACTCAGGCGCGATGATCCACAACATCGTGGACCGCGCGAAGAAGCGGGCGATCAAGGACTTCCTGACGTCCGACTCGCACGGGCTGCGGGTCGAGCACCTCCTCGCGGCCTGTGTCGATGAGTTCAAGGAGAACGAAGACTTGCCTAACACCACGAACCCCGACGACTGGGCGCGCATCTCTGGCAAGAAAGGCGAGCGCATCGTCTACATCCGCACCCTCGTCTCGGGCAAGGACGGCGTCACCCCGGGTCGCAGCGTCGACACCGGCACGCCAGGTCAATATTTGTGAGTGTGCGCCGCGTGGTGGGCGTCGAGACCGAATACGGCATTACCCTTCCCACCGACCGTCTCGCTGACCCCATCCAGCTCTCTGGGGTGATCGTGCGCGGGTACGCCAATAGCGCCGGCCCCAGTGCCGCGTTGCCGCAGGGCTCGGGCTGGGACTATGCCGACGAAGCGCCTCTTCGTGATGCTCGCGGCTACGAGATGGCACGCGAGTTGGCGGACAGCAGTCAACTCACCGACGTGGACGACCCGACCTTGGCCAACTCGGTGCTCTCCAACGGCGCCCGGTTATACGTCGACCACGCCCACCCCGAGTACTCCTCGCCAGAAGTCACCTCACCTCTTGACGCGGTGCGCTTCGACCGCGCCGGAGAGGTGGTCATGCACCGGGCTGCCCTAGCCTCGGCGAGGCTTCTCGATCCTGAGGGGTCCGCCGGTCAGATCCGCCTCTACAAGAACAACGTCGACGGCAAAGGCGCCTCCTACGGCACCCACGACAATTACCTACTCGACCGGGCGGTGCCGTTCGCCCACATCGTGACCGGGTTGCTGCCCTTCCTCGTGGCACGGCCACTCATCTGCGGGGCGGGGCGCGTGGGCCTCGGCGAGTTCTCTGAAGAGCCGGGATTCCAAATCTCCGCACGGGCCGACTACATCGAAACCGAAGTGGGCCTGGAAACCACACTCCGCCGGCCGATCGTCAATACCAGAGACGAGCCGCACGCCACCGCCACCCGGTTCCGCCGGTTGCACCTGATCACCGGTGACGCGACGCTGGCCGACGTCGGCGGGCTGCTCAAGATCGGCACCACCAGTCTCGTGCTGAGACTCATTGAAAGCGGGTTAGCCCCGACCATCGAGTTGCAGCGGCCCGTTCAGGCGGGCCGAATCCTGTCGCGGGACCTGAGTATGCGGGCCACCGTCGAGACCACCGACGGTCGTCATGTGAGCGGGCTCGACATTCTTGCCGCTTATCTCGGGGCCGCGCGGTCGGCATACGAAACGGGGGGACGCGGGTGGGAGCGCGACGAGGACACCGATCAGGTCCTTTCCCTGTGGTCCGACCTGTTGGACGACCTGCGCACCGATCCGCTGCGGGCTGCTGATCGGGTGGATTGGGTCGCGAAACTGAAACTGCTGCAGGCCTACCGCGACCGGGACGGCCTCGCCTGGAGCGACCCCCGGCTGGCGATGATCGATATCCAGTACAGCGACATCGATCCTTCACGCGGATTGGCTCTGCGCATGCGGGCAGCCGGGCGACTGAGCGCCCTGGTCAACGACACCTCCGTGGTCGAGGCAGTCACCCAAGCGCCCTTGGACACGCGAGCATGGTTCAGGGGGGAATGCGTACGGCGTTTTGGTGCCTCAGTCCGCGCGGCATCCTGGGACTCCGTGGTGTTTTCGCGGCCCCATCGTGGCGTGTCCCGAGTGAGTCTTCCGGACCCGTTGCAGGCCACCAAGGCCGACACTGCGGCCCTCTTTGACGCCAGCGAGGACATCGAAGAGTTTCTGGATTCGCTCAAAGGCCAAGCCCGATAGAATCTGCTGCTTGCTCGTCTTTGCTTTCCACCACGAGATCTGAGGAACACATGGCCGGTCAAGAGCATCTCCAACGCAGGTGTGACGCCGAGCCTGAGCCCGAGCCGACTGCGGCCCCGCCTGCCGCAGTTTCTGCTACGGACAAGGCGCGCGATGAAGAGACCGACGCGTTGCTCGATGAGATCGACGGCGTGCTGGAAACCAACGCCCAAGACTTCGTGCATTCCTTCATCCAGAAAGGCGGCGAGTGAGCGCAGGTCGCACCGACAGCGACGGGGGCCTTTCGGCGGCATTCCGTGAGGTCGGCGGGACCTCGTTCACCGACTTTGTCACTGCCCACGCCCCCCACCTGTTGCCCGGCGGTGCCAGCACTGGTGCTGTGAGCGGACGCGACGTCATACCTGCCCTCCAGACCCCACACGGCACGACTATCGTCGCCCTCACCTTCACCGGTGGGGTCATCGTCGCAGGGGACCGGCGGGCCACAATGGGCACCATGATCGCCCGGCGGGACATGGAGAAGGTGTTTGCCCCAGACGAATTTTGTGCCGTAGGGATTGCCGGATCGGCGGGGGTGGCCCTCGAAATCGTCAAACTGCTACAGGTTGAGTTGGAGCACTACGAAAAGGTGGAAGGCACCTTGCTGTCGTTGGAAGGCAAAGCCAATCGCCTCGCCAGCATGATTAGGGGCAACTTGGCCAACGTCTTCCGGGGCTTGACGGTGCTTCCGCTCTTCGCAGGCTTCGATCAAGGGTCGGGATTGGGGCGCATCTTCTCTTACGACGTGACCGGCGGCAGTTACGAAGAGCACGGGCACCACAGCATCGGCTCGGGCTCGGTCTTTGCCCGCGGCGCGCTCAAGAAGTTGTGGACCCCCGCTATGACGCAAGAGCAGGCGGTCACGGCAGCAGTCGAGGCTCTGTACGACGCGGCCGACGATGACTCGGCCACCGGGGGGCCCGACGTGAGCCGGCGCATCTGGCCCACGGTGGCGGTGCTGAGCGATCCGGGTGTCGCATTCCTCGGCGATGAGCACTTAGAGCAGGTAGTGCGCGCGGTGGTCGATGCCCGCGCCGACAATCCAGGAGGTGCCCGATGACCTTCGGCGGAATGTACGTCTCACCCGAGCAATTGATGAAAGACCGGGCCGACTATGCCCGCCAAGGCATCGCTCGAGGCCGGCCCATCATCGTGGCCTCCTACTCGGGCGGCATCGTGTTCGTCGGCGAGAACCCATCACGCACGCTGCACAAAATCTCGGAAATTTATGACCGCATCGGCTTTGCTGCGGTCGGTAAGTA
The DNA here is from genome assembly GCA_038330045.1 of Actinomycetales bacterium. Taxonomy (GTDB): domain Bacteria; phylum Actinomycetota; class Actinomycetes; order Actinomycetales; family Dermatophilaceae; genus Ornithinicoccus. The sequence continues at coordinate 7,000 of JBBQNO010000012.1, read as the reverse complement.
CAACGAGTTCGAGAACCTCCGCGTTGCCGGGATCAGGTATGCAGACCTGCGCGGCTTCTCCTACCACCGCACCGACGTCACGGCACGGGGTTTGGCCAATGCCTATGCCCAGACGCTCGGCACCGTGTTCACGCAAGAGGCCAAGCCGTACGAGATCGAGATTGCGGTAGCGCAGGTGGGCTCGAGTGCCGACGAAGACCACATCTTCAGATTGACCTACGACGGGTCGGTCAGCGACAAACCCGGGTACGTCGCGATGGGACGGGGCGGCGAAGCGCTCAGTGAGGGGCTCGCGGCCCGATGGTCGGCCTCCATGTCGTTGCCCGAGGTGCTGAGCCTGTGCATGGAGTTGCTCTCCGACGCCAGCAAGGCCGCGGCCGGGGAGACCCTTGCGCCCAACCAGCTCGAAGTCGCCATCTTGGACCGGCATCTTCCCCGACGGACCTTCCGCAGGCTGGACGGCGACCAGCTCGAGACCCTCCTCGGCGGCTAGCCGCTATCGCGGCTTCCCATGGTTGTTGTCTACATCGCCTTCGCAGCGCTCGTCGTGATGCCTGCCGCCGTCTGGATCTACCGTTGGTTCACAGCGCGCTAGGACCGAACGTCGCCTCGTAGCCCGATGGGCATGACGACGAAGCAGGGCACTTAGGGTGGGCGCATGGAGCGTCGCATCTTCGGCATTGAGACTGAATTCGGGGTGACCTGCGCCTTCACCGGCGACCGTCGACTCTCTTCCGATGAGGTAGCCCGCTACCTCTTCCGCAAAGTCGTCAGTTGGGGTCGCTCCAGCAACGTGTTCTTGACCAACGGGTCCCGGCTCTACCTTGATGTCGGCTCACATCCCGAGTACGCGACGGCCGAGTGCGACGACTTCATCGATCTCATCGCCCAGGACAAGGCCGGCGAGTTGATCGTGCACGACTTGGCCCTCGACGCGCAGGAGCGGATGGCCGACGAGGGCATCGACGCTCGCGTCTACGTGCTAAAGAACAATGTCGACTCGCGAGGCAACTCCTACGGCTGCCACGAGAATTATCTGGTCACCCGGCGTGGCCAACTGAGCCGGATCACCGACACGCTCATCCCGTTCCTGATCACCCGCCAAATCGTCACCGGCGCCGGGCGGCTACACGTCGTCGGTGACCGGGCGACTTACCAAGTCAGTCAGCGCGCCGACCACATTTGGGACGGACTCAGCTCGGCGACCACCCGCTCCCGGCCCATCATCAACACCCGTGACGAGCCGCACGCTGATGCGGAGCACTACCGCCGCCTCCACGTCATCGTCGGCGACTCGACCATGAGTCAGAGCACCACGGTGCTCAAAATGGCCATCACCGACCTGTTGCTCAAGACCATCGAAGACGGCACCATCCTGCCCGACTTCACCTTGGCCAACCCGATCCGCGCGATCCGTGACATCAGCCGCGACATGACCGGCTCCCACGAAGTGGCCCTGACCAACGGGCGCAGCATGTCGGCGGTCGCGATGCAGACCGAGATCCTCAGCATCGTGACCACGTATGCCGAGCGCACGGGGTTGGCGGCAAACGCGCGGTACGCGTGGGCGCTGGAGTTGTGGGCCCGCGCCCTGCACGCCGTCGCGACCGAGCAACTGCACTTGATCGACACCGAAATCGACTGGGTGATGAAGTGGTCGATGCTGCAGCGGTATGCCGCCAAGCACGACCTCGCGTTGGGCGATGACCGGATGCAACAACTCGACCTAGCGTGGCACGACATCAACCCCGACCGCGGGTTGTTCAACATTGTTGAGCGCCGGGGCGGCTCGGTGCGGCTGTGCACGCCGGAGCAGGTGCAGACGGCCTTGAGCGTGCCGCCGCAGACGACCCGGGCAAAGTTGCGCGGTGACTTTGTGCGGGTGGCGCAGCAAAATCGCCGTGATTTCAGCGTCGACTGGGTGCACCTGAAGCTCAACGACGCGGCCCAGCGCACCGTGCTGCTCAAGGATCCGTTTGCGGCTCAGGACGCCCGGGTCGACGATTTGTTGGCCTCCATTGGCACCGCTCCGCTCAGCGGTTACCCAGGTTTGCCGTTGTAGGCTGGGCTCTTCCAACTGGCTCCGCCACCTCTCTGCCCCACCATCTGAAGGACTGCGCGTGCGAAATCCCCGTGTCCGGCTGCTTGCTGCCGCCGCTGCCCCCATCTTCTTTTTGACCGCTTGTGGAGGCGAAGACAACGGAGGCGACTCCGAGTCGCCCACCACAGCTGTTGTTGACTCCGAGGCCACCTCGGCCCCCGGGGATGACGCGGCCGTGACCTCAGCCGGCCCGGCCATAGCTGGCCTCTCCGGTTTCACCGTAGAGAAGAATGCTGACGAGGTAGACCTGATGCGCAACGGTCAACCGTTCACGACAAGCGAGTTGCCCTTCAGCGTGGAGACCACCTCGGTCGAGCTGCTCGACGAGGGCGAGGGCGAGGAGATCACGGCAGACCAAGAGGTCACCATCAATTTTGTCTTGTTCAACGCCACCAACGGGGACTCGCCCGTGTCGACGTTTAAGGACGGCGGCGCGGTGCCGATGGACCTCACCGCGCTGTCCCTTCCGCCAGCGTTTGTGAAGTCGCTTCCCGGCCAGAAGCCAGGCGCCTCGTTCGTCATGGCCGTGCCCCCCGCCGACGGGTTCGGGCCAGAAGGCAACCCGGACTTGGGTGTCAACCCTGAAGACACAATGCTGTTCTACGTCGAGGTCGTCAGCGCCACCACCCCCCTGACCACCGCTGAGGGCGAAGTCGTCGACCCCAAGGCAGGTCTTCCCACGGTGGAGACTGACGGCACGAGCGCAGCAACCATCACGATTCCTGAAGGCGCGACCGAGCCGACCGATCTCGTGGTGCAGCCGCTCATCAAGGGCGACGGCGCGAAGGTTGAGGCCAATCAGACCATCAAGGTCCACTACACGGGTGTGAAGTTCTCCGACGGCGAGCAGTTCGACAGCTCGTTCAACAGCGGTGCTCCCTTCAGCACCGTCATTGGTGCGGGCCAGGTCATTCCTGGCTGGGATGAAGGCCTCGTCGGCCAAACCGTCGGGTCGCGCGTGCTGTTGGTCATCCCTGCCGAGCAGGCGTACGGCGCCGAAAAGGAAAGCGGCAACCCCGACTCATTGGGCGGCGAAACTTTGGTGTTTGTCGTCGACATCCTGAGCGCTAACTGAACGCGCAATTCCCCACCGAAAGGCACCCATGACTGAACTGACCAAGCCCGAAATCGAATTCCCCGGCGACGAGCCGCCCACCGAACTGCTTGTCGAAGACATCACCGTCGGCGATGGTGACGAAGCCACAGCGGGTCGCGGCATCTCCGCGCACTACGTCGGCGTGTCCTGGTCGACCGGTGAAGAGTTCGACGCCTCCTGGAACCGCGGCACCACCCTCGACTTCACGGTCGGGGTCGGCCAAGTCATCCAGGGCTGGGATCAGGGCCTGCTCGGTATGAAGGTCGGCGGCCGCCGCCGCATCACCATCCCGCCCCACCTGGGGTATGGCGACCGTGGCGCGGGCGGTGCCATCAAGGGTGGGGAAACGCTGATCTTCGTTGTCGACCTGATGGGCGTGCGCTAGTTCACCACGTTAGCGAGCCGCGCACCGCTCGCTAGATCGAAGACTCTGCCTCTCGTGGAGCGGCGGCATGCCACCCGGCGGCCGCAGCCGCCAAGAACGAGGCAGGGTCTTCGTCAATTCCACGGCCCATCGTCGACAGCCTCACCGGAGACGTCGATAGTGCTGGGCGCAGGTCACGGCACGGCACGCTCACGCGATGCAGGTGATCGCTGTGCGTGATCAGCTCTCGTGATTCGTGCTCGACCTGCTGTGCGAAGTCGCTGCTGATGCCTTCGCAGCCGCGCAGATCGGGGACCACCAGGTCCGTGTGGTGGGTAACGACGCGTCCGTAGGTCGTCGCGCTGTGGTGTGACACCCCCCGGTGTCTGGGTCGAGGGTCGGCCGCCGAGATACGCAGCGCCGCAATGCCGTGGCCGCCGAGCAGCCCGACCGCATTGAGACCCTCGCCGAGCGCCACGCCCGAGAATCCCCAGCGCGTGCCGGTCCCCAAATTGCCAGGACCCTGGGTGAGCACGACGACGTCGGCACCGATGACGTGGTGAGCGGCAAGGAGACCGGTATGCACGGTCACCGCTTCGAGGTCACCGCCGAAACTCTGACCGGTGGTGATCACCGAGTCCAACCATTGCGCGTCCCGCAACGCCGCACAGGTTGCCGAGAAGGCCGCGGGCAAAGCGCCGCCGTCGGTCATCACGTAGGCCACCTTCAGGGACTCGCCACCGGGACGGGCCCGAACCCCAGCCACCACCGCAGCGAGGCTGGAGTGCAGGTCGGCCGCGACGACCGGCATACCGTGCAGCGAGTCAGCCTCGCGCAGCAACTCATGGTGCGGGCTTTCCTGGTCGTCGACCCCCAAGACCATCGTTTGCAACGGCGTGTAGCGCGCCTTCACCAGATGTCCCGGCGCTGTCTCGGGGGACGGCAGGTTGTCCGGGAGCGCGACCACCAGAGCAAAACCGCCCGTGCCCAACCCACGCTGGTATGCGGTTGTGTTGAGCAACACCCGATCGCCCACGGCCGGCGTACCCACCAGATCCGGGTAGGCCAACGCCGGTATGTCGGGCTGAGAGGGGTCTGCAGCGCCGTCGGTGTCGGTGGACACGTCGATGGTGATGGCACCGCTCCACTGCCCGCGCACCGTTGACACCACGCCTTGCGCCCAGATGATCACAGCCCGCACCCTACGTGTCCGGTAGCGTTCGATGAGTGGCAGACGTTCAACGAGTGGCAGGCGACGAGCCTACGCGGCATAGCCCGGCCGCCGCGAAGACTGAGCGGCTGCTCAATCTGGTGATCGCGCTGCTTTATACGCGTCAACCCCTGAGCAAGGCGCGGATACGTGGGGCGGTCCCACAGTATGCCGATAGCACCGACGAAGCCTTCGACCGCATGTTCGAACGGGACAAAGACGAGATCCGAGCCCTCGGCATACCCCTGCGCACCGAAATCCTTGACGCCTTTTTCGACGACGAAGCCGGCTATCGGATCGACCGCCGCGAATACGAACTGCCCGAGATCGAATTCGCGCCGGACGAGGTGGCCGTGATCGGTGTGGCGAGTCGGGCCTGGTCCCAAGCCAGTTTGGCCGGTCCAGCGGCGCAGGCCCTGCGCAAACTGCAGGCCGCCGGGGTGGAGCAGGACGAGGCGTCGGTCGCGGGGATCGAGCCGCTTCTGCATACGACCGAGCCCGCCTTCGAGGCGGTGCGGACGGCGACCATCTCTGGGAAGCCGATTCGATTCGGATATCAGCGCAGCCGGGGCAGCGACGCGGTCGACCGGCACATCCAACCGTGGGCCCTGACCAACTGGCACGGCAGGTGGTACGTCACCGGCTTCGACCTCGACCGCGACGCGCCCCGGGTCTTTCGGCTCGATCGGGTGACCTCCCAGGTGAAGATTCAGCGCACCAAGCCCAACCCCGCCCACGCGGTGCCGCCCGATCACGACCCGCGCTCCATGATCATGTCGGCAACGGGCCGCGAGCCCGCGCAGACCTCGACGGTGCAGGTGCGAATGCGTCCCGGGACGGGGCACAGCCTGCGCCGCCGGGCTCAGGAGGTCGTCAGCGGGCATCACGAGAAGGGCGAATGGGACGTGGCGACCTTCACGAGTTTGTCTGCTGCGATGTTGGTGACCGAGGTCGCCGGTATGGGGCCCAATGCCGTCGTGGTTGACCCGCCCGAGGTGGCTGCCGCCGTGCGGGCCCGCCTCGAAGCAGTATTGGCTGCCCACGCGCGGCCCGGAGGCCCGTCACCATGGTGACGTTTGAGTCCGCGACCGACCGCCTCGACCGGCTCCTGACGATGGTGCCGTGGCTGATGCGCAACCAGGGCATTGACATCGCCGAGGCTGCGCGCACGTTTGGTGTCAGCAACGAGCAAATCGTCGACGACTTGCAGTTGCTCTTCGTCTGCGGCACGCCCGGGCACCTGCCGGATGACCTCATAGAGGCCTCGTGGGAGGGCGGCAAGGTGTTCGTCGGGAACGCCGACACCATCAGCCACCCGTTGAAGTTGGGCCGCGACGAAGCATTGGCGCTGATCGTGGCGTTGCGCACGCTGGCCGCCTCCTCGGGTGTGGGGGAGAGCGACGCGATTGCACGGGCCCTGACGAAGTTGGAGACCGCAGCCGGCGACTTGGCATCGGTCGCAGCCAGCATGAGCGTGACCATAGACAGCGACGCCGACCAACAGCGCTTGCTGGGCCAGATCCGAGTGGCACTGGCCAACCACTCGCGATTGCACGTGCGCTATCTCGTGGCCTCGCGCGACGAAGCCACGGAGCGAGACATCGACCCCATGCGGGTGTTGAGCGTCGACGGCCGATGGTATGTCGAGGCGTGGTGTCACTCCGCCCTCGACGTCCGGCTCTTTCGCCTGGATCGAATCGAAGGGCTGACGGTACTCGACGTCGACGGCACCCCGCCGGCGTCGGCCGTGTCCCGGCCGGTGGGACCCGGCGTGTTCCAGGCGCGTGACGGCGATGCGTTGATCACGCTCGAGGTTTCGGCCGCGGCTGCCTGGGTAGCGGAGCAGTTCCCCGTGGAAACCGTCGAGCCGCTGGCTGATGGCGGGTTGAGGCTCAAGGTGCGAGCGTCCGATCCCCGCTGGTTGGTGCGGTTGGTATGGCGCCTGGGTGGCGCTGCCAGGGTGACCGGCCCGGCATACGTGGTGGACATGGTGCGCGACGGCGCGGAATCGGCGTTGCAGCACCTTCCCAGCACACCTGCGTAGACTCTTCTATGCGAGTGCCTACCTGTGCCCGCACCTGGCGAGACGGCAGCGAAAGGCGACATCGTGCTTAGGAACATTCAAGGTTTCCAGTGGGTCATCATCATCCTTGCGATCGTGATCCTGATCGGCTGGAAGCGCCTTCCGGACGCTGCTCGGAGCCTGGGTCGTTCCCTTCGTATCTTTAA
>JBBQNO010000011.1:0-40953 GCA_038330045.1 Actinomycetales bacterium | reverse complement strand
GATGGTCACGTCTTCGGTCTCACCCGAGCGGTGGCTCATCATGCAACGGAAGCCGTTGGTCTGGGCCAGCGTGACCGCATCGAGCGTCTCGGTCAGCGAGCCGATCTGGTTGACCTTGACCAGCAACGCGTTCGCCGATTGCTCGGTGATGCCCCGCTGCAAACGGGTGGGGTTGGTCACGAACAGGTCGTCGCCGACGAGCTGCACGCGGTCGCCCAAGCGCTTGGTGATGGTGGCCCAGCCTTCCCAGTCATCTTCGTCCAGCGGGTCCTCGATGGACACCAGCGGGTAGTCATCGACGAGTGAGGCGTAATAGTCGGTCATCTCGGCTGCGCTCCTGGAGCCGCCTTCGAAGCTGTAGACACCGTCGGTGCAGAACTCGGTGGCGGCCACGTCCAGCGCCAGACCGATGTCGGCGCCGGGGGTGTAGCCGGCCTTCTCGATGGCCTCGAGGATCAGGTCGAGAGCCGCACGGTTGGAGTCCAGGTTGGGCGCGAAGCCACCCTCGTCGCCTAGGCCCGTGGCCAGCCCGCGCTCCTTGAGCACAGCCTTGAGCGCGTGGTACACCTCGGCGCCCCAGCGCAGCGCCTCACGGAAAGAACCGGCCCCGATCGGGGCAATCATGAACTCTTGGATGTCGACGTTGGAGTCGGCGTGCGACCCACCGTTGAGGATGTTCATCATCGGGACGGGCAGGACGTGCGCGTTCGGGCCGCCGAGGTAACGGAACAGCGGCAGACCGGCCGACTCCGCGCCGGCTTTAGCCACCGCGAGCGAGACACCCAGGATGGCGTTGGCGCCCAGCTTTTCCTTGTTGTCAGTGCCGTCGATGGCCAACATTTCGTTATCCACGAGGCGCTGCTCACTGGCGTCGTAGCCCAGCAGGCGGGGCTCGAGGTCGTCCATGACGGCCTGAACGGCCTCCTGGACGCCCTTGCCGAGGTAGCGGCCCTTGTCGCCGTCACGGCGCTCGACGGCCTCGAAGGCACCGGTGGAGGCACCGGATGGGACGGCGGCGCGGCCGACGGTGCCGTCGTCCAAACCGACCTCAACCTCGACCGTGGGGTTGCCACGGGAGTCAAGGATTTCGCGGGCAATGATGGCGGTGATGACGGCCATATGGACACTCCTTGGGAAGGGTTAGGGGCGTGGCTGCGCTCGCCTGAGTCAGCGTAACTGTTCAGAGCCGATCGGGCAGGCAACAACGCACCGTTGATCGGACGCGGCGCTACGACGCTGAAACGACGTGATGGTCCCTGCGGTAGCGAGCCTCGAGAGCGACGAGCCCTAGTCGCAAAGCGGCACACGGATCGACCTCCCGGCTCTGAGCCTCGACGACAATGTCGAGCAGTCTGGAAGCGTACTCGCCCTGCTCATCAGCACTGGCCACGTCGGCTATTTGGGCGCGCAACCAGTCTTGGTGCCCGGCTCGAGTGAGGCGGGAGGTGACTTTAACGGCTTTCGCGAGCTCCGGCATACCGGCTGATATGCCGTCGAGCAGGTCAGCGCGCTCGGGCTTCTCGGCCGCTTTGAGCTGTGCCCAGCTCGCCTCAACCTCCCCGGGCGTGCTGGCCGAGCCGCCCGCGAAGACGTGCGGATGGCGTCGGATAAGTTTGTCGACCAACCCTCCAGCCACGTCATCGATGTCAAAGGTCGTATCGCACTCGGGGCCTTCCTCGGCCCCGACCCGAGCGTGAAAGAGGACCTGCAGCAGCACGTCGCCCAGCTCCTCGACGACGTGCTCACGCTCACCCGCTTCTAGAGCCTCGATGCACTCATAGGTTTCTTCGACCAGGTATGGCGTCAGCGTGGCGTGCGTTTGCTCGGCGTCCCATGGGCATCCGCCCGGCGAGCGCAACTGATCCATGACGGCCACGGCGTCGAGCAGTCGGGAGCCGGGCACGTCCCACGACCCGATGAGCATTTCCAATTCGGGCGCATCGTCGCGCTGCGTGATTTCGTGGGCCAAGGCGTCGGACAGGCCCGGGTCCGCGTCGAGGGAGCCGAGCCAGATCACGGGGCCACGCTCTGCCTCCTCCACCAACATGCGTGCGAGCGCCGCCGGGTGCTCGCAGGAGTCGTCCGGGATCCGGACGCTCACGCCTGCGTCGAGGACGGCTTCAGCAAGCGCATCGTCGGCGGCGGCCGCGAAGACGGTGTGCGCTTCGTGCAGTGCGCTCCAAGCCTGGTGCGACAACAGGCCCGGGGCCACCCGAGGCGAAGTCACCAACAGGCTCAGCCTGCGGGCGTGATCCATTCGGGGGTCGTGGGCGTGACTACGAGGAGGTTTGGATCGAAGCTGCCGTAGCGATCGCTGACCTCGATGTCGAGCGCCTCGAAGTCTTCGACGGTGAGCGTGTTCAGTTGAGCGAGAGCATCGGCCATGTCAGGGTCCTCGATCGAGAGGCCATACTGCCTCGTCCGCGCAACGTCGATCGTCAGATCAGTGGGGTTGGCCAGACCGTTGGCCTGCAACACGTCGATAACTTGCTGATCGGTCAGCTCTCCGGGGGTTCCTGCGGCCGCGCGGTCGAAGAAGGGCATCCGCGACAACTCGCTCAACACCGACGTTGGCGTCGAGGGCTGCTGGGAGATCGTGTTGAGCTGCTCGGTCGCTTCCTGCAGCTCGGTGACCCCGATGACCTTGCCCTCGATGATCGCTGCCTCCCCGGGGCTGACCCCGGAGCAGCCGCTCATGAGCATCAAGGCGACCGCGGTTGCACCGATCAAGCAAACGGGAGCAGAGCTGTTCTTGGGTTGCCTGATTCGACTCACGCGGCCCATCATGTCATCTCTCTGCGCGGTGACCGAGGCTCATGCCCCTCGTGCCGCGGGGGCCTTGGCTGCGTCGTTCGTGCTCGCTGCCGCTGAGATGTCGTCGAGCATGATCGCCCGGATGAACGAAGCCGCCCAATCCAGGATCGCCGTGTCGCGAAGCGGCTTGCCACCGATACCGCGTGTCTTGGGCGCGGGCACGAGCGCAGTGCGGGTGGCGGGTTTCATCAACGTGCCGGGGTAGAGCCGGTTGAGCCTCAGTTGCTGTGACTCGCGCAGACCTGAGACCGGGCCGAAACGGACCTTCGAGCCCTGCATCGCCACGTCGGCAATGCCTGCCGCTCGGGCCACCGTGCGCAACCTCGCCACCTGCAGCAACGTCAGCACCGGCTCCGGCTGGGCGCCGTAGCGGTCGATCAACTCGGCGCTGATCTCGGCCAATTCGGCTTCGTCCTTGACTTGGGCCAACTTGCGATAGGCCTCCAAACGCAACCTCTCCCCTGGTATGTAGTCGTGCGGCAAGTGCGCGTCGACCGGCAACTCGATCTTGACTTCGACCGGGGCCTGCTCGCCTTCACCCTTGAAGTCAGCCACGGCCTCACCCACCAGTCGCACGTAAAGGTCGAAGCCGACCCCCGCGATGTGACCGGACTGCTCCCCGCCGAGCAGGTTGCCCGCGCCGCGGATTTCGAGGTCCTTCATCGCCACCGCCATTCCGGCACCGAGATCGGTATGGGCGGCGATGGTTTGCAACCGGTCCACGGCCGTCTCGGTGAGCGGCTTCTCGGGGGGATACAAGAAATACGCGTAGGCGCGCTCTCGGCTGCGCCCGACCCGACCGCGCAACTGGTGCAGCTGCGACAAACCCATCTGGTCCGAGCGTTCGAGGATCAGGGTGTTGGCGTTGGAGATGTCTAGGCCGGTCTCGATGATCGTGGTGCAGACAAGTACGTCGGAGCGCCCTTCCCAAAAGTCGCCGACCACTTCTTCGAGTCGGTGCTCCCCCATTTGCCCATGCGCCACCACGATCCGGGCCTCGGGCACCAAGTCCCGAAGACGGCTGGCCGCCTTGTCGATCGAGGACACCTTGTTGTGCACGTAGAAGACCTGGCCCTCACGCAGCAATTCGCGGCGGATCGCAGCCTTGATCTGCTTCTCGTCGTAGGCACCCACGAAGGTCAGCACCGGATGGCGCTCCTCGGGCGGTGTGGCCAGCGTCGACATCTCACGGATGCCGGTGACCGCCATCTCTAGGGTGCGTGGGATGGGGGTGGCCGACATGGCCAGCACGTCCACGTTCATGCGCATGGCCTTCAGTTGCTCTTTGTGTTCGACCCCAAAGCGCTGCTCTTCGTCGACGACGACCAGGCCAAGGTCTTTGAAGCGCACCGCGGCCGAGAGCAACCGGTGGGTGCCGATCACGACATCGATGGAGCCGTCGGCCAAACCAGCGATGGTGGCCTTAGCTTCGGCATCACTCTGGAAACGCGACAGTGCCTTCACGACCACCGGGAATTGCGCGTAGCGCTCGCTGAAGGTCTGGAAGTGCTGCTGCACGAGCAACGTGGTAGGCACCAGCACCGCAACCTGTTTGCCGTCCTGCACCGCCTTGAACGCCGCACGGACCGCGATCTCCGTCTTGCCGTAGCCCACGTCGCCGCAGATCAGCCGGTCCATCGGCACCGACTTTTCCATGTCGGCTTTGACCTCGTCGATACTGGATACCTGGTCGGGGGTCTCGACGAACGCAAAGGCGTCCTCGAGCTCTCGCTGCCACGGAGTGTCGGGGCCGAACGCGTGACCGACGGTCGCCATCCGTGCGCTGTAGAGCCGGATCAACTCGCCCGCGATCTGCCGAACGTGTCGGCGCGCCTGCGTCTTGGTCTTCTGCCAGTCCGAGCCGCCTAAGCGGTTCAACGTGGGGTTTTCGCCCCCGACATACCGCGTGATTTGGTCGAGCTGGTCGGTGGGGACGAATAACCGGTCGCCAGGCTGGCCACGCTTGCTCGCGGCGTACTCCAGCAGCAAGTACTCGCGCGTGGCGCCGGCGACGGTGCGCTGGGCCATCTCCACGAAACGGCCGACACCGTGTTGCTCGTGCACCACCATGTCGCCGGGACGTAGTTGCAGTGGGTCGATCTGCTTGCGGCGGCGCGACGGCATGCTGGAGCGGTCCGCCGTGGACGTGGGGCCGGCTTCCTGTCCGGTGATGTCGGCCTCACCCAGCACCACAAGTTTGGCGCCAGGCAGGTCGAAGCCAGTGCCGACGGTGCCCGTGGTGATGGTGACCAGGCCCGGAGTCAGGGTGGTTTGCGGGGCCTCAATGCGGTGCGGCACTTCGCGCTCGGCCAGCACTTCGGCCACCCGCTGGGCCATGCCTGCACCTTCGAGCACGACCACGGGCGCGTAGCCGTTGGACAACCACGCCACGAGGTCGCGCCCCAATGCATCGATGTCGCTCCGGTATCGCGGCACCGGATGCAGATCGACGGCATGCGTGACTCGGCCGGCGCTGGACGCGAGGTCGGCTTCGAACTCTTCCAACTCCACATCTGCGACAAAGGGGGTCAGCGCCCACCATGGGTGCCCCGAGGCCAGCGCCGTCTCCCCCACCGCGCCAACGTCGAGGTATGACGCGGAGCCGAACATGCGCTCGGTATCCACCGGCACCGCGTTGCCAGCGACCGCGTTGGACCAGCTGGCATCCAGGAACTCTTGGCTGGTCGAGACCAGATCGTGGGCCCGGGTGCGCACCCGTTCCGGGTCCAAGGTGAGCACCCCGGCGTGAGCGGGGAGCACGTCGACGAGTGACTGCATACCCCCGACCAGGGCCGGAGTCAGCGACTCCATGCCCTCCACAGCGATGCCGTCAGCGATCTGGGTGAGCATGTCCGCGACCCCCGGCAGGTCCGCGATGAGCGCGCGGGCCCGTTCACGAACGGCCTCGGTCAGCAGCACCTCGCGACACGGCGGGGCCCAGACGCCATCGCTGGCTACTTCGAGTGAGCGCTGGTCGGCGACCTTGAACCAGCGGACCTCCTCAACGGTGTCCCCCCAGAACTCCACCCGCAACGGGTGGTCGTCGGTCGGCGGGAAGATGTCGAGGATCCCGCCGCGCACCGCGAACTCGCCTCGGCGTTCGACCAAGTCAACCCGGGTGTATGCCGCAGCGACCAGGTCCTCAACGATCGCCGGAAGAGGGCGTTCGTCGCCTGCCTGGAGCTGCACCGGGGCCAAGTCACCGAGACCGGTGGCGATGGGTTGAATCAGCGCTCGAACAGAGGCGACGAGCACGCGGATCGGGCCGTGCCCGGTCTCGCCGTCGTCAGGGTGAGCCAGGCGGCGCAGTATGGCGAGCCGGCGTGCGACCGTGTCGCTACGCGGGCTGAGACGCTCGTGCGGGAGCGTCTCCCAGCTCGGGAAGGTCGCGATGTCGTCGGGGTCGATAAAGTCGCAGAGTTTGCGGGCCACGTCGTCGGCCTCGCGCCCTGTGGCGGTGACGATCAGCATGGGCCGTTCTTGCGCCATCGCAGCACTTAGGGTCGGCCACGCACCAGGAGTTGCCGAAACGTAGGTGGCATCGGCCGTGCCGCGCCAGGCTTTAAGAACAGCGGCGACGGAGTCTTCCTCACGCAGCGCCGCAAGGACAGGGGTGGAGTTCATCGCACCTCAGCCTAATGCCGCCGCAGTGGTTGCATATGGCGGTCGGTGCGTCCAAGATCATGACGTGAGTCACCCCAGGGCGGTCCGGCGATTGGTCATGGCCGCAATGGTGGTCTGTGTGGCGTCGGTAGTGACGCCACAGGCGGCGTTTGCGGAGGAGCCGTTGGACCTGCCTGACCAGGTCTACGACTCTGCCGAGGTGCTGGGGTCGTCGACGGAAGAGATCCGGACCGCGATTGATGGCCTGAGCGAATCCTCTGATCTGCAACTTTTTGTCGCCTTTGTGGACACCTTCGATGGCGCCGGGGACAACAGCGGCGTCGAGTGGGCCGAGGCGACGTTTGCAACCTCGGGCATGGGCGGGGACGACGTGCTGTTGGCGGTGGCCGTCGAGGACCGTAAGTACGGGAGTTACACCACACCAGACAGCGGGCTGACCCGTGATCAGGTGGTAGAAGTCGAAGACTCGTACGTGACGCCGGAGCTGGGTGACGACAACTGGGCCGGTGCCGCACTGGCTGCGGTGGACGGCTACGAGCAAGTGATCGCCAACGGACCGTCTTCTGAAGGCAGCTCCTCTGGTCTTGACGATGACACGTCGTTCGACGACGAAGACGCCTCGTACCCGGGTGGGGACGGAGGGGCTGGACGCGGTTTCTTCGGATTCCCGTGGTTCTTCGCGATCCCTATCGTGGGCTTCATTGCCTCTGCCTTCTTCAGTCGCAAAGGCAACAAAGCGGCCCGTCGCGAGCGGAAGGCGACTCTCTCCTCCGGTTCAACACCGGAGCCCGAGAGTGCAGCGGGCCTGCCGACCCAGCAGTTACAGGAGAAGGCAGCAGCAGCCCTTGTTGCTCTCGACAACGCTGTCCGATCGGCTGACGACGAGTTGAGTTTTGCGCAAGCCCAATTCGGTGAGCAACGCACCGAAGCGTTCGAGGCTGCGTTGGCTCAGAGCCGGCAGCAGTCCCAAGAGGCTTTCCGGATCAGAGCCGAGCTCGACGATTCCGTCCCCGAACCAGAGCCGGTCAAGCGCACGATGCTCGCGCAGATCATCGACGTCGCGGGGGCCGCCAGCGGTGCGCTCGCCCACCACACGACTGAGTTTGCCGATCTGCGCTCGATGGAAGCACGGGTGCCGCAGTTCTTGGCCGACCTCAAGGCCCGCATACCTGACGTCACGCGTCGGCTTCCTGCGGCGCAGCAGCAAATCCGTGGTTTGCAGGCGCGATACCCGGCCTCGGCGTTGGGCACCGTTACTGCCCACCACGCGCAGGCCGAACGGTTGCTGGACAGCGCCGATGGGTTCATCGAGGCCGGCGAGTTGTCCGTGTCGCGCGATGACCGCAGTTCAGCGGTCGCTGCTGCCCGTGCGTGTGAGGCGTCGTTGGGTCAAGCCAGCCGGCTCTTGGATCAGATCGAGCGAGCGAGCGGAGACTTGGATCGCTCGACGGAGGCACTGGCTGAGGCCATCACGTCCATTACCAGCGACATCACCGACGCTCAGCGCCTGGCACCGGCCGACCCGTCGGTGACCCAGGCCGTCCAGCGTGCTCGCGTGGCTGTGCAAGAGGGTCAGGCCTCTCGCACTGACGGAGACCCGCTCGCCGCACTGGCTACCTTGGACAACGCCGAGCACGACCTGGACACCGTCTTGGAGTCGTTCCGGGAGACGGAGCAGAGCAGGGATAAAGCTCAACGTGCGTTCACCACGCGTGTGGAGCGCGTGGGTGCTCGACTTCGCAGCATCGACGAGACCATCACCTCGCGCCGTGGGGCGGTCGACAGTGGGGCAAGGACTCGCATATCGGAGGCATTGCGTCTGCTCGAGCAAGCACAGAATATGTCGAGCGACGAGCCCACGCGGGCTGCGTCATTGCTGAACCAGGCCGAGCAATTAGGTGAGCGTGCGATGGCCGAAGCGTCTAAAGACGTGGACCGTTGGGACGACCCGAGCGGTCCTCGGATCGGTGGCGGGCGGGGGCGGAACCGTTCCAACGGGCTCGACGTCGGGTCGCTGATCCTGGGCGGCATCTTGGCCGGCGGGGGCTCGCGCCGCTCCGGGGGCTTCGGGGGCGGCGGGGGCTTTGGGGGCGGTTTTGGTGGGGGCGGAGGCTTCGGCGGAGGCTCAGGTGGCGGGGGGATCAGCAGCGGAGGTCGTTTCTAAGCGCCCCCAGGTTCTAGGCAAGGCATCATTATCTAAGAGCAGTTCTACGAGAGGAATCAGAACCCATGACGCAGAAGCAGAGCATTCTCGGACGCATCGGCCAACTGGCCCGGGCCAACGTCAACGCCATGTTGGATCGTGCCGAGGACCCAGAGAAGATGCTGGACCAGTTGGTCCGTGACTACACCCACTCGATCGCCGAGGCGGAAGAGGCTGTGGCGCAGACCATTGCCAACGTGCGGATGGCCGAAGCGGACCTGCGCAACGACGAAGAAGCTGCGGGTGAGTGGGGCCGCAAGGCAGTCGCGGCATCGTCCAAGGCGGAATCTCTGCGCGGCTCGGGTGACTTGGCGGGTGCCGACAAGTTCGACGGCCTGGCCAAACTAGCCATCGGGCGTCAGATCCAGCACGAGGACGACGTCAATACGGCCCGTCCGGCTATCGAGGCCCAGAACGTCACCGTGGATCAGCTGAAGTCCGGCTTGGTCAGCATGAAGACGAAACTCGAAGACCTCAAGGGTCGACGTTCGCAACTCATTGCTCGTGCCCGTTCGGTGGAAGCCCAGAGCACAGTCAACAATGCGATGTCGTCTCTAGACGTGCTGGACCCCAACAGCGAATTGTCTCGCTTCGAGGACAAGATTAACCGCGAAGAAGCCGTCATGCAGGGCCGCGCGGAGGCATCCGCCACTCGTCTGGAAGACCAGTTCGCCGACCTCGAGGTCTCCGCTCACGACAGCGAGATCGAAGCCCGCCTAGCCGCGATGAAGTCGGGCAACGCCTAGCCCGCACTACCGAGGCCTATCGCCGTGGAAAGTGGTCGTGTGCGGCCACCCCCTGCTTAGCGCGAGTGGAAGCGCTGCTGGGCGGCCTCGAGCCCGAGGGTGATGACGTCGCTCACGGCGTCGCACCCGTCGCCGACGAGTAGGCCAACCTCTTCGGACTCTTTAGCCGGGAAGTTCGACAGCACATAGTCGGCCGGGTCTTGTCGACCCGGTGGACGCCCGACCCCTAGGCGAACGCGCACGTAGTCCTTGCTGCCCACCGATGAAGTGATCGAGCGAAGGCCGTTGTGACCACCTTCTCCCCCGCCGCGCTTGAGCCGCACCGAGCCGAAGTCGATGTCCAATTCGTCGTGCACCACGATGACCCGCTCGATCGGGATCGAGTAGAACGACGTCACGGCCGCGACCGGTCCTCCCGAGAGGTTCATGAAGGTCTGGGGCGCAGCCAGCACCACCGGTGGTCCCGGCAACCCACCGGGCAGCACGCCTAAACGAATCTGAGCCACCAGCGCCCGTGATTTATGGGCCGCGAGCTTGACCCCCGCAGCGGCACAGAGTTCAGCTACCACCATGGCGCCGATGTTGTGTCTATTGAGCGCATATTTGGCACCGGGATTACCCAGCCCCACGATCAGCCACAAGTCCATCGGTCGCACTCCTCACGCATACACAGGTGGAGCAAACAGACCAGCCCGGCACCGCCACAAGCGATGCCGGGCTGAGTCGCTCAAGCTCAGGCTTCGTCGGTTGACACGCCTTCGCCTCCACCTTCGCCATCGGCGGACTCGGCGTCGCCGGTGTCGCTGTCGGGCTCGTCCTGCTCGATACCTGCGTCGGCTTCGGCCTCGGCCAGCTCGGCTTCCAGCTCCTCCTCGGAGATCGCCTTCGAGACGTTGACCACGAGGGCTTCGGGGTCGGTGATCAGCTCGACGCCAGCCGGCAGCGTGACCTGACCAGCGTGGACCTGAGTGCCGGCCTGCATACCCTCGATGGAGACGGAGAGGCTCTCCGGGATGCTGGTGGCATCGCTCTCGATGGTGAGCTCGGAGTAGTCCATACTGACCACGGTCTCGGGAGCGGCTTCGCCCTCGAGGTGCACCGAGACGTCAACCTGGACCTTCTCGCCCTTGCGGATGATCACGAGGTCAACGTGCTCGATGGTGCGCTTGATCGGGTCGCGCTGCACATCCTTGACCAGCGCCAAGTGCTCGTCGGAGTCGACGTCAAGAGTCAACACGGCGTTCGTGTGCTTCAACGCCATCATCATGTCGTGGCCCGGCAGTGTCAGATGCAGCGGCGGAGTGCCGTGGCCGTACAGGACCGCAGGAACCTTGTCGGCGCGGCGCACACGGCGGGCGGCGCCCTTGCCGAATTCGGTGCGCTTGGTAGCGGCAATATGTGTCTGGTCTGACATAGAAAACTCTCTTTGCTGTTCAGGGTGTGGAAAGAACGGTGGGCCTCGACGCGGGGCGCGACGCGAACAGCAGGGCAACGAAGCGACGGGGAGGCCGGCGAACGAACGTGTCGCACACCACCACCGCGTCGAATCACGGAGCTCATCGATCACTACCAACTGATCGTGCAGCGTCCCTCGCCGAGGCAACTCAGGGAGTCTACGACAGGTTGACCGCCGCGATCCAACCCGTCAGGCTTGTCCATCGAACATCGACGTGACCGAGCCGTCGACGAACACTTGGCGGATGGCCTGTGAAATCAGCGGCGCAATCGACAACTCAGTGATCTTGGGCAAAGCACGAGCTTCGTCGCTCAGCGGCAGCGTGTTGGTCACGATGACTTCGCGCGCCACCGACGCTCCCAGGCGCTCGACCGCAGGGTCGGAGAAGATCGCGTGCGTCGCGGCGATGATGACGCTGCTCGCGCCTTCGGCCATGAGCGCGTCCGCAGCCTGAGCGATGGTGCCGCCCGAGTCGATCATGTCGTCGACCAGCACGCAGGTGCGGCCGCTGACCTCACCGACGACGCGGTTAGCGACGGACTTATTGGGCGCGGTGGTGTCGCGCGTCTTGTGAATGAACGCCAGCGGCACGCCACCCAGACGCGAAGACCACTGCTCGGCGACTTTGATCCGGCCAGCGTCCGGCGAGACGACGGCGAGGTCTTCGTGGCCGTACTTTTCCTTGACGTAGTCCGACAGGATCGGCATAGCCATCAAGTGGTCGACCGGGCCGTCAAAGAACCCTTGGATTTGCGCCGTATGCAGATCGATCGCCATCAGTCGATCGGCACCGGCAGTCTTGAACAGGTCCGCCATCAGGCGGGCCGAAATCGGCTCGCGCCCACGGTGCTTCTTGTCTTGGCGTGCGTATCCGTAAAACGGCAGCACGACGGTGATGCGCTTGGCCGACGCGCGCTTGAGCGCGTCGACCATGATCAGGTGCTCCATGATCCACTTGTTGATCGGCGCCGCGTGGCTCTGGATCACGAAGGCATCGCAGCCGCGTACCGATTCTTCGAAGCGGACGAAGACCTCACTGTTGGCGAACTCATACGCCAGGGTCGGCACCAACTCGGTGTCCAGATTCATCGCAACTTCAGCCGCCAAAGCCGGATGGGCCCGGCCGGTGAACACCATCATGTTCTTCTGCGTGGCGCGCAGGATTCCGCTCATGCCTGGGGCGTCCCATCGGTGGAGTTCGGGTCTGTGTATTCAGGTGCACCAGCGGGGGGCTCTGCGGCAGCTTCGGCGGCTTGCGCCTGGGCGGTGCCAGCGCGCTTCGCCTGGGCCCAGCCTTCAATATTGCGTTGTTTGGCGACGGTGACGGCCAAGGCCCCCGCTGGCACATCGCGCCTGATCACGGTGCCTGCACCCGAACCAGCCCCATCGCCGATAGTGACGGGTGCGACATACATGGTGTCGCTGCCCATCCGGCAGTGGCTGCCGATCGTAGTGCGGTGCTTGTTGACCCCGTCGTAGTTCACGACCACGCTCGAGGCACCGATGTTGGAGTGGGAACCGATGGTGGCGTCCCCCACGTAGGTCAGGTGCGGGATCTTCGTGCCCTCGCCGATCTGTGCGTTCTTGGTCTCGACGAACGTTCCGATTTTGCCGTCGACGCCGAGGTCCGTACCTGGGCGCAGATAGGCAAACGGACCGACGCTGGCACCGGCCCCCACGACCGCAAGCTCGCCGTGCGTGCGGATCACGGTGGCGTTGTCGCCGACCTCCACGCTGGTCAAGGTGGTGTCAGGGCCGACCTTCGCGCCAATGCCGATGGTGGTCGCGCCCTTCAGTTGGGTGCCCGGAAAGATGGTGCTGTCTTGGCCGATGGTGACGTCGGCGTCGATCCAGACCGTTGACGGGTCGGGGATGCTGACCCCTTGGCGCATCCAGTGCTTCACCAACCGTGTGTTCATGACGCGCCCGAGCTCAGCGAGTTGCACGCGGTCGTTGACGCCCTCGGTCTGCAACACATCCTCCACCAGGTATGCCGACACGCGACCCCCGTCACGGCGAGCGATGGCCAGGACGTCGGTCAGGTACTTCTCTCCCTGGGCGTTGTCCGTCGTAACCTCAGCCAGCGCCGACCGCAGCACCCCAAGGTCGAAGGCGTAGATACCGGAGTTGATCTCGCGGATGTCGACGACGTGGGCGTTCTCGCCGCCTGCTTCGCGGGCAGCGAGCGCGTCTTTGAACTCCATGATGGCCGACACCTCCCCCGCGTCATCGCGCACGATGCGCCCGTAGGAGGCCGGGTTAGCCAACTCGGCCGTCATCACGGTGACCGCCGAGTTGGTCTCTTCGTGTTGTTCGGTCAGCGCGCTCAGCGTCTCGCCGGTCAGCAACGGCACATCGCCCATCGTGACCACGACGGTGCCCGACAGATCAGCGGGCAGCGCATCGAGACCGCATTCACACGCACGACCGGTGCCCTTGACCTCATCCTGGTCGGCGATCACCGCCTGCGGGTCGAGCTCGGCGACATGCTCAGCCACAAGATCGCGCTGGTGTCGCACCACGACGCTCAAGTGCGCAGCGTTGACCTCGCGGGCGGCATACACCGCGTGGCCTAGGAGCGTGCGTCCACCGATGGTGTGCAACACCTTCGGGGTCGCAGACTTCATGCGGGTGCCTTCGCCCGCAGCAAGAATGATGACGGCGGCCGGTTGACTAGTCACGATGCCCGACCCTACCGCCCGTTCCAGACCATTGCGGCTCCCCGGGTTGGAATCGAACCAACGTCGCTTGTCCTGATTCAAAGTCAGGCGGGCCCTACCAGCAGACCAACCGGGGAACGTCCCGGCAACCCGGGAAGCGAGACGATTCTAAGGCAGCGCGCGGCGATGGCACAGTCGAGGGCTTGACGAGTTGGCATGATGGCAGGTGTGAGTTCCCCTTCGAGCAAGATCAGCACGTCGTCTCGGCACCGGATGACCGGTGCCCAACGGCGTGAACAACTGATCGATATCGGGCGAAGGCTGTTTGCTGAGAAGGGGTTTGAGGGCACTACGGTCGAGGAGATCGCCGCCTCTGCTGAGGTGTCGAAACCGGTGATCTATGAGCACTTCGGTGGCAAAGAGGGGCTGTATGCCGTGGTAGTGGACCGTGAGCTGCAAAAGCTGCTCGCCGCGATCACCGAGGCGTTGAGTGCCTCGTTGCACTCGCGGGCCCTGTTGGAGCGGGCGGCCTTGGCGCTCCTGGATTACATCGAGTCCTCTACCGACGGCTTCCGCATTTTGGTCCGAGACTCTCCGCCGGGGCAGTCCACTGGGTCGTTCGCGTCGCTCATTAGCGATGTGGCCTCGCAGGTCGAGCACATCTTGGCCGCAGAGTTCAAGAGGCAAGGGCTAGACCCGAAGACTGCGCCGCTGTATGCACAGATGCTGGTCGGCATGGTGGCCATGCCAGGCGGTTGGTGGCTCGATTCTCGGCGCTTCAAAAAACAGGATGTGGCTGCTCACCTGGTGAACCTGGCCTGGAACGGACTGGCCGGTCTCGAGACTCAGCCGTCGTTGCGCACCAACCCCAAGTCCAACTAACCACCCCAGCCTGCCCGCATACCCAGCCCGCCTGCGCGCCTCGGTCCCCCGGATTGTGGCGCTTTGTGCGCATTGCGTCTTGCTGCAGCGATCCGCAATGCACACAGTGCAGCGCGCTTTGAGGCGCCGCTCGCTTGTTCAACCCAAGCCGGCGACGGCGGCAATGCGCAGGCCCAACTGACGCGGGTTATTGAGGTCATCCCACACCACACGCTCCAAACCCCACCCTAAGCGGCGTATGCGGTCTTCCCTCACCTTCTCGGCCATGAGGGCAGCCTTTCCGGAGACACCTTCGTATTTGACCGCACCGTCGAACTCGAGCAAACAGCGGTGGCCGACAAGCCGTAGATCTGCGAAGGCAAACGGCAATTGGCCTGGCCTTGTCAGGATCGGATATTGGAGCTCAACGGCATACCCGAGGTCCTCCACGATCAGCCGCAGCCGGCTCTCACCCGGAGACTCCGCGTCCATCCGGCAACGTGCTAGCACTATGCGAGACACGGATATACCTGCGGTCTGACCTGCCCGTTCGACCTCCACGGCCAGGGACGCCTTGGTGACCAGTCGTCTGTGCAGCGCGGAATCTGCAGCTACAAGCCCTGGCTGCAGCCCGAAGGTGTTGGCTACCTGCACGACGGCTGCCTCAGGAGTCACCACGATCAGACCGTTGACGTGAGTCATGGGTGGCACAGCGCGGGGCCGGACAACGTGAAGATCTGGCCCTGAACGGGCTCCCCCACCAAGCCGGACGGCATAGGTACTTCGCGGGACGCCATGCAGCGCGATGCCGTGCAGCGCCAGAGCAGATTGGTGACTCAAGGCGAGGTTGTCCGGATGACGGCAGGCGATGGCACGAGCCCGCTCCACCAGTTGCTCTGCTCCGTATGCCGGTGGCTCGCCGACCGCGAATACGCCCCGATACATGCGTCTGACTACACCTTGGCTGACCCAGTCGCGAAGATCACGGTCGGAATGGCCGGCTGAGAGCGCGGCTTGGCGCGTGAACACTCCATTCGAGTTGGCCGTCAGGAATCGTGGCGCACACATGAGGAGAGCGTCTCAACCTATGACCCAGTCTGGGTTGACCCTGTGGACGGCGCTGAGGTGTGGACAACCCATTGCGCTGCGGTCTGTGCATTGCGTATTGCTGCAGCAAGACGCAATGCACGCAACGCGCCACAATGCAGCAGCGAGCCGGTGGTGTAGTGCGGGGAGAGAAGGCGGCGGCTAGTCGACGAGTTCGGCGGCCTCGAGCCATGCGAGCTCGAGGGTTTCCTTCTCGGTATGCAGATCGCTCAGCTGGGCGCTCAGGCGCGTCATCGCGGTGGCATCGGTAGCGGCGACGATCATCTTGTCGTGCAGCACACCCTCGCGGCGGGTCACCGTCGCCAGTTGCCGCTCGATCCGCTCCACGGCTTTGCGGGCCTCCCTGGTCGCTGAAGCCGAAGCAGGTGGGGCCGCGGAAGCAGACGGCTTCGAGGGTGCCTTAGGTGCAGAGGTGCGGATAAAACCACCGGAGGTCATTGCCTTGCGAAGTTTCAGATACTGCTCGACGCCACCAGGCAGATCGCGCAGCGACCCGTCGCCCAGCATGGCCATGTGCCGATCGGTCATGCGTTCCAGCAGGTAGCGGTCGTGCGAGATCACCAGCAGCGTGCCGGCCCAGCCGTCGAGCACATCTTCCATCGAGGTCAGCGTCTCGATGTCGAGGTCGTTGGTCGGCTCGTCGAGCATCAGCACGTTCGGCTCATCCATCAGCAAACGGACAAACTGCAACCGCCGCCGCTCACCACCGGAAAGGTCAGAGACCCGGGACTGCTGCCGCCCGCCGGTGAACCCCAACCGCGTCGCCAGTTGCGACGCAGTGACCTCCTTGCCGCCAATCGTGGTGAACGAGCGCACCGAGGTGATGGCATCGATCACGGTCATCCCGGCCACCTGCGCAAGCTCGTTCAGGTCCTGCGACAGGCAGGCGATCTGCACGGTCTTGCCGGTCTTGAGCTTGCCGGACTCGACCGCCACCAGTGAACGCAGCACCGCAAACAGCGTGGACTTACCGGCCCCGTTCACGCCAACGACACCAAATCGATCGCCGGGACCGATCCGCCAGGTCACGTCATCGAGGATCAGCCGGTCGCCCAACATCAGCGAGGCGTTGATCAGGTCGAAGACGTCTTTGCCCAAACGCGTGGTGGCAAATCGCACCAACTCGACCTCGTTGCGGGCGGGCGGCTCGGCAGCGATGAGATCTTCAGCAGCGTCGATCCGGAATTTCGGTTTGCTGGTCCGGGCGGGCGGCCCACGGCGCAGCCAAGCCAGCTCCTTGCGGACCAGGTTGACCCGTCGCTCTTCGGTCACGGCAGCCACGCGGTCGCGCTCGGCCCGCGCGAGCACGTAGGCGGCATACCCCCCGTCGTAAGTATGGACGTCCGCGTTGGACACCTCCCACGTCCGGGTGGAGATCTCGTCGAGGAACCACCGGTCGTGCGTGACCACCAGCAGTGCCTTGTCGCCGCCACCGGCGCGGGGTCGGCGATCCGCGAGGTATGTCGCCAGCCACGCGACGCCTTCGACGTCGAGGTGGTTGGTGGGCTCATCGAGCAACAACAAGTCGGGGTCGGCGATCAGCACCCGGGCTAACGACAAGCGACGTTTCTCACCCCCTGACATCGCCGCAACCGGGTTGTGCCAGCCGCCGAAGTCGGTCGCGTCGAGGTCACCCAGAAGGCCGGTGATGATCTCGCGAACACGCGAATCCCCCGCCCATTCGTGCTCGACCAAGCCGTCTAAAACCACATCGGCGACGACGGCACCCTCAGGCATCTCATCCGTCTGAATCAGCATGCCGACGCTCACACCGTTGCTGCGCACTACGCGACCCGAGTCCGGCTGCTGCACACCGGCGAAGACCCGTAGCAACGTGGATTTCCCGCCACCGTTACGTCCGACGACTCCGATCCGCTCCCCCGCGGAGATGCCGAGCGAGACGGCGTTGAGAAGTTCTTGGATACCCAGCATGAGGCTAGCGCGATCCAGTGCGACCAACGGAGCCATCTAGTGGCTGCCCAAACGTGATCCGCGTCCCCGAGAATCGATGACATGAGCCCCGGGCACTGGCCCCGTGACCCGGACGATCTCCCCGCGGGGGCCGCGCGCAGCGAGACCCATCGACAAATCGAGAGCACCCGCCTGCGAGCCCACGAGGAAGGCCACTGTCGGACCGGACCCCGACACCAAGGCACCGAGAGCACCCAGGTCACGTCCGGCATCGAGAACATCTTGCAGCGCGGGTTGCAGCGACAACGAGGCTGGGGCGAGGTTGTTGTGCAGCGCGGGCCCCATGGCCACCGGGTCCATGGTGCGCAGGGCCGCGACCAACTCGGGGGACAGCTCGGGGGACGGTGGGTCGACTGGCTCGTGCAACCGGTCGAACTCGGCATACACCGCCGGAGTGGATAGGCCTTCGCCACCGCTGATCCAAAGCACCCAATGCGCCTCTCCCTGGGCCAATACCGGCGTGATGTCGTCCCCGCGACCAGTGCCCACAGCAGTGCCACCGTGCAGCAGGAACGGCACGTCGGCCCCCAACTCACCCGCCACGACCTCGAGGTCTTCGCGCGCCGCCTCCAAGCCCCACAGGTGCGCACAGGCGACCAACGTCGCGGCGGCATCGGCAGATCCCCCGGCCATCCCAGCAGCCACAGGGATGTGCTTCTCGATGATGATCGACACCGGCGCGATCAACGACGTCGCGTCGGCGTCGAGGATCTTCAAGGCTCGCTGAGCCAGTGCCTGCGCAGCCTGCAGTGCGATGTTGGATCCATCCACCGGAACGCTGTCGCTTTGGGGGCCGCTCACGCTCACTGACCACGCCTTGGCTGGCTCGACGTGGACGATGTCATAGAGGCTGACCGCTTGGAAAACGGTAACCAATTCGTGATAGCCATCGTCGCGGCGCGGACCCACGGAAAGTTGCAGGTTGATCTTGCCCGGCACTTGAACGCTGACGCGTTGACGCCCGGTGACCTCACTCATGGCGACCACCCTAGGTGAGGTAGCCCGTGGCACGGCGTACCCCGGTAGTAGATGACGTCGAGACCGTCTTCGCCCGAGACGATGTAGGAC
This sequence comes from Actinomycetales bacterium, assembly GCA_038330045.1. Classification (GTDB taxonomy): domain Bacteria; phylum Actinomycetota; class Actinomycetes; order Actinomycetales; family Dermatophilaceae; genus Ornithinicoccus. The sequence goes on along the minus strand of JBBQNO010000011.1, from coordinate 22,443 downwards.
ACCTTGACCCCCGTAACCTCCATGTTTGAGCTGGTGGCCTCGGCGACCGAAACAACAAGGGAGTCGAGTGGTTCGGTCTCGACATTGTCGAGATCTTCGTAGTGCTCGCGACACTGAGCGCAAGCGCTCTCAGACCCGACTTCATACGGTGGCCTCCCTTGCGACTGCGGCGATCGCCGCGAAGTCGGCAATCGTGAGTTGCTCGCCGCGAGCGCCAGGGTCCACCCCGGAAGCGCGCAGGATCACTTCGGCGTCGGCGCCGCTGCCCGCCCATCCGGACAGGGCCGCGCGCAGGGTCTTTCGGCGCTGCGCGAAGGCCGCGTCGATCACGGCGAACACTTCTTCGCGGGTGGCAGACGTGGGCGGCGCTGGCCGGGCGATCATCGCCACCAATCCGGAGTCCACGTTGGGCGCTGGCCAGAAGACGTTCCGGCCAATGCGACCGGCAAGCGACACCTGCGCATACCAGGCGGCTTTGACGCTGGGTACGCCGTAAACCTTGGAGCCCGGCGGCGCGGCGAGCCGCTGAGCCACCTCGAGTTGCACCATTACCAAGACCCGCGTGATCGTCGGCAGTTGGGCGAGCAGATGCAGGACGACCGGCACGGCGACGTTGTAGGGCAAGTTGGCGACCAGCACCGTGGGCTGCGGACCGTCCAGCGACTCCAGTCGCAAGGCGTCGGTATGCAGGACGTTCAGCCGTCCGGCCAGGTCCGGTGCGTGCGCGGCGACGGTGAGGGGCAGTTGCGCCGCCAAGGTCGGGTCAATCTCCAGAGCCACCACGTGCGGGGCCGCCTCAATCAATCCGAGCGTCAAAGACCCCAGGCCTGGACCAACCTCGACCACGACATCGTCGGGACTAATCTGCGCGGTCCGCACGATCCGACGCACAGTATTCGGGTCGATGACGAAGTTTTGTCCCCAGGCCTTGGTCGGCCGCAGATCGAGGCGATGCACCAGCTCTCGGATGTGCGAGGACCCCAAGAGCGCGGCTGATGAGTCGCTGCCGTTCTCGCTGGTCATGGGGACAGCCTTACAGACATCACCCTTGACGCCGACTGAACGTTCGTTTAGCATGCTGAACATGAGTTCAGTAGACCTCACCGCCCGCGCCCGCATTCGTGACGCGGCCATGCACCTGTTCGGCGAGCAAGGATTCCAAGCCACAACCATGCGAACGATCGGCTCACGAGCCGGCGTCTCGGCCGCTCTCGTCGTTCATCACTTCGGCTCCAAAGAAGGGCTGCGCGAAGTGATCGATGAGCATCTGGCCGATCAGATCCGGGAAGACACGTTCGCCGCTATCGCTCAGAACAGGACGCAAAGCGAGCCGGAGATGCGCGCTTACGCCGAGCGATTCGCGCCCGCGATGACCTACCTCTCGCGTGCGCTCACCGAAGATGCGACGGTGGGGCGCAATCTCTACGACCGGCTACATCGAGATGCCATCGACTTCCTGCGGGCCGGCGAAGCCGCCGGTCTCATCAGACCTACAGCCGACGAGGCGGCCAGGGCGGCGGCACTGCTGAATGCGGACCTCGGCCAGCTGCTGCTCCAACACCACGCACAACGCGTGCTCGGTGCCGATGACCACATCGACGCCCTCATCAAGGTGACCCAACCCATGCTCGATATCTATACCGACGGTCTCTTCACCGACGGGCGCATCCGCGACAACTGGAGCACTCCGCAGACCGCGGAGGAGTCGGTATGAAGACCGACGCGAGCGCCCCGGCCATCCGAACCCAGGGGTTGACCAAGACTTTCGGTGGCGTGCAGGCGTTGCGTGACCTAGACCTGACCGTCAACCGCGGTGAAGTCTTCGGCTTCCTTGGCCCCAACGGCGCGGGAAAAACCACGATGATCCGCACCATCCTGGACCTCATCCGGCCCAGCAGGGGGACGGCCAGCATCCTCGGCCTAGACACCCATCGTGACGCCGTCGAGATCCGGCGGCACGTCGGCTACCTGCCCGGCGACCTCGCCATGTATCCCAAACTCACCGGCAAGGACACGCTGACGTACTTCGCCAACCTGCGCGGCGGCGTCAACTGGACGTATGTCGATGAGTTGGCTCAGCGCCTCAACGCCGACCTGAGTAAGAAGGTCGCGGACTATTCGACCGGTAACCGGCAGAAGGTCGGGCTCATCCAGGCCTTCATGAACCGCCCCGAGCTGATCATCATGGACGAGCCCTCCACCGGTCTCGACCCGCTGGTGCAGCAGGAGTTTCAGGCCATGATGCGCGAGCTCGCGGCCGACGGGAAGACCGTCTTCCTATCCAGCCACACGCTCTCGGAGGTGCAACGCTCCGCCGATCGAGTGGGCATCATCCGCGACGGCACCTTAATCAACGTCGAGCGAGTCCACGACCTGCGGTCCAAGGCCATGCGCCGGCTCGAGTTGGTCTTCGATGCTCCGGTCCCGGCCGCAGATTTCGCCTCCATCGAAGGCACCCGCGATGTCGAGACCCACGACAATTCCGTCTGCCTCGCCTTCGACGGCAACATGGACGAGTTGCTCGGTGTCGCCACCGGGAGCCACCACCTAGTGGATATCAACAGCGAGGAAGCCGACCTCGAGGAGATCTTCCTGGCGTACTACCGCGGTGCCGAGGCGAAGGACTGATGTTGCGCTCCGTGTTCACCTTCTCTGTGCGCGACCGGGTGGTCGGCATACTCATCGGGTCGTTGGCCATCGCCTTCATGTTGTGGTTCGCGATGCTCGTGTATGCGGACCTGGATCTGTCGTTCTACTACGAATTGCCGCCGGCTCTGCTCGACAGCATGGGGATCTCGCCGGAGTCTGGCGGCGTCGGCGGGATCGCCTACGGCGCGATGTACAACCTGATGGGTGCCATGACGTTGGCCGGGCTGGCCATCGGCATTGGCACTGCCGCAGTGGCCGGCGAAGAACAGTCCGGCACGCTCAGCCTGCTCCTGGGCAATCCGCGCAGCCGCACGCAGGTCGTGGCGTCCAAGATCGCTGCCTTGCTCGCACTCACCGGCGTAGGTGCCCTCCTGCTGTATGCGGCCGGTCTGGCTGTGCCTGCACTCGTCGGCACGAGCATCGACGGGGTGGCCGTCGGCGCCCTCGTCGTGCACCTGTGGAGCAACGCGCTCTTCTGGGGAATGCTTGCGTTGGCCATCGGCGCGTGGACGGGGCAAAGTGCGCTAGCCGCAGGGATCTCGGGCTCGTTCATGGTGGTCTCGTGGCTCGCCACCTCCACGCTGCCGCTGATCGCCAGCGGTGACGTGGTGGCGCGTTTCTTCCCTTGGTACTACTTCAACGCCTCGGCCCCCGGGGTAAACGGAATCGCCGCGTTGCACCTGGTCGTCTTACTCGGGTTGTCGGCGGTGCTCATGGGCGTCAGTGTCGTGGGCGTGAATCGACGCGATCTGCGAGCCGGGGGTGGTCGAGTCACACTGTTTGATCGGTTGCGCGCCCATCCCAAGACAGCAGCGTTGGCCAACCGCGTCGGCGGTCAAAGCCGCGTGTCGTCCATCACGACGAAAACCGTGTCGGATCATCAGGGGCTGACTACTGTTATTGGCGCCATCGCCTTGTACATGGCCCTGTTGATGCCGATCTTCTACACGTTCTTGCCGGATGGGATCGGCGAGCTCTTCACACAGCTCCCCGATGAACTCATCTCGATGGTCGGCGGGGTCGATATGTCCACCGCCCAAGGTTTCTTGCAGGGCGAGGTCTTTTCCATCACCGTGCCGATCGCGATGATCGTGCTGACGGCCACGATCGGCGCGAAGGCGCTGGCGGGCGAAGAAGAACTGCACACCATAGGCTTACTGCTAGCCAGCCCCATCTCCCGACGCCGCTTGGTGCTCGAGAAAGCAGCTGCCATGGTGGCCCTCACCGCCGTCGTGGGGCTCATGACGTGGGTAGGCAGTGTTGCTGGGGTGTTGCTGGGTGGCCTCGACGTGTCGCTGGTCAACCTCGCGGCGACGTGCCTGTTAGTGACCCTGCTCGGTGCCGTGTTCGGCTCGCTTGCCCTGTTGGTCAGCGCCGCGACCGGCCGGGTCCGTTGGGCGACCGGGACTGCTGCCCTGGCGGGGCTGACGGCATACGTGCTGCAGTCGTTTTTGCCGTTGTCCGATCGGTATGCCGACTGGGCGGTCCTCTCGCCGTTCCACTTCTATCTGGGCAGTGATCCGCTGATCAACGGTATTCCGTGGGCTGACGCTGGTGTGCTCATCGCCATATCGTTAGTGCTGATAGGCGCGGCCGTCCCGGCCTTTAATCGCCGCGACCTCCGTGGCTAACGCCTCGCCTGTCGCCGGCTGGCCCTGGCATCGCTTAGGTGAACTCAGCCGCCACCAGGACGGTGAGTGGGTGGAAGTGCATACCGATCAGGGCCATCTCGCCTTCCAGCAGATCGAGCACTACCTTGCCGAGCCTCAGGTCCTGGCTCTCGGAGCGACCAAGACCGACAAGCAGACGAGCCCCGACCAGTTCCGTGTGTTTCTCGACCCCGCTGGTCACCCCTTTTGCTTGGTCCGTCCGTATGCGGCGCCACGCTGAGACAACTCTCGGTGCACTGTGCACCCACGTCCCGCCCTGCAGCTAGGCGACGGGCTCCTTCTCGTGGGCGACCTCGACCTCTGCGTCGTTAACTGCGTCCTTGCCAGTCTTCGACGCCGAAGAGCCGTTGGTGGCCTTAACCGAATGACCCGTGTCTCCCGCCATTGCGCGAGTTAGCTGAGCGACCGCACGGAGTTTGTTGGCGACGTCGAGCGCAGCCACCTTGTAGGCCTCGGACAACGTGGGGTAGTTCAGCACCGTGTCCACCAGATAGTCGACCTTGCCACCACAGCCCATCACCGCCTGGCCGATGTGCACCAACTCGGTCGCTGAGGTGCCGAAGACGTGGACACCCAGGATTTCGCGGGTCTCCGTGTGCACGATCAGCTTAAGCATGCCGTAGGAGTCGCCCACAATCTGCCCGCGCGCCAACTCGCGGTAACGGGAGATGCCGGTCTCGAACGGCACAGATTCTTCGGTGAGTTGGAGCTCGGTCTTCCCGCAGTAGGAAATCTCGGGAATGGTGTAGATCCCGATCGGCTGCAAATCCTGCAGTTCGTTCGCGGGCTCGTTAAAGGCGTGCGAGGCCGCCAGCCGACCTTGGTCCATCGAGGTTGCTGCCAACGCGGGGAAGCCGATCACGTCACCCACCGCATAGATGTGCTTCACGGGAGTCTGGAAGTGGGAGGTGACGCTCAGCCGCCCGCGCTCGTCAGCTTCGAGGTTGGCGTGCTCCAGGTTGAGGGCGTCGGTATTGCCTTGGCGACCGGCGGAGTGCATGACGACTTCAGCAGCGATGCGCTTGCCGGAGGCCAGCATCGTCATCGTGCCGTGCTGCGAGCTGGACACCGAAGCGACCTCCTCCCCGAAGCGGAAGGACACCCCAAGATCGCGCAGGTGGAACTTGAGGGACTCGATGATCTCGGGGTCGCAGAAGTCGAGCATCTGGGGCCGCTTCTCGATCAGCGTGACCCGCGTGCCAAGCGCAGCGAAGATCGAGGCATATTCGACGCCGATGACGCCGGCCCCGACAACGACCAACGAGTCGGGCACCCTGTCGAGCGTCAGGATTTCGTCGGAGTCAAGCACCCGCACCCCGTCGAAGGTGATGTGCGGGGGCCGCGCGGGAGTGGTGCCGGTGGCGATGATGATCTTGTCGGCGCTGAGCACTCGGTCGCTCGCTCCCCCGTCGCCGTCCACGCTGAGCGTATGCGGATCGGTGAACGAAGCCGTCCCGGGAATCAACTCGACGTGGTTGCGCATCAACTGCGCACGGATGACCTCGATCTCGCGGCCAACCACGTGCTGCAACCGGCTGGTGAGGTCGGTGATCGCAATGTCGTCCTTCACTTTGTAGGACGCACCGTAGAGCTCGCGCATCTGCATACCGGTCAAATAGACGACGGCCTCCCGCAACGTCTTGCTGGGGATGGTGCCCGTGTTGACGCATACCCCGCCGACCATCTGGGTGCGTTCGATAACGCAAACCCTCTTGCCGAGTTTGGCCGCGGCGATCGCCGCCTTCTGTCCACCCGGGCCCGACCCGATCACCGCTAGGTCGAAGTCGTAGTTGTGATCGCCCGCACTCTTGGTCCGCATCGGCTTAGATTGACAGACTGGATCGCGGACCGAAAGGGACGCCACGAGTTCTGACCTGCCGGTTGAGTGCCGGAGCGCTCAATTCACAGGCCGCTATCTGCTGAAGAGGGCCTCGTCCTAGGAGAAGTCGGGCGTCACCTTCATGGTCACTTCGTCCTCAGGCACTCCGTAGGCCTCGTCGAACTCGTAGCTATCCCCAGGGGCAATCGTGTCGAATAAGAGCTCCAGCCCGTCTAAGTAATCGAACATCCGCTCGCCCTCGCCGCCATCAGCCTGGACCAGCGCATACAAGAACAACGGCTCGAACGGCTCGTCGCCATCATTGGCGACCGCCGTCGAGTCGTCTTCTGCGGCGAAGGCTCGCCTAATCCGAAACTGTGCTCCACCTCTTGGGTGGGGTCAGGCGTGGGCGGCCTGGGGTGCCTCGGCGACGGAGCCCTCCGATCCGCAGGCCGCAGCACAAACCCATCCGTTACCAGGGCCCGTAAACAGCCTCGCTGTTGTCTGACAGTGCCTGACACAGAGTTTCGAGGTCGACGTTGAGGGTCTCGGCCATCGCCCGAACGGTCAACGGCACGAGGTATGGCGCGTTGCTGCGGCCGCGGTGTGGGCTCGGAGTCAGATAGGGCGCGTCGGTCTCAACGAGCAGGTGCTCGGTGGGCACGACCGATAATGCGTTCCGCAGCTCGGTGCCGTTCTTGAACGTCACCGGCCCCGCGAAGGACAAAAAGTAGCCGCGCCGCACACATTCGCGGGCCATCTCCATGTCCCCGGAAAAGCAGTGCAACACGGTGCGATCCGGGGCCCCCTCTTCGGCCAGGATCCGCAATACGTCGTCGTGGGCGTTCCGGTCGTGGATCTGCAACGCGGTGCCGCAGCGCTTGGCGATGTCGATGTGCCGCCGGAAGGACTCGTGTTGGGCCGCCACCCCTGAAGGCCCGGTCCGGAAGTAGTCCAAGCCAGTCTCGCCGATCACGCGGACGCGCGGGTGTGCGGCATACCCCTCGATCTGGGCGAGTGCGTCCTCTAAGGCACCCGCCTCCACGAGATCCGGGGCACCGTTGGGGTGGATCGCCACTCCGCCCAGCACTTCGGGATGGTCGTCGAGAACACTCACGGTCCACGCGGCGCTGGTCAAGTCGCATCCGATCTGAACCACCCGATCTACACCGACGGCCTTGGCGGCAGCCAGCGCCTCGTATAGCGGAGTCGCAGGGTGATCGTCGCGCGAGATGTCGAGGTGGCAGTGGTTGTCGACCACTGCGATGGGCAACGGCTCCGGGGCAAGCGGGCGCTCAGCAGGCGGCATCAGATCAACTCAAGCGGGGTCAGCAGCGCCGAGCCCGAGGCGGGCGCGCTCTTCGTCAGCCACGCTAGGGTCGAGCTTGGTGAAGATCGGGGTCGGCTTGGCCACCGGTGCACCCACCACCACGGGCCGAGGCGCCCACGGCGGCATGGCGCTGTAGTCACCGGTGATGATCGGGTATGTCGACCGGTCGGGCTCGTCGAGGTCGTGCACCTCTTCGCTATACGGCATCGGCATGAAGTCACCGTCGCCGCCGAGCGCCGTGTGTACTGCGTTGGACGAGTGCGGCAAAAAGGGGCTGAGCATCGTGTTCAGGTCGACGACGGCCTGGGCCAACACGTGCAGCACCGTATGCAGGCGCTCCCGCTGGTCTTCGCCTTTGAGTTTGAAGGGCTGGGTGGTCGAAACGTAGGCGTTGGCCTCCCCGACCAGGCGCATCGCTTCGGTCAGCGCGGCCCGTTGGCGGTGCGCGGCGATGAGGCCGCCCACGGTGTCGAAGCCTTCGGTAATCGCGTCCATCAGCGCCTGGTCCACGGACTCAAACTCAACCGCTGCAGGGATCGAACCGACATTCTTGGCGATCATCGTGGCGGTGCGGTTGACCAGGTTGCCCCAACCGGCGACCAACTCGTTGTTGGTGCGCTTCACGAACTCAGGCCACGAGAAGTCGGAGTCGTTGCTTTCGGGAGCTGCCGCGGACAGGAAGTAGCGCAGGGCATCCACCTGGTAACGCTCCAGCACGTCGTTGACGTAGATCACGACGCCGCGACTGGAGGAGAACTGGCGACCCTCCATGGTGAGGAACTCGCTGCTGACGACCTCGGTGGGGAGTTGCAGCTCACCGAAGGGGCCGACCTCTCCCCCGCGCGTGCCCCGCCCGTTGTGCGCCAGCAACTCGGCCGGCCAAATCTGGGAGTGAAAGGTGATGTTGTCTTTGCCCATGAAGTAGTAAGACAGGGTGTCGGCGTCGTTCCACCATTCGCGCCAGCGCTCGTCATCGCCGAGGCGCCGAGCCCACTCGATCGAGGCCGAGAGGTAGCCGATGACCGCGTCGAACCACACGTAGAGCCGCTTGGTGGGCTCTTCGCGCCAGCCGTCCAGCGGGATCGGGATGCCCCAGTCGATGTCGCGGCTCATCGCTCGCGGCCGGATCTCTTCGAGGATGTTCTGGCTGAACTTGATGACGTTGGTCCGCCACAGACCGGATGAGGCGCGGTCGTCCAGCCACTCCCCCAGGGCTTCGGCCAGGGCGGGCAGGTCGAGGCAGAAGTGCTGCGTCTCGACGAACGTCGGCGTTTCGCCGTTGATCTTGCTGCGCGGGTCTTTCAGTTCTGTGGCCTCGAGTTGATTGCCACAGTTGTCGCACTGATCGCCGCGCGCGTCGGCATACCCGCAGATGGGGCAAGTGCCCTCGATGTACCGGTCAGGAAGGGTGCGCCCGGTCGAGGGGCTAATCGCGCCGAACGTCGTTTGCTCCACCATGTAGCCGCCCGCGTGCACCGCGAGGAACATCTTTTGCGCAACTTCGTAATGGTTGGCCGTGGTGGTGCGGGTGAACAGGTCGTAGGAAACGCCGAGGTCAACGAGGTCTTGCACGATCATCCGGTTGTTGGTGTCGGCCAATTCGCGCGGCGTCACGCCCAACTGATCGGCGGCCACCAGGATCGGGGTGCCGTGCTCGTCGGTGCCCGAGATCATCAGCACGTCGTGGCCAGCCATGCGCATATACCGGCTGAACACGTCAGATGGAACCCCAAACCCGGCAACGTGGCCGAGGTGGCGGGGGCCGTTCGCATAGGGCCAGGCAACAGCAGATAAGACGTGGGTCACAAGGGTCGAGTCTAGGTGCGCCTGATCGCCGCCCTGACGCACCAGCACACGGAACACCCGCAGGTATGCCGTGCGCTCGTCGGGCTCAGTCCGTGAAGGGTGGTGGCTCATCAACGACGCCATCGCCGTCTAGGTCCACCCCCTGGAAGCTCGCAGGGATCACTGTCTGCACTGGCCCAAGGGGCACGGCCCCGAACGACAACCCGTCACCGATGTCCGTAACGATGGGGTCTGGCAGATCCTCTGCGGTGATGACCCCGTCGGTCATGGTCACAAGCCGTGCGGTCGCCGCCACGTCTGTTGGTTGTACGGACGCCGCGATCATGTTCGGCGCTCCTGAGCTATCGGGATCAGTGCACTCGATAAACCCAATGACTGGTGAGCCGATGTAGCCGGTGGTGGTGTCGGGAGCGCGGCAAGTGGCTGCCCAGTGCCGAGGCCGATGCCGAGGGCATCAGCGGTTGCTTGCCCTGATTGGTCCAGGTAGTGACGGAGCACCACGACTTCGCGCTCGCGAGTGGGCAGGGCTTGCAGGCGTAAGCCTTGGGCTACCCGCGGCGCAACCTCGATCTCGGCGGGCCTGTCGGCGGCGCATTCCGCAAGTCGAGGTATCAAGACGTCCTCCCGCGTCTCGTAGGCACCAACGAGAGGAACCGCATGTCCATCACCGTCCAGCAGCCCCAGCCCTACGACCTACTCACTGATGTCATCCGCATCTCCGGTGTCGCCGGTGGCGCGTTCGAGGCCAACTACCAGATCGAGGTCACCGAAGGTCACGACTCCGTCGAGTCATTCTTCACGACCGGCGACGGCTTCGGAGGTCACGCCCAGTTCCAGACCGAGATCGACGTCTCGGGGGCCAGTTTTACCCTGCCCCGCGTGTTCGTCCACGTCTTCCACCAACCCCCGACCGACGATGGCGGACGCGAGGACGAGACCATCATCCCGGTTTTGCTCGGCTCACAGCTCCTGCCCGGCTTCGCCGCCTACGACGAGTATGCGGTCCGCGGCGGTGACACACTGTGGTCCATCGCGGCCGCAAAGTTGGGCAACGGATCGGACTTCCCGCTGCTGGTGGCGGCCAATGTTCACACCATCCCCGACCCGGACGTGATCGCCGTGGGCCAGATCATCCGCATACCCAAGGTGGCGTTTTAAGGGGAACCAACGCGTCATCACCGGCGTCTCAGTTGGGCGTGCTTCACTGGAAGCGTTCGTCGTTGACGAAGCAGTCGGATCAAGGAGGTCGATATTGTGCTCGCTGCACTGACTGGGACTGGGCTTTCCGCAGCCGCCGGGCTTAACGCCTACATTCCGTTCTTGATCCTTGCCCTCACGGCTCGCTTCACGGACGTGTTGAACCTTCCGGCACAGTTCGGCTGGATTGAGTCCAACTACGCGATCGGCGCCGCGAGTGTGCTGCTGATGAGCGAAATGGTGCTTGACAAGATCGCCATTGTCGACCACATCAACGACGCGTTCGGGACATTTATCAGGCCCGCCACCGGTGGTCTCATCTTCGCGGCCACGCAGGCCGCCGACGACCTGGAGCAAGGGTCCTCATTTATGCAAGACAACCCGTGGGTTGGTGCTGTCGGGGGCATCTTGGTCGCTGGCGTCGTGCACGGTGGCAAGGCCGGGATTAGACCGTTGATCAACGGGGCCACCTTCGGCCTCGGCGCACCGGTCGCCTCTGTGGCTGAAGACACGGCCTCGGTGGGTCTGAGTTTGATGGCGATCTTCTTGCCGTTCTTGGTGATCTTTGCGCTCATTGGCTTGCTGTGGGGCTTTTTCGCCATCTGGCGGCGGGCTCGTAAGCGTTCAAGGCAACGTGATACTGCGATGGCTGGAGCCGGCTACTACAACTAGCTGACGTCGAGACTAGACGCGACGATCACTCGTGCGCTCATGCTTAGCCGCAACTGCTGCGCTGTATAGGTCTTTGCTACTCATCTGAATACCAGCGGCGACATCGCGGCAGACATCTTTAAGCCGTTCCCCGGCAGCCACCCGCTCTTCGATTCGCTCGACAAGGTCGTCGATATCGACATCTTCAGGATCAACTGCGGCTAGTCCCGCGACCACGATGGTGATCTCGCCGCGCACGCCCTCATTGGCCCAGGCCGCCAGTTCAGCCAGCCCGCCCCGCCTGACCTCTTCGTAGGTCTTGGTGAGCTCACGGCATACGGCGGCAGGACGGTGTCCTCCTAGCCCCTTGGCTAACGCGGCCAACATCACGCCGAGGCGGTGGGGGGCCTCAAAGAACACCATGGTCCGCGGCTCGGTGGCTAAGTCCGCGATCATGCGCTCGCGCTGTCCCGACTTGCGCGGCAAGAACCCCTCAAAACAGAACCTCTCGATGGGTAAACCAGAGACGGCCAAGGCCATCAACACGGCACTAGGCCCAGGGACACACGTCACAGGTATGCCGTGACTCACCGCCTCGCTGACCAGCCGGTACCCGGGGTCCGAGACCGACGGCATACCCGCGTCGGTGACGAGCAGCACCCGCTGGTCGTCATTCAGTGCGGCGATGAGGTCTGGGGTCCGCGAGGCTTCGTTGTGCTCGTGATAGCTCACCACGCGCCCGGTCAAGGTGACGCCAATGCGGTCGCACAGCTTGCGCAACCGCCGGGTGTCTTCGGCGGCGATGAGCGGCGCTGTGCTCAATTCCTCGACCAGCCGTGGTGAGGCATCCCGACTGTCGCCGATCGGTGTGGCGGCGAGCACGAGGAGGCCAGGCATCCGATCACCCTAGTTGCTGCTTCATGGTGCGTCGGGCAGCGGTTCCACTCCTCGATACTGCACGCCCTGCGGAGAGGTCCAGAAGAACTGTGGCTGATCCTCGACACGCGTTGGGTCGGTATCGTCATAGATGCCTAGTGCAGATGTCCACGCGCCGATGTCCAAGATCGACCATCGTGACCATGATCGCTAGCGGCCCGCTGCGCTAGCTCTGCAGGCATCTTGGGGGGCAGGGAGGACCCGGACGCCGTGAACCGTCCGGGTGTCCTTCGTGATGCGGGAACCGGTATTGCACGGCCACCACGTAGTGGTTATGTTCGCATTCGGAAGGTTCGGATCACGATGCTTCTACCCCACAAAACAGAGGAGCCGTCATGGACGTGAGCGACGGTGGCGCGTTAGTAATGATCAGTTTGGCGCAGGGCCCCCTGCACCCGGCGGCAATCATCGAAGACGTAGCGAAAACGGGTGGCCGCGACTTAGCGGTCGGCACCCTCTACGGCATCTTGGACCGAATGATCGGCCAAGGGCTCGTGGTTCGGGCTGCACCACAAGGCCGGAGGCGACCCTACGAATTGACCGGCGCCGGCCGGGTGGAACTGAAGGCCTATGTAACCAGCATGAGCGCCGCCCTCACAGTGGGGCGCCAGCGTTTGACTGAAGTGTGATGACACAGGCGCACGGCTCGCTGCTGTCGCCCGACGACGAGATCGGGACCCAACTCCTCCGATGGGTATCAGCCTGCTGGCTGCGCACGTGGCGCGAAACCTACGGCGAAGAGATGGCCCTGCCCTGGGAAGACGCCGGAGCCAACAGCAAGGAGTGGGGCGCCCGCGCTACCTCTTGAGGTTCCTCGTCGCGATCGCTGGTGCGCTGGCAATCACGACCGTAGAAGTGGTGCCGGGAAGAAATCCAGATGGCTGCGGCCATGAGCCTCTTCGCCGGCCTGGCGACGGGATCCGGGTGGTCGTGCTGGTGTTTATCGTCGGCCAGCCGTCGCTGCGACGACATCGTGAGTTCAGCCCTAAGAAACCACCTACGGCCAGGCCACTTCCCGAGGGGTCGCCTGGCAGCGTGGATCTGCGGCAGCTATCTCGCCTTCGGCCTAGCCGGGGAAATGCTGCTGTGGGCGTTGATAATCTTGCCCGCGTTGGTCCAAGCAGCCATCGGGTGGGTCGTGCTGCGCGGTCGCCGCGTCATTGACGGCACCGACGGCACGCTCGGCCAACCGCTCCGCTAGTCGCTGAAGTTCAGCGCGGCGCGCTGACGGTCGTGGTTCATCTGAGAGATCACGGTCAGCGGTATGCCCTTGGGGCATGCAGTGGCGCAGGCGCCCAGGTTGGTGCAGCCACCGAACCCCTCGGCGTCGTGCTGCTCTGTCATCGCCACAACGCGCGCGCTGCGCTCCGGCTGACCTTGCGGCAATTCACCAAGGTGCGTGATCTTGGCACCCATGAACAACATGGCCGAGGCATTCGGGCACGCTGCGACACAGGCCCCGCAACCGATGCACTCAGCACCGGTGAAGGCGCGGTCGGCGTTCTTCTTCGGCACGAGTGTCGCGTGGGCATCCGGAGCCGCTCCGGTATTGGCCGAGATGAATCCGCCGGCCTGCACGATACGGTCAAAGGCGCTGCGGTCAACGACCAAGTCCTTGACGACCGGGAAGCCCTCGGCCCGCCACGGCTCGATGACGATCTCGTCGCCGTCAGTGAAGGAGCGCATATGCAACTGGCAGGTCGTGGTGACCTCGGGTCCATGGGCCTCACCGTTAATGACTACGCCGCACGATCCGCAGATGCCCTCGCGGCAGTCGTGGTCAAAGGCCACAGGCTCTTCACCGTCGTTGATCAAGTTCTCGTTAAGAACATCGAGCATCTCCAGGAACGACATGTCCTCGGAAACATCATCCAGCCTGTATTTCGCCATCCGACCTTTGGTCTCGGGCCGTTCTTGACGCCAGATCTTCAGTTTGATCTTCACTTGTAACTCCGTTGCTTCATCTCGACGAACTGGTATTCGAGGTCTTCCTTGTGCAGCACGTGGGGGCCATCTCCCGAGCTCTCCCAGGCGGCGACATACGCGAACTCTTCGTCCTTGCGCACGGCCTCGCCTTCATCTGACTGCGACTCGGTGCGAAAGTGCCCGCCACAGGACTCGTTGCGGTGCAACGCATCGACGCACATCAACTCACCCAACTCTAGGAAGTCAGCCACTCGGCCGGCCTTCTCCAGCGACTGGTTCAACGTGTCCGCAGCGCCCAGGACTCTGACGTTCTTCCAGAAGTCCTCACGCAGCGCGCGGATCTCCGCGATCGCCTCGGTCAGTCCTTCTGCGCTGCGTTCCATCCCGCACTTGTCCCACATTATTTTGCCGAGGGCCTTGTGATAGGTATCGACCGTTTTGGTGCCCTTGATGCTCAAGAAGTGGTCGATCCGCTCGCGGACCGCCTGCTCAGCCTCGACAACAGCCGGGTCGTTGGGCTCGATCTTTGGATAGGGGCCTTCGGCAAGGTAGTTGCGGATCGTGTTGGGCAACACGAAGTAGCCGTCGGCTAGGCCCTGCATCAACGCCGAAGCACCGAGTCGATTGGCCCCATGATCGGAGAAGTTCGCTTCGCCGGCCACGAACAGACCCGGAATGTTGGACTGCAAGTCGTAGTCAACCCACAACCCACCCATCGTGTAGTGCACCGCAGGGTAGATGCGCATGGGGGTTTCGTAGGGGTTCTCGCCGGTGATCTGCTTGTACATGTCGAACAAGTTTCCGTACTTCGACTCGACCGCTGAGCGCCCGAGGCGCTCGATGGCGTCTGAGAAATCCAGGTAGACACCCAGGCCTCCGGGGCCGACGCCCCGGCCTTCGTCGCAGACGTTCTTGGCCGCACGCGAGGCGATGTCGCGGGGCACCAGGTTGCCGAAGGCGGGATAGATCCGCTCTAGGTAGTAGTCCCGGTCGTCCTCCGCAATGTCGGTCGCGACCTTGCCGCAGTCATCGGCGCTCTTAGGCACCCAAATACGACCGTCGTTACGCAACGACTCACTCATCAGCGTCAGCTTGGACTGATAGTCACCAGACACCGGAATGCAGGTCGGGTGAATCTGCGTGTAACAAGGGTTAGCGAAGTAGGCACCCTTGCGGTGAGCGCGCCACGTTGCAGTGACGTTGCAGCCCATCGCATTGGTCGAGAGGTAGAAGACGTTGCCGTAACCGCCGGTGGCCAGCACCACGGTGTCCGCCAGGTGGGTCTCGATCTCGCCGCTGACCATGTCGCGAGCGATGATTCCCCGGGCTACACCGTCGACCACAACAAGCTCGAGCATTTCGTGCCGCGCATACATCTCCACCGAGCCGGCCGCGATCTGGCGCTCGAGCGCTTGGTAAGCCCCAATGAGAAGCTGCTGACCTGTCTGTCCGCGCGCATAGAACGTGCGAGAGACCTGCACCCCACCGAACGACCGGTTGTCCAACATGCCGCCGTATTCGCGAGCAAACGGGACACCCTGAGCGACACACTGGTCGATGATGTCGGCGCTGACCTCAGCGAGGCGGTAAACGTTGGATTCGCGTGAGCGGTAGTCGCCACCCTTGACGGTGTCGTAGAACAGCCGATAAGTCGAGTCGCCGTCGCCCTTGTAGTTCTTGGCGGCGTTGATCCCGCCCTGGGCGGCGATCGAGTGTGCACGGCGCGGGCTGTCCTGATAGCAGAAGCTCTTGACGTGATAGCCAGCCTCACCGAGGGTGGCACCGGCAGAGGCACCCGCCAAGCCCGTTCCGACGATGATGACGCTCAGCTTGCGGCGGTTGGCCGGGTTGACCAGCTTGGCTTCGAACTTGCGTGTCGACCAGCGCTCACCGATGGGGCCACCGGGGGCGGCGCCTTCGCTCAGCGGCGCTCCGTCACGGTAAAAGTCACCGTGGCTATCGGTGCGCTGCGGCTCGGTCTCGGTCAGCGTGTCCGTCATCGCGTCCTCCTTCGTGTTAATCCAGATGAATAGTGCGCCGCGCAAGCCACGATCAAGGCGTAAAGCCGGGCGGGACGAAGCCAAACAGGATCGCGAACGGCGGGGCTAGGAAGCCGACCACCACGACCACTGAAGTGACTGCCGCGATGCTGTGCAGGGCCTGAGCCGCTTTGGCGCTGGTGTTAAGCCCCAGCGTCATCCCAGCCGCCCAAACGCCGTGCCACAGGTGCATCCCTAGGGCAACAACGGCCAACGAGTAAATGCCTACACCCCACCAAAGCTCGAAGCTAGAAACCAGACGAGAGGCCGGATCGGCGTAGTCGCCATTGAGCTTGATGGTGTTGGTGGTGAAGTGCAGGATGTGGAACACGACGAAGAGCAACAACGCAGTACCGCCCCAGCGCATTGCGCGCGAAACCCATAGTTGGCGGGCAGCAGCGGTGACGACGTAGCGCGTCTTGCGTGCGCTTCCTGCCCGTTTCCACAGCGAGTACGCCGCGTAGGCGTGGACGAACAAGCTCGCCACCAAGACCACGCGGATGATCCACAGCAGGCCTTCGTAGGGAAGGATCGGCTCACCGAGCTCGCGAAGATGTTCGGCGTAGTCGTTGAACGCTTCGGTCCCGGAAAAGATCTTTAGGTTGCCGTACATGTGCGCGACGATGTAGCCCACAAAGATCAGCCCGCTGATGGCCATACTCGTCTTCAACAGGATGCTGCTGGTCTTTGCGGACCTGCCTGTTAAAAACGTCGCTGTAGCCATTTGACGATGGTACAGCCCGCATACAGGCGCTCAGCAGCGCGGTTGCTTACGATGTGCGACGTGATCGACGCCGCCTCCCCTATCCGCTCGGCGGCGCGACCCCAGACCACGGCACAGACGCTTCGCCGCCAACTCGTCGGTTTGCCTGCCAGCGCCCGCCAGGCGACGTGGGCGTGGTGGGGTCCGCTACTGGTGATGCTGATCGGTGGCGCCGTGCGGTTCTACCGGTTGGGCTATCCGGAGAAATTGGTCTTCGACGAGACGTACTACGTCAAGCAGGCTTGGTCGCTCATGCAGTTCGGATACGAGCGGAACATCAAGCCCGGGCTCGCTGAGCCCGACGACCTGTTCAACGCAGGCACCGCTGATGTTTTTGCCACGACCCCCGACCTCGTGGTCCATCCGCCGGTGGGCAAATGGATGATCGGCAGCGGGCAGTGGCTCTTTGGGATCGACTCGACCACGGGGTGGCGCTTCGCCGCGGCGGTAGTGGGCACCCTGTCAATCCTGCTGCTCGGGCGCATCGTATGGCACATGTGGCACAGCGCCCTGCTGGCCACGATCTCCTCAGTGCTGCTCGCGGCCGACGGTCACCACTTCGTGCACTCACGCACCGGGTTGCTCGACGTCTTCCTCATGTTCTGGGTGCTGATTGCCTTCTGGTGTTTGATCCGCGATCGGGCTTCGGGTCGAGCTCGGCTGGCCGAGCTCGTGGGAGCAATGCCCGATCACGCACGCTCTGCCATGCGTTGGGGACCTGCCTTGGGTATCCGGTGGTGGCGGTTGGCCGCCGGTGTGAGCTTGGGCTTGGCAGTCGGCACCAAATGGTCGGGCCTGTTTTTCATCGCGACGTTCGGCTTAATGACGGTGCTGTGGGACATCGGTGCTCGGCGCACCGTTGGCGCGCGTCGCTGGTTCACCGCCGGAGTCCTGCGCGACGGCATACCTGCGTTCGTCACCATGGTGCCGATGGCGTTGGTGACGTATCTCGTGACGTGGACAGGCTGGTTTGTCACCGACGGCGGATACAACCGCAACTGGGCCGTGACGCATCCGGCGAGAGGTCTGGCCGAATACGTGCCCGATCCGTTGCGGTCACTGTGGAGCTATCACCAAGAGATTTTGTCGTTCCACGTCGGGCTGGCTAACGAGCACGCGTGGTCTTCGAGCCCGTGGTCCTGGTTGGTACAGGGACGCCCAACGCTCTTCTTCTCCGAATGGCCCAAGCAAGGCGAATCGGGCTGTGGTGCGGACGAGTGCGTCAAGTACATTGCCTCGTTAGGCAACCTGTTCTTGTGGTGGGGTGCCACTGCAGGTTTGGTCGTCGTGCTGTTCCTGTGGCTGTTCGGCCGCGACTGGCGGGCTGGCGCGGCCCTGACCGGGCTCGTCGCCGGATGGTTGCCGTGGTTCCTCTACCAAACGCGCACCATCTACTCGTTCTATGCCGTGGCGTTCGTGCCGTGGCTGGTGCTGATCGTGATCACCTGTATGGCGCTCGTGTTGGGCCGCGCGGACGCCTCACTGAGGCGGCGCCGATGGGGAGCGATCATCGTAATCGGCTACACGGTTGGCGCCGTGGCGCTCTTCATTTGGTATTACCCGGTCTACACCGCGCAGACCATCCCCCGCGAAGAGTGGCAGTGGCGTTTGTGGTTCGACTTCTGGACTTAAACGAACGAGGCAAAAGCCTCTGGTGTTGTCTCGCGAGCCAAACTCATCGCCAACGTGAGGGGTATGTCGAGGATCTCGACCGACTCAGACCCGGCGGCGGTCGTGGCGACCAGGGTGGCCAGCCCGCGGCGACGCTGGAAGAACGACTGCCGGATGACCCACCCGATCACCCCCGAACGTTCGAGCACCTCACGGGTCACCCCGAGCGTGCCGTGCCCACTCAAGACGTGCGCCTCTGTGATGCCGTGCCCGAGGTGGCGGTAAGACGCCTCGGCAAGAGCTACCGCCAACCCGGCCCACACGACCAAGACGACGACAGGGAGCCACACGGGGAGGTCGAAGAAATACGTTGCGGCGCTGGCCGCCACGACCCAAAACGCGGTTCCCCACTGGGCCCTGACGTGGCAGCGCCGACGCGCCCAGGGGCCGTGTTGCTGCAACACCTGAGTCAGCGCACCCTCCTCCTCAAGCACCGAATGCCCGACGCTGATCGCCACCGCGCGAGGACACGGCGGAAGCACCTGCGTGGTGCCCCCGTCGCCGACTCCGGTTGACAGGGTCGACAGCTCGGCACCCTTGACGATGCGCAGCAACGCCGGTTGGGTCATCACCACCCCACGCACCTTAGACTCCTCCACCGTGGTGGTTTTGGTGGTGAGCAATCCACGGACGAGGCGCAACGTCCCGCCGCTGGCCCGAGTGAGTCGCAGATTCCACCAGGTCAGCACGTAACTCAGCGTCGACAGCGCGAGCCACCCCACGATGATGGCCGCGGCACCGGCGATCACCAAGACCGCGAGGGCCTGTCCGAGCAACCAATCCCAGCCGCCCTCGACCGCTGAAAACTGTTCGTCGATCGAGATGTCCCCGATAAACTGTCCACCGAATCCCCCGACGACGGCCACCACCACAAGACTGGCCAGGCTAAACGGCGCAAACTTCAGCCACGACCAGTTGATGCGAGCGAGTTCGGTCTCCTCTTGGTCACTGTCCTGGGCCAGCGGCGCGGCCACGTCGTCGGCCTCCGCGGCTGACGGCATACCCTCGCGGTCCTCGGCTGGTGCTGGGGTGACGTTTGCTGTCGGGGGCTGCTTGCGAGCCAGCAGGAAATCTTGGAGTTGCGCGGCTTGCGTCCTGGTCAGGGCGTCGAGGTCGATCCGGCTGGAGTCGACGCCAGTGCCGATCGACACCTTGGACAAGCGCAGAATGCGGTGCATGACGCCCGCTTCGAGGTCGACGCTGCGGATCCGGTCCAACGGGGCAGTCAGCACTTTTCGGCTGATAAAGCTCCGGCGCAACTGAAACTGGGTGTCGGTGATGCGATAGCGCGTAGTCAGCCACGGCACGATGCCGAAGAGCAACGCTGCCACCACGGCGGTTAGCGCAAACCACGGTCCGCTGAAGAAGTCGCCGTCGCTGCGCCCGCCGATGAAGAACGCGAAGATCAGCGGCACGAGCAGATTCTTGATCGACAACACCGGATAGAGGGCGATGTTTCGCTTACTCAGCCGCTGCCAATCGTCGATCGCCGAGAACGGCGGCGGGGGCAGGTCGTATGCCGGCCCTTGCGGAGGCAGATTGTTCGGAAGAGGCGCAGCGCCCTCACTCACGTCGCGTCGCCCTCGCTGCGGCTGGTGATGGCGGTCAGGTCAGCCACCACACGGTCGGCGACGTCGGTATTGAGGCAGGAGATGGTCAGCGGCCCAGCAGCAGACGCCGTAGTCACCGTAATCGAGGCCAACTTGAACATGCGCATCAGCGGGCCACGTTCGGAGTCCACGGTCTGCACCCGGGACAGGGGGGCGATGCGCTGCTCGCGGTTGAACCAACCGGAGCGGGTGTAGATCGCGGTGGAGGTAACCTCCCAGCGGTGCACGCGGTAGCGCCAGCGCGGCACGACCGCCAACTCAACGAGGTCCCACAGGACCAGGACGATGGCCAAAGGGCCGGCCCACACCCGCCAGGAGTCGGGGATGACGAAGGAGTAGACCACGAAAAGGACGATCCAGGTGATGAGGCCCGAAGCGAGAGATTTAATAGCCCAATAGCGCATCGCGGCAGGGTCCACGAGGTAGGCAGGCTCGCGAAGTTGAGCGGATCCCCCACCGTGCAGTGTTGCGGTCACGGCTCCATTGTCTGCGGTCACTGGCCCATCATGACAGCGCCCTGAAAGTGGTCCGGTCAGGCCAGGGTGGCGACCATCAGCGCCTTGATCGTGTGTAGCCGGTTCTCGGCCTGGTCGAAGACGATGCTGGCGTTGGATTCGAAGACGTCGTCAGTCACTTCCAGCCCGCCAGCTAGGTGGGGGTACTGCTGCACCAGGGTGTGACCGATGGTCGTGGCGGTATTGTGGAACGCCGGGAGGCAATGCATGAAACGGGCCTTGGGGTTGCCGGTGGCGGACATGAGTTCGGCGTTCACCTGGAAGGGCAGTAGCGCGTCTATCCTCTCGCCCCAAGCCTCGACGGGCTCGCCCATCGACACCCAAATGTCGGTGTGCACGAAATCGACACCAGCGACCGCCTCTCGGGGGTCATCGGTGACGGTGATGCGAGCGCCGGTGTCTTCGGCGATCGCACGGCATTGGGCGATGAGGTCGTTGGTCGGCTGCAGTTGCGGAGTCGTGGGGGCCGCGATGCGCACGTCCATGCCTAGTTTGGCACCGATCAGCAGCAGCGAGTTGCCGGTGTTGTTGCGGGCGTCGCCCAGGTAGGCGTAGGCGACATCGGTGAGCGCCTTCTCGGTGTGCTCGGTCATCGTGAGCACGTCGGCCAGCATTTGGGTGGGGTGCCAGTCGTCGGTCAGGCCGTTGTAGACAGGCACGCCCGCGTGCGTTGACAGCGTAGTGACGAGTTCCTGGGAGGAGCCGCGGTATTGGATCGCGTCGTACATCCGGCCTAACACCCGTGCCGTGTCTGCGATCGACTCCTTGTGCCCGATCTGGGTAGAAACAGGGTCCAGGTATGTCGTGCTGGCGCCTTGGTCGGCCGCGGCGACCTCGAACGCACACCGGGTGCGGGTCGAGGTCTTCTCGAAGATCAGCGCAATCGACTTGTTCGTCAACAGTGGCTGCTCCGTGCCGGCGTACTTCGCACGCTTGAGCTCTCGCGCGAGGTCCACCAGGTAGTGGATCTCGGCGGAGCTGTGGTGCCGCAAGGACAACAGACTGCGACCACGCATGTTCACCGGCATACCTTGAGCTCCTTCACAGGGTGAGTGCTGGGTAGGAGCCTACCCACGCGAGGCGCCACCAAGGGCGCTCCGGTTCCTCGACCCCCAAGGTCGACGGGAAGGTAGCCAGCGCGATCGGGACCGCGCCCTTGAGCCCGGACCACGCGACGTAGGTCAACTCGTTGCGGGTGTGACCGATAGGGCGCAATCGACGTGTTGGTCAGCTAGGGCTGCTCAGTCCCGGCGCACGTTCACCGACATACCAACCGCGGACTCTGTTTCCTCGTCGAAAGGGAGCACTGGGAATCGTCGCTCGCGAACCACAGGCGGGCACCCGTTTTCGTTTTCGCGCGTCAGCAAGGACGTGTTTGCTGAACCCGCTCGACCAAGATCGCTAGCAGCGTTGCGTTGGCGCCAATCTGAGCTCCGCTGACCGCGGGTGGCACCTGGTGCAGGACGTTGTGGGCTGCGACGGCATCAGCGTCAGCGTCAGCGTCAGCGTCAGCGTCAGCGAGGGACAGGTAGCCGGTGAGCGGGCACTGTTCATACGCGGTGTGTCCGTGCCAATCTCCACGACCGTGCGACCAGTGGTAGGCGAGCGCGCCAAGCGCCGTGGTCAGTTCTTCGGCGGGATATGGCATCGCGAACTGCTCGAGCCAAGGTGCCACTTCCTCTGGCGGCATAGGGCGGGCAAAGAGGAACCCTTGGCCCGATCCTGCGCCCAGCACCGTGCTCACCTCGAGCCGCTCGCGGTATTCGATGCCCTCCACCACCGTCCCGTATCCCGAGTCGGCGCCGAGCTTGGTGATCGAAGCCAAGACCGTCAGCACCTGCAGAGGCCGGGTATGCGCCTG
>JBBQNO010000010.1:0-40977 GCA_038330045.1 Actinomycetales bacterium | reverse complement strand
GAGCAACTCCAGCAGAATGCGCAGATCCGCTCGTGCGTCATGACCGCCGAAGGGCTCAAAGTCTTGCTGCAGGATCGCGAGGTAGAGCTCGTGGGTGCCGTGATCCGGCTCCTCCCCCAACTCCTCGCGCAGCGCGCGCCGCAGGGTGAGATAGCTCTGCAGGGCATCGGCCCGCCGGCCGGCCAACCAGAGCGCGCGCATCAGGTGCTGAGCAGTCTCATCGGACAGGGGGTTTAGGACCTGAGCACGATGAGCCATATGGACGGCACACTCGAGGTCACCGCCGATCAGCGCTGACCGTGTGGCCAACAGGCATAGCGACCGTTCTTCCTGAGTGTGCCTCTCCCTGGCTCGCTCCGCCCAACTGGGGTAAGGCTCGTCGGCTAACAATTCACCGCGCACTAGGGACAGCGCACGCTGCGCCACCAGCAGCGCTTGCCCTAACGGCTGGGCCCGAGCGCACGCAGCCAGTCGAGTGAACTCGTCGTGATCGACCTCAGCCTTGTCCGGGTCCAGCAGGTAACCGCCGCTGGTGGTCGCCACCACGGAGTGACGCCCTGATCCCACCCCCATCTTGCGACGCAACACACATATGTAACTCTCCAGGTCGCTCTTGTGTGACGAGGGGGGGGAGCCGTCCCAAAGCAACTCAGCCAACCTGTCCTTGGCGACAGGCACACCGTGCTGCAAGGCGAGGATCCGAAGGATCCGCCGAATTTTCACG
Organism: Actinomycetales bacterium; assembly: GCA_038330045.1. Taxonomy (GTDB): domain Bacteria; phylum Actinomycetota; class Actinomycetes; order Actinomycetales; family Dermatophilaceae; genus Ornithinicoccus. The sequence goes on along the minus strand of JBBQNO010000010.1, from coordinate 40,253 downwards.
CCGCCCAATGCAGATCCCGTGAGCGAAACATCCTCGCGCATGACAGTGGTTGACCCGAACAACCTGACTGATGCCGCATGCATGCTGCCTCTGACTTCCCGGCCGCTACCGCCTCTGGAGCAGCGGCGACTCTTGAGTTCTTCGTTTGACCCGCGGGGTCAACATACGCTCAGAGATAGGTCAACGCAAGGTAAATAACGTAACGTCCAAGTAAAGTAAATACCAAGAAATGTGAGTTGCTAAGTGCGAGAAGCGTTGAGGCGCTACTTGTCGCCCTGGAGGAATTTTTCGAATCCCTTGGGCAGTTCGAGGTTCGAAAGATCCACCTCCTCCGCTCTCGCCCCGCCCATACCAAAGGCCGAACCCATCGAGCTCTCCCGAGCGGCGCTCTGCTTGCTTGCGGCAGCCTTATCCTCCGCAGCCCGCTTGGCCGGATTGCCGCTCTTGGACTTCTTGCGCTGCGGCTGTTGCTTCGCCTTGCCTTTGCCGCCGCCCAGGCCCGGCATCCCGGGCATACCCGGCATTCCACCGCCGTTTCGCATCTGGCGCATCATCTTTTGCGCTTGGGCAAACCGCTCGAGCAGTTGGTTGACCTCGGACACGGACACACCGGAGCCCTTTGCGATACGTGCTCGGCGTGAGCCGTTGATGATCTTCGGGTGGTCGCGTTCCAACGGTGTCATCGAGCGCACCATGGCTTCGACCCGATCGAACTCCCGCTCGTCCAGGGAGTCCAACTGCTGGCGCATCTGGGCCATGCCGGGCATCATGCCCAGCATCTGCTTCAGCGAGCCCATCTTCTTGATGGCAGCCATCTGCTCCAGAAAGTCACCGAAGGTGAAGTCTTCGTCGGCCATGAACTTGCGTGTCATTTCACGCGCCTGGGCGGCGTCGAAGGCCTTCTCGGCCTGCTCGATCAACGTGAGGACGTCACCCATGTCCAGGATGCGACTCGCCATCCGGTCGGGGTGGAAGAGTTCGAATTCTTTGGTGTTCTCGCCGGTCGAGGCAAACAGGATGGGCTTGCCAGTCACGGTGGCCACGGACAGCGCGGCCCCACCCCGCGCGTCGCCATCGAGCTTGGTCAGCACCGACCCGGTGATGCCCACACCGTCCGCAAACGCCTTCGCGGTGTCCACCGCGGCCTGACCGATCATCGCGTCGATGACGAACAGGACCTCGTCGGCCGAGGTCTCCACGCGAATATCGTGAGCTTGACGCATCAAATCAACATCCACCGCGAGCCGTCCGGCGGTGTCGAGAATGACGACGTCGTAGCCCTTGTCTTTGGCGTGCGCGACACCATCGATGGCCACATCGACCGGGTCGCCGAACGAACGCGTTCCCTCCCCCGATTCCAGCGCAGCGTCGTGACCGAAGACGTTGCCTCGCTCCGGGGCGAAAACGTGCAGCCCCGCCCGCTCACCCACAATCTGCAACTGGTTCACCGCGTTCGGGCGCTGCAGATCGGCCGCCACCAACATCGGGGTGTGCCCCTGCTCCTTGAGCCAGAAGCCCAACTTGCCGGCCAGAGTGGTCTTTCCCGATCCCTGCAGACCCGCCAGCATGATGACCGTCGGCGGGTTCTTCGCCAGATTCAGCCGGCGCGTCTCGCCGCCGAGGATCGCAACGAGTTCTTCGTTGACGATCTTGACGACTTGCTGCGCGGGGTTGAGCGCTCGAGACACCTCGGCGCTCATGGCGCGTTCCCGCACCGCCGAAGTGAACACCTTGACGACCGGAAGCGCCACATCGGCATCCAATAGCGCCATGCGAATATCGCGCACGGTCGCGTTGACGTCGGATTCCGACAGTGACCCCTTCCGCTTCAGATTGCGGAAGGTCAGGGTCAGACGGTCTGAAAGGCTATTGAACACGACCCAAGGTTAACGGCCCTGTCAGCCGACGATGGCCTCCACGAAGGCTGCCGCGTCAAAGGGTGCCAAATCGTCGGGACCTTCGCCGAGACCGATGAGCTTGACCGGGACGCCGAGTTTACGTTGCACGTTCACCACGATGCCGCCTTTGGCGGTGCCGTCAAGCTTGGTCAGCACCACGCCGGTGACGTTGACAGCCTCGGCAAAGACCTCTGCTTGGCGAAGGCCGTTTTGCCCGGTGGTCGCGTCCAACACCAGCAGCACCTCGTCGATGGGGCTCTGCTTCTCGATGACGCGCTTCACCTTGCTCAACTCGTCCATCAGGCCGACCTTGTTATGTAACCGGCCAGCGGTGTCGATGAGCACGACGTCGGCTTCGTACTCGGCTGCGGCCTTGACGGCATCGAACGCCACTGCGGCCGGGTCGGCACCGTCGCGATCTGAGCGCACGGTGGGCACGCCTACGCGCTCGCCCCACGTTTGCAGTTGATCGGCAGCAGCCGCACGAAAGGTGTCAGCGGCACCGAGCACGACGTCTTTGTTCTCGGCCACAAGCACCCTGGCCAACTTGCCGACTGTGGTGGTCTTGCCGGTGCCGTTGACGCCTACGACGAGCACAACAGCGGGGCGATCACCGACCCGCGAGGCGGCGATCCGCCGGTCCATTGAGGGGTCAACCAAGCGGAGCAAGTCCTCGCGCAGCCAGCCGCGCACGGTCTCAGCATCGCTCTCGCCTTCAACCTGAACGCGTGTTCGCAAGGTGGAGACCAACTCTTCGGTGGCTTCGACACCGAGATCGGCCTGCAGCAGGGTGTCTTCGACGTCTTCCCACGCTTGCTCATCGAGGCCGCCGTGGGAAAGCAAGGCCAGGAGCGCGTTGCCGATGGCGGAGTTAGATCGAGCGAGCCGTGCTCGCAAACGGGCCAGGCGCCCCCTCGCCGAGTCGGGGCGTTCGACCGATATCTCGGACTCGACCTCTACGTCAGTGTCAACGCCCCCGCCGACGTCATCGACATCGAGGTCTGGCGCAGTAGATACCTGCCCGTCGGCAGCATCTTCAACAGGGGGTGCGGTGGGCTGCTCCGGCGGCAGAGTCTTTGTGCCCGAGCCCCGAGAGCGGATAAAGCCCACCAGCAGAGCGAGAGCAAGAAAAGCCACGACGGTGGCTACGGCAAGGTATTCCCAGAGTTCATCCATGACCGTCGTATTCTCACAGATGGAGGACCTGAATCAGGAGTTGTCGTGCTCTTTCGCACGGTGCGTGTGCACGCCGACGCGCTGACGCAGGGCGTCTCCCCGGTGCATTAACTCATCCCCGCGGCGGCGTGCGTCGGAAATCAACTGCTCGCCCTCCGGCGTCCAAAAATCACGCGAATCGCGGCGTGCCTCGCGGGCGACGTACCCCAACACGACTCCCCCAGTCGTCACGCATACCAGCATCCCCAAGACCAAAGCAATCATGCCCCTAAGCATGCGCCCTTATCGCCCTTGGGTCGGACTCCCACGCGGCGTGTCGGGCGCGACACGCCGCGTGGTGACTGACCTCACATGAGGTCAGTCGTCGACGTCACTTGCCCTGCAGGGAATTGATCAAACCGTTGTCCAAGGGGTTACGCATGGAGCGCTTCAGTTCCGCAAACCCGTCGAAGGTGGTCATCGTGGTGACTGCGTCCCACAGTTTGACGGCGTCCTCGTCGCTGGGCGTGGAGGAGATCACCGGGCCGAAGAAGGCGGGACCGCCAGCTTCTCCCCACGCCAAGATCGGAGTCCCGACGTTGCCGCCGGTCCGCTCCATGGCTTCGTCAGTTGACGCCTGCAGCCCAGCATCGAACGTGGTGTCGGTCGCAGCATCCAACAAGGTGGCCGGAAGGCCTACCGCAGCCAGGATCTGGGGCATGGTCTCGAAGACCTGCTGGTGGTGTTCACTCATCGCGGCCGACAGGGCGTCGCCTTCAATGGGGCCATCGGTCTGCGGAGCGCTCTCCCAGAGGCGGTTGCCCATCTCCTCGTAGAGGGTGCCGATGACATCGGCCCCGTGCTCGGCCTGCGCCGCCGCCGCCACGCGCAACATCTTGTGACCAACCGCGTGGCCCTTAGCGCTGTCGAGGTCGTCCATTTCATCGTTCAGCATGGCAAGGGAGATGAAGCGCCATACGGGTTCGATCTCCACCTGGCGGGCCACCTGGCGGAACCACTTGGACGTCTGCCAGCAGAACGGGCAGGCGGGATCAAAGAAGAACTCAACGCGGCGAGAGGGGGCATCGGTAGAAGTCATGCTGGTCACAACCACTCGAAGCGGCATCGTGTTCCACTGACCTCTTGCACCACCCATTCCTTCGCGGATCTTCATGGAGCGACCAGGCCGCAGCGGATCAGGCCGGCGCTTGCTCCGGCTCGCGCAACCGTTGCGAAATCACGGTGGTCACCCCGTCGCCCTGCATGGACACGCCATACAGCGCATCCGCTACTTCCATCGTGCGCTTTTGGTGCGTGATGACGATGAGCTGGCTGGAGTCCCGCAGCTCTTCGAAAAGGGTGATTAACCGCCCCAGGTTGGTGTCATCCAACGCGGCTTCCACCTCGTCCATGATGTAGAACGGGCTGGGCCGGGCCTTGAAGATCGACACCAAGAGCGCCACAGCGGTTAGGGAGCGCTCACCACCAGAGAGCAAGGAAAGACGCTTGATCTTCTTGCCCGGTGGCCGGGCCTCAACCTCGATGCCCGTGGTCAGCATGTTGTCCGGCTCGGTGAGGATCAACTTGCCCTCCCCGCCGGGGAAGAGCCGCGAGAAGACGCCCTCGAACTGGGCAGCAGTGTCGGCGAATGCTTCGGCGAAGACCCGCTCCACCCGCTCGTCGACCTCTTTGACGATGTCCAGCAGGTCGGCTTTGGAGCGTCGCAAATCATCGACCTGAGACGTCAAGAACGTATGCCGTTCCTCCAGGGCCGCGAACTCTTCCAGCGCCAACGGGTTGACCCGTCCCAGCGAGGCCAGCTTGCGCTCCACCGCTCGAAGTCGTTTCTCTTGCTCGGCCCGAACGAAGGGCACGACATCGCCCCCGCTGGGGGTGTATTCGTCCTGGGTTTGGGCTCCGGTCGTCGGGTCCAGGACCGGGATCGGTTGGTCAGGACCGTATTCGCGGAGCAACGTCTCCGGGTCGACCCCGTGCACGTCCAGCGAGCGCGCGTGCAACGTCTCGATGCGCAGCCGCTGCCCAGCCCGTGCAATCTCGTCCTGATGCACCGACGAGGTCAGGTCCCGGAGTTGATCGCCCAGGTCACGAGAACGAGCCCGAGCCGCGATGAGGCGCTGGTCCCGGTGAGCCTGGGCTGCAGCGAGCGCAGTGCGGCGAGCGTTGGCCGCGGTGGCCATATCGCCGGAGCAACCCACCAGGTATGCCGCCGCTGCCGCCACCGCAGAGGCGACCGTCATCGCTTGCTCGCGTTGTCGGGCTCGGGCGCGGGCCTTGTCTCTAGCGCTGACTTCGTTGCGGGCGGCAGCCTCCAGCGACTGCGCGCGACCTAGGAGCGCGTTGGCGCGCTCCTCACCCGTCCGCAACGTAAGGCGGGCCTCGGTTTCGTGAGTGCGAGCGCTGGCCGCGATCTCAGCCAGTGCCGCCCGAGCATCAACGGGCTCCTCCCTATCGGCACTCGCCCCGTCAGCACCTGCCCCCGCCATGGCTTGGGCGTCTTCTTGGGCCCGGGCCAGACGTTGCTCTAACTCGCGAAGCTCGCCTTGACCGACCTCTATGGAGGAGACAGCTTTAGCAATCGAGGCCCGGGTGCGATCACGCTCGGCGTGCGCCCCGCGCAGACTGGAGCCCAACTGGCCTAACTGTTCGGCCACCGCCGCCATCGAGGCATCAGAGCGGTGCAACTCTTCTAGGGCACGCTCGGCAGCGGTCGTCGCCTGGCCGTGCGTTTCGGTGTGCCCCACCAGCTCGAAGCCAGCGCGCTCCACGTCAGCGGTGGCCACGTCCCGGGCCGAGCGTGCTTGCTCAAGAGCCGACTCGATCTCGATAGCACTGGGTCCGGTCGAGCTGCCCCCACGGGCCCATGTCGCGCCATACACATCGCCGTCGGCAGTCACCGCGACACATTGACGGCTTGTATCGGCCTCCACGAACTCGTGCGCCTGCTCGGTGGTCGTGACCAGGGCAACGCCACGAAGGTGGTGCCTGATGGCCGCGATAACGGAGTCCGAGGTAGCGGCGACGACGTCGGTCGCCCACGTCGCTCCCGGCGTCAACCCGCCCGTCGGTGCCGGTCCCGACCCGTCAGCCTCGCTGGCAATGATCATGGCCACGTGGCCCTGCTCGTTCGCGCGAAGCCAGTCCAGGCCCGCCGCGGCTTGCTGTAGCGAGTCCAGCACCAAAGCCTCGCCTGCCCACCCGAGGGCGGCCGCGACCTGGGCTTCGTACCCGGCGTCGACCGTGATCATGGACGACAAGGTGCCGCGGATGCCTGCGCCTTCGCCTGATTCCATCAGTGCGGCCGCACCGTCTTTGCGCAACAAGCTCATCTCGAGCGCTTCGCAGCGTGCATTCAGCGACGAGACCCTGTTTTGAGCGTCCCGCAGCGACTCTCGCCATTCATCGAGGCGTTCCTGGGCTTGCGCGCGGGCCTCTTCGGCGCCTTCGTAAGCCTCGTCGAGCCCTTCTTCACCGTGTTCGGCGGTGGCGATGGTGACCTCCAGCGCTGAGAACTGCTGCTGCGCCACCGTGGCCCTGGCCTCGATTCCGGCTTCGGTACCTCTCAGCCGCCCCAGCTCAGCCTCTTCGGCTTCCAGGCGAGAGCGGTGAGCAGCCACCTGCCCGGCAAGGCGCGCCAATCCCTCTCTGCGATCGGCGGCCGCCTGCAGCACTTTAGCGATGCGGCCTTGCTCTGCGGCGTGCGCGGCCTCTGCCTCGCGTCTGGCCGACTCCGCGAGGTCCAGCGCCCCGGCCGCCTGGGTCACGAGATCCTTGAGTCGGGTTTCTTCGGCCCGCACGGAATCGGCTTGGGCGAGGAGTTGCTCGGGGTCGCGCCCACCTCCCGATGCGGGGGAAGACCCGACGTCGCCGGCTTCTATGGACATCAATCGGGCTCGCTCCGTCGCCAGGTCGTGCGTGGACTGAAGTCGCTCGACCAGGGCCGATGCGGCATAGAACGTATCTTGGGCAGCGCTCAGGGCGGGGGCGGTCTCCGCGCTTTGGGCCTCAGCCGCATCAACTTCGGTGGAGACGTCCCGCAACGCCTCCTCGCACTGAGTGCGGCGCTGGCGCAACGCTGCTTCGGCGGCGATCTCGCTGCTGAGCTCGTTGGTGGCCATGGACAGGTCATCGGCCAGCAACCGCAGGCGGGCATCGCGCACATCCGCCTGTATGCCGACCGCTCGCCGTGCGGTCTCGGCTTGGCGCCCCAACGGTCCGAGTTGGCGGCGGATCTCGGTGGTGAGGTCGCCGAGCCGGGTGAGGTTGAGCTCCATCGTCTCCAGTTTGCGCAGCGCTCGCTCTTTGCGCTTGCGGTGTTTGAGCACCCCGGCGGCCTCTTCGATGAACCCGCGCCGTTCTTCGGGAGTGGCCCGCAACACCTGATCCAACTGCCCTTGGCCCACAATGACGTGCATCTCTCGGCCGATGCCAGAGTCAGAAAGGAGCTCTTGGATGTCCAACAACCTGCACGAGGTGCCGTTGATCGCATAGTCAGAGCCGCCGTTGCGGAACATTGTCCGGGTGATGGTGACCTCGGTGTAGTCGATCGGGAGCGCACCGTCGGTGTTGTCGATGGTCATCGACACTTCGGCCCGACCCAGCGGAGGCCGGCCCGTGGTCCCGGCGAACACCACGTCTTCCATCTTTCCGCCGCGCAGGCTCTTGGCACCTTGCTCGCCCATCACCCAGGCGAGCGCATCGACCACGTTGGACTTGCCCGAGCCGTTGGGGCCGACGATGCAGGTGATGCCGGGCTCGAGGCGCAGCGTCGTTGCTGAAGCAAACGACTTAAAGCCGCGCATGGTGAGGCTCTTCACGTACACGTGCGCGCTGCTCCCTCTTGACGTCGGCCGGCGTATCGATGGGCGGGGCGATCCCATCGCCTCCGCCTGACTCCGGCGTCAGACTACCCGGCGGTGTGCTTCCTAACGCTCGACGAAACCGGTGAGTTGGGCTCGCGGGGCGTGCCACTGCACCGTCAAACCCTCCACCCGTCCTGGTCTCGATCGCGGGCAGGCGTCCGGGTCCAAAGCCACGCAGAGCGCATCGATCTGCATACGCGTGCCCTGGGCGCACACTTCCACTCGACCGTCACCGAGGTTGCGCGCGTGCCCCACCAGGCCGATTTCGAGAGCTCGAGCCCGAGTCCACCACCGGAACCCCACGCCTTGGACTCGTCCGCGTACAAAGATCACTGCACGCGCAAGCGAGTCGTCTTGCGTCAAGGCATTCACGGGGCCCTACCTTGCCTGTCGAGCAACGGGGGCTGCCGCACGAGGCGCGGGCTGGCAGCGAGGGCAGTAGTGGGACGAGCGGTTCATAAACCCCTCCCGCCGGATTGCGGCACCACATCGGGCACAAGGCCTCCCCGCCTGGCCGTAGGCATCCAGGGATCGGTCGAAGTAGCCACTCGCGCCGTTGACGTTGACATAGAGCGCGTCGAAGCTGGTGCCTCCGACCTGCAGCGCGGCGTTCATGACGTCGGTGGCGTGGTCCAGAACGCGCCCCAGTGTCGGCTTAGTCAGCGAATCCGACGTGCGGCGTCCGTGGACTCCTGCCCGCCACAGCGCTTCGTCGGCGTAGATGTTGCCAATCCCACTGACCAGGTTTTGGTCTAGCAGGGAGCGTTTGATCGCGGTATGCCGACGCTTCAGGGTCGCGATGACGGCACCCTGGTCGAACGCCGGCTCCAACGGGTCCGCAGCAATGTGGGCTACCGAGGAAGGGATGCCCCACGGGTGTGTGGAGTCGGGCAGCAACTCGCTCAGCGACAGGCCGCCGAACGTCCGCTGATCAACGAATCGCAGGAGGGCTCCGGCGTCGTCGAAGGCGAACGAAGCGTGGGTGTGTTTGGGCTCCGGCTGCGCGCTGGACTGCACCAGGAGTTGGCCGCTCATCCCCAGGTGGATGACCAACGCAACCGGGTCTTCGCGCGGATGGCTTAGCACCAGCCATAGGTACTTCCCCCGCCGATCAGCGACCCGCACGGTAGACCCCCGGATACGGTCGGCGAGGTCAGCGGGCCCTGGCCCGTGACGTCGGGCAACCCGAACGCCTCGGATGTCTGCGGCCGCGATGGTGCGTCCCACGATGTGCTCGGCCACACCGCGCCGTACCACTTCCACCTCGGGGAGTTCAGGCATGGGCAAGCGAAGACGTGTCCATCAGGTCGCCGACGCGTCGTCATCCCCGACGTCGTCACCAGCTGCAGTGTCGGTCTCACCGGGAGGGACGGCGGTAGGCGCTACCAGCATTGCGGCCGCACGAGCGGTCAGCACGTTCCACGCTTCTTCCGCCGCCACCTGCTCGGCTGCCTTCTTCGAGCTGCCTTCCCCCGTGCCAACCACCTCGGCACCGACGACCGCCTGGGCTGTGAACGTCTTGTCGTGGTCGGGCCCCTCGTTCTGCACAACGTACTCCGGGCCTGCTAACTCGGCCGTCGAGGCCAACTCCTGCAGGCTCGTCTTCCAATCCAAGGCGGCCCCCCACAGGGCGCTTTCTGCCATCAAGGAATCCAGCAGGTGATGCACCAACGCTGAAGCCGCGTCCATGCCCCGAGAGATGTATACGCAGCCGATCAGGGCCTCGGTGGTGTCAGCCAGGATGCTGGCTTTCTGCCGCCCGCCGGTGGCTTCTTCGCCGCGCCCGAGCAGCACAAAGGAGCCCAATTCGACCTTGGCCGACACCTGGGCTAGGGCGCGCGTGTTCACTACGGCCGACCGAAGCTTAGCCAACTGTCCCTCGGGGAGGTCGGGATTGCGGCGGTACAGCGAGTCGGTGACCACAACCCCGAGCACCGCGTCGCCCAAGAACTCCAACCGCTCATTGTGCGGAGCGTTGTCGTGCTCGTAGGCATACGAACGATGCGTCATGGCACGGCGAAGCAGAGCTCGCTCACACGAGCCACCGATCACAGGCTCAAGGTATGCATGCAGATCTGCCAGCGGACGCGACTCGTACGGCAGGTTCTCTTCACCCAAGGGCCTGGTCTGACTCGGCATGGGTCGGCAGGTCAGGTCAGCCCTGGTGCTCGGTGCGCTCGGCGGCGTCGTAGTGACGGCCACCGTAGGTGCCACAGGAAGGGCATGCGCGGTGCGGCTGAGTCTGCGCCTGGCACTGCGGGCAGATCGTCAGTGCAACAGCACTTGCTTTCCAGTTGGACCGGCGGTGCCGGGTGTTGGAACGGGACATCTTGCGCTTCGGGACGGCCACGTCAAGCCCTCTTCTCGTTGTTAGTCATGCTGGTGTCTGTGCTGCTGGTGTCTGTGCTGCTGGGTTCAGTGAGATCGGCTAGTGCCGCCCACCGGGGGTCGATCAGGTCATGCTCATGGTCGGGATCTTCGGCCAAGTGCGCGCCGCATTGGGCACACAATCCTGGGCAGTTACGCCGACACAAGGGTTGGTACGGCAATGTGGTCACGACCGCATCGCGCACCACGGGCTCGAGGTCCATGAGGTCCTCGTCGAGCTCGTGGCGTTCTTCTTCGTCCTCGGTGTCGCCGACACTGAGGTGGTGGGCCGCACGATCGGAGTATGCGAACAACTCTTGAACATTCACGTCAACGTCGAAGCTGACTTCGTCCAGGCACCGCACGCACAACCCGGTCGCAGTGGCACCGACCTGCGCAGTGGCCAGAACACCCTCAACAACCGATTCCATCCGCACCTCGACATCGACCACAGCGCCGGGAGCGATCGCGATGACCTCCGTGCCCATTGCCGCGACTATCTCGATTGATCGATTCACGATCCGCATGGTCCCCGGTCGGCGGACCAGCTCGCGGGTAGTGAAAACCCAGAGCCCGTCTTCCTCGCGATGTGCCATGAGTGTGTGCCTCGATCAACGTCTGAGTGGGTGCGTGCGGAAATCATGCCGGGTGGCCTTTCCACCAAGAACAGGCCGACGGGTCAGGCTACTCCAGGCTGCTCCGTAGACCAATTTGCGCCCCAGTCACGAAGCGGGCCGGCCACCGGTCTGCGTGTTGGGCCACCGCTGCACTAACGCGTCGCGCACCGCAGGAGGCACGAGGCCGGTCACGTCAGCGCCATGAGCGGCCACTTCGCGCACCAGTGAACTAGACACGTGCTCCAGCCGAGCATCCCCTGCGATAAACACGGTCTCCACCGCAGCGAGGTGCCGGTTCATCCGTGCCATCGGCACTTCATACGAATAGTCGCCGGGGCCGCGCAGCCCCTTCACGATGGTCTGCACATGCTCGTCGCGACAGACGTCGACCAACAGGCGGTCGGCAAAGGCCGCAACTCGAATGCGCTCCGGGTCGGCCACGAACTGCGGCAGGGACGTGTGGATCAGTGCCATCCGTTGATCGACATCAAAGACGCCAGACTTGGCGGGGTTGTGCATCACGGCAACCAGCACTTCGTCGAAGAGCTCGCTGGCGCGAGCGATGACATCAAGGTGTCCGTTGGTCACCGGGTCGAACGAGCCGGGGCATACGCAGCGTCTGCTCACGAGCCCAATCTACCCACGGCGTGCTGGTGGCTCAGCCTTCTAGCTTGCCCTGTTGCTCTGCTTTCTTCACGATCGCCGCCACGTTCTCCACCGATCCAGAGCCTGCGTCCAGATGCGCGCTACGAGCCTCGATGAAGGCCATGCCGAGCTCGTGGCGCACAGCATCGGTCGTTGAGGTTCGCGCTGGGTTGAGGATCGTTTGCTCTTCTTCGTTGAGGTGGTGCTGCAACACTTCGTTCATCTCTTCGACCGCGTCGTCGAATTTCTCGGTGCCAGTTCCGACACAGTGCAGCAGCGCGAGCAAGGCCTGATTGATCTCGGCGTGCTCGTGCTCACCGTGCTCGGCTTCTTCGGAGTCGATGGCGTTCTGCGTTTGCAAGCGCGTGTACACCTTCTCTTCTTCGGCCTCACCATGGGCGATGAGCACCTGCGCGAAGGCCTCGCGGGCGCCCGCCCGGTCGGCGTTCACGTCACGCATATCGCGCATCAAAGACTCGAATAGCCGGTGGTCGGTCAGGATCAACTCGACGACGTCTCCGGAGGTCGGCCGAGGAATCGTGTAGGTAGCCATGCGACTAAGCCTGTCATCGGCGGCGTCGCGCTGCCTGCTGAAAAATCTACAGACCAGGGATGTGCTCAGCGTCGTGCAACATCGTCTCCCCATATTTCTTGCTGCGCAGCGCCCCTAGCCCAGCGGGCCACCGAGGCGCGGGGCTGCGCGAGGACCGCTCGAGCACCACCACGGCCTGCGGCGACAACCACCTATGCGTCATCAAGGCCACCAGCATGTGGGCGATCGTGTCTTCGTCGACCGAATAAGGCGGGTCGGCCACCACTAGGTCGTATGCAGCAGCGTCCGGGCCATGGTGCAACAGACGTTCGGTTCGGTCGGCTCGCACGCTCACCATCGACAAACCCAACGAAGCGGCATTGCGCCCGATCAGAGCGGCAGTGGCCTTGTCCGACTCCACGCTGAGCACGTGCGCCGCACCCCGCGAGGCCGCTTCCAAACCTAAGGCACCCGAACCAGCGTAGAGATCCAGCACACGCGCGTCGGTGAAATCGAGGAGCGACTCCAGGCGCGAGAAAAGAGCCTCCCGCACTCTGTCCGTGGTGGGCCGGGTCGCGTCGCCCTTGGGCGTTTGGAGGGGTCGACCCCCTGCCAATCCCGCAATGATCCGCGTCATCCTCGCTCCAAGAACGCGGCTCGGTCAGCATCCAACTGGGCTATCGCGGCGCGCAAGGCTGGGTTCTCGCCCAAATCTGGATCTGCCGCCACGGTGGCCCAAGCGTCTTCGTGGGCCGCAACGATGAGGTCTTCGTCGCGGGTGAGCCGCAGGAATCGCAGACCGCTGCGACCACCACTTTGGGTGGCTCCGAGCACATCGCCCTCGCGCCTGGTTTCAAGGTCGACGCGCGCCAACTCGAACCCGTCGGTCGTGGCCGCGACGGCATCCAGTCGCTCCTGAGATGGGCCGTCAATGCCTTGACTGATCAGCAGGCACAGGCCGGGCTTGTCACCGCGCCCGATACGACCCCGTAGTTGATGCAGCTGCGAGATGCCGAACCGATCTGCGTCGAGCACGACCATCACCGTCGCCTCGGGCACATCGACACCGACCTCGATGACCGTAGTGGCAACCAGCACGTCCAGCTCGCCGGTGCTGAAGTCGGTCATCACGACATCTTTGTCTGCGGCGAGCAACCGCCCGTGCAACAGACCGATCCGCAGATCCTTTGTGGCACCTGCGATCGACAAGGCACGGTGCACCTGGAGCACCCCGTGCAGCTTCGGACCGTCCTCACCCTCGGGCACCGGGATCGGCACACCGGGACCGGGGTACTCAAGAATCTGCGTGGACTGCTCACCACCCAACGCAGGGTCATCGGCCTCTCCGATGCGCGGACAGACGACATACACCCGGTTACCGGCCAGGGCCTCCTCGGCGACGCGTGCCCAGGTGCGCTGCACCCAACCCGGCTTGTCACCGGTCACGACGTGGGTGCGGATGGGTTGGCGGCCTCGCGGCAACTCGCGCAGAGTCGAGATCTCCATATCTCCGAAGACGGTCATCGCCACCGTGCGCGGGATCGGCGTCGCAGTCATGACCAACACATGCGGGGCATTGTTAGCTTTGGCCCTCAGCGCATCACGCTGCTCGACCCCAAAGCGATGCTGCTCATCGACCACGACCAGCCCCAGATCGGCGAACTGCACGTGCTCCTGGATGAGAGCGTGCGTGCCTACGACGATCCCGGCCTCGCCGCTGGCCGAGAGCAACAGGTTGGCTCGACGCTGCGCAGTCGTCTGGCTGCCGGTCAGCAGCGCAACGCGGGTGCCCACATCGGACCCCGAGAGCATGCCGGCCTGCGCGAGCGGCCCAAGCATTGCGCTGATCGACCGGTGATGCTGCGTCGCCAACACCTCGGTGGGGGCTAACAGCGCCGCTTGACCTCCCCCGTCGATCACGGCCAGCATCGCCAGCAACGCCACAATCGTCTTACCCGAGCCGACCTCGCCCTGCAGCAGCCGGTGCATCGGCATGGTTGCGCCAAGGTCGCCGAGCACATCGGTTAGCACGTCGCGCTGGCCGACCGTGAGCTCGAACGGCAATTGCTCGGTGAACGCAGCGACCAGACCGTCTGTGCGTGTCAGCACCGGGCGGGCCGGCACCGCATCTTCGGCATGGCGTCGCCCGGCCAAAGCAGCCTGAATGACGAAGGCCTCCTGGAACTTCAACCGCCATCGCGCGATCCGTGCCTCTTTATCCGTGGCCGGCTGATGAACGTGGGCGTATGCCGCAGCGAGGGTGGGCAGGTGCCTCGCCGCTCGCACGTGAGACGGGATCGGGTCGGGGATGTCGTCGGCGGCGTGCAGCACCAAGTCCACGGCCGCAAGGAGTTTGATGGAGCTGACTCCTTTGACTGCAGGGTAGATCGGGATCAATCCCGTGCGCAGAACCGTGACCGATTGCGAGGCGTCGGCGTCGTTGCCGGAAAGGACTTGGTATTCGGGGTGAGTGAGCTGGCGGGTGCGACCAAAGGTGCTGGCGGTGCCCGAGCACATCACTCGTACCCCTGGAAGCAAGGCTCGCTCGTGCCCGAACACGCTGAAGAATGTGAGGTCCAACTCGTTGCCGTCGTCGTCGGCCACCGTGGCGACCAGCATCGAGCCCCGGCGGTTCTTCATGGGGCGGCTGCGCACCCGCGCCACCGTGGCCACGACCACGACGTCATCGCCCTCGTCGATGGTTCGGAAATCCGTCGGGCGCTCGGGGTCGAGATAGCTGCGCGGCAAGAAATCCAACAGGTCCCCGACCGTGCGCAGCGATTTGGCCTTCTCGAGCTTCGCGGCCGAGGTGCCGACAACTGTGCGCAATGGTGTGCTCAGGGTGACAGCCACTACTCCAGCCCCACGAGCCAGTGGAAGGTGCGCTGCCCGCCATTTAAGACTCGGACCTCGACGTCGCCGACATCGGCACACCAACGCTGGACGACGGTGTCGAGGGCACCTTCCTCGGCGCGACTCCCAACCACGATGGTCAGCATCCCCGGAGGATCCGACAGTCGCTGCGCCATAGCGACAAGGACGTCGCCGACGACGTCGGGGGCTGCATCGTGCACGCTCATAATTTCGCTGCCCACGAGGCCGAGCCACTGCCCCTGGATGCACGGGCCAACAGGCGTATGCCCATCGGAAGCCGCGATCGTCAGGGCTCCGTAGGCCACCTGGGCGGCAGCCTGGGTCATGAACGCAAGGGTGTCGTCGGCGCTGGGCTCACTGGGGTCCCATACCGAGATCGCGGCCAACCCCTGCACCACCGCCAAGGTTGGAAGCACCGTGATCGAGAGGCCCTCGGCTGCTCCGGCTTGTGCAGCGGCTTGAGCCGCCAAGATGGTGTCCGGGTCGTTGGGCAGGATGGCGACCCGGGCCGCTGGGCTGCGGCGGGCCGCGCGAAGCAACTCACCCGTGGAGGCTCGGTGACCGGCGCTAGACGGGACCACGGTGGCCCCGGCCTGGGCGAAGATGTCTGCGATGGCTTCACCGGGAGCGCAACACACGAGCCCCAATGTCGCAGGCTCCTGCCCCGAGATCGCGACCTCGGCAGAGTGCACCAGCGACATGATGCTGACCTGCTCCACGCGCCCTGCGCGCGACCCGGCATCCAAGGCTGAGGGCGTGCGGTCGAGGTGCACATGGACCCGCCATTGGGTGGGTCCGCCGACCACCATGACGGAACTGCCCACCGCGACAAGGCTTTGGCGAAGAGCCTCGGCGCTCGCTGGGCTCGCGTCCTCGAGGAGGTACATCACCTCGAAAGCGCCGTCCCCCGCCTCCCCGTCCTCATCAAGCTCCCCACACAGACCAGGCAATACCGCTGGGGTCGACGGCGGGACGAGCCACGATTGCGCCGCAGTGCTTGCCCCGTCATGAGGACGGTCGGCCAATACGCTCTCCAGGGCCTCCAACACCAACACGAACCCGGCACCACCGGCGTCGACCACTCCTGCTCGGGCCAAACTCGGTAGTTGCTCGGGGGTAAAGGCCAGCGCTTCACGCGCGGCGAGGAGGGCGTGGCGGGCTACGGCATACGTCGCCTGCTCGGACGTGACGCGCTCAGAACTGACGCGCTCAGAAGTGATGAGCGCGGACACAATGTTGCGGTCGAGATTCCCCACTGCGCAAGCAGCACCCTCGGCGGCTGCGCGAGCCACGCTCAAGATCGTGCCCTCCACCGGTGACGACACCCCCGCCCAGGCAAGATCGGCCGCGCGGCGGAAGGCATCGGCGAGCACCTGCGCATCCATCACGTCGCCGCCGCCGGGACTAGCCCGCATCGCTTGGGCCATGCCGTGGGCCAGCTGGCTGAGAATCACCCCTGAGTTGCCGCGCGCCGATAGCAACATCCCGTGCGCCAGAGAGTCCAGACCATCGATCAGTCGCACCGAACCCGCGGTGCTCTCGTCGTGCTCACGCAAAAAGCCGAGGGCACCGTCCACCGTCAGGAACATGTTTGTCCCAGTATCCCCGTCGGGAACCGGGAACACGTTGAGGCGGTCGATGCGCTCGCGTGATTCGCTCAGCAGGGAGCGAGACATGACAGCCCAACGTCGGGCAGCAGCCAGGTCCAGCACCGTCGGTCTCACAGGTGGCAGGCTAACCGGCCGATGTCATCATCGACAGCCGCACGGTGCGCTCCGGATTGTCCACATTCAGGTCGACCAGGCAGATCCGCTGCCACACCCCCAGCGCCAACGAGCCGGAAAGCACCGGCACGGTTGCGTAGGGCGGAATCAACGCGGGCATCACGTGAGACCGGCCATGACCAGGGCTGCCGTGGCGATGCAGCCACCGATCGTCGCTCGGCAGCAGGTCTTGTAGGGCTGCCAAGAGATCGTCGTCGCTGCCTGCCCCCGTCTCCAGGATCGCGATGCCGGCTGTAGCGTGCGGGACGAAGATGTGTAGCAGCCCATCGGCGCTCGTCGAGGCCGCGAACTGCGCGCAGTCCGCCGTGAGATCGCGCACGACCTCGTGTCGGCCTGTGTGCACGCTCAAGGTGGTGGTCAACATGGGATCATCGTGCCAGCCCACGCCGCCCCCTGCCGGACGCCGACTCATGTAGGCCAGTGCACTGACTTGGGCTCGTGCCAGTCCTGGAGTAGGCTTGCCCGGTTCCTCACTTACGTGTGCCCGACTGTCGCGGCACCCAGCGGGAGTGACACTCTGACCTGCTTGAGCATTTGATCCAACAACCTCCTAGGAGATCACCGTGGCTGCCACTTGCGATGTCTGCGGCAAGGGACCGAGCTTCGGTCACGCCATCTCGCACTCACACCGTCGCACAAAGCGTCGTTGGAACCCGAACATTCAGCGCGTTCGCGCCCTGGTCGGCCCCAACAACGCCACGCCGAAGCGACTGAACGTCTGCACGTCGTGCCTCAAGGCCGGCAAGGTCACGCGCTAGTCCTCAACGACCGGCGCTTAGCTGCCGAAGTGGTCCCAACCGCCTCCGGTTAACCGTCGCCCGGCTTCGAAGGCTCCGGCCCCCGACGTTTCGGCTTGCGATACGTCCCCCAGGGTGAACCAACCCGGGGGGACGTTTTTGAGTGCAAACGTGCCGAGTAGGACGTGTTCCTCTCCCCCGGCGCGAACGCACAACCCTGCGGCCTCAAGGCCTAGCACCTCTGCGATCGGGCCGACCCACTGGGCGAGCGCCGCGCTGTCGACGTCGATCCGGACGCCGCTGGCCTGCGCCACCCGGTTCGCGTCACGCACCAGACCATCAGACACATCGATCAACGAGGTCGCGCTCGCTGCGGCAGCGATCGGCCCTTGCGTCAGATCCGGGTCGGGCCGGCAGTGATACCCAACCCATTGACTGCATACCTGCGCATGGCGCTTCGATGGGAACCATCCCTCGTCGCCCCGACGCAGCACCTCAAGCCCTGCCGCCGAGCGCCCTAACGGCCCAGAGACGGCCAGCACCTCGCCTGCGGATGCCCCCGAGCGCAGCACCGGGGTATCGCGACCCGGGCCCATGACGCCGAGCGCGGTCACCGACACGCTGACGTGGTTCTGGCTGGAGCTTAGGTCCCCTCCGGCCACGCTCACGCCCGCCGAGTGCGCCGTCGCCGCGATGCCGTCGATTAGATCCACCACCCAACGCGTGGGGGTCGAGCCCGGTGCCACAAGGGTGACCAGCACTGCCGTTGCTACACCACCCATGGCCGCTATGTCGGCGAGATTTTGGACCACAACCTTCGCCCCGACGTCGGTGCCGCTCGACCAATGGTCCAGCCAATCTTGGCCCCGCACCATCGTGTCGGTGGTGGCGAGCATTCCCGCACCGGACACTTGCAGGTATGCCGTGTCGTCACCGGGGCCTACCAGCAACGGAGACCGATCGGGAGCGCCGTCGGCGAGACGGGCAAAGATCAGCGCCAATACACCGGATTCGCCTAGTTCACCGATACTCCCCGCAGGTGTCGACGTGGCCACAGTCAGACACGGTAGCGTCACTCCTTCATCTTCGACCCAGGAGGCACCATGGTTCACGCCTACATCCTGATCCAGACTCAGGTCGGCAAATCCTCGTTGGTGGCCACCGCGATCGCTGACTTGCGGGGGGTCACGATGGCCGAGGATGTGACCGGTCCCTACGACGTCATCGCGAGGATCGAAGCCGCCAGCATCGACGATCTCGGCGCGTTGGTCATCGCCAAGATCCAGAACGTGCCGTACATCACCCGCACCACCACATGCACCGTCGTTCACGTCGCTTCCTGATCGGCGGGGTGCTGGCGACCGTCGGGCTCACGGCCGGATGTAGCTCAGCGGTCAAGGCAGTGCCCTTTGACGGTGCCGACGCCAACGCAGCCTGCCACGAGGTCGCTGCGTTGTGGCCCACCACCGTTGCCGACCAGCCGCTCCGGGTGACGGCGGTCGATAGTGACACCGTGGCGGCCTGGGGTAACCCCCCGATCATCGCCCGATGCGGCGCGCCCATCATCGGACCGACTCAGGATCAGTGTTTGGACGTCGCCGGCATCGACTGGGTGGCGGTCCCACTGGACGACGGGGTGAGCTTCACCACCTTCGGCCGAGATCCCGCGATCGAGGTGCTCGTCTCCAGCGCCTACGCCAGCGAAGCACTCGTGATGCCCGCCTTCGCCCGAGCGGCAGGCTCCATCCCGCAGACCCTGGGCACGTGCAGTTCGTAGGGTCTTAGCGCAGACCGAGCGGTCGGGCGCGCGCCAACTCGATCAGCTCGTGCACCAAGTCGGAGTAGGTCATGCCGCTGGCTGCCCAGACCTGCGGGTACATCGACCACGGGGTGAAGCCCGGCATGGTGTTGATCTCGTTGATCAGCACCCGCCCGTCGTCGGTGTAGAAGCAGTCGACTCGGGCGAGCCCCTCGCACTCAGCGACTTCGAAGGCACGGGCCGCCACCGAGCGCACCTCATCGCGGACGGCCTCTGGTAGGTCGGTCGGACAGCGCAGAATCACGCTGGCTTCGTCGAGGTATTTGGCCTCGAAGTCGTAGAACGAGTGGTCCCCGCTGACCGTGATCTCACCGATTTCGCTGACCCGTGGCGGGTCTTCGCCACGCCCTTGCAGGACGCCGCATTCGACTTCTCTGCCGTCGATGCCAGCCTCGACGATGACCTTGGGGTCGTGCTCACGGGCGCTCTCGATGGCCCCTTCAAGACCCTCAGGAGAGTCCACCTTGCTGATCCCGACCGACGATCCGGCCCGGCACGGCTTGACGAACACGGGGAAGTCCAACGCGGCGGCCCGCGCCAGGGATGCCCCGCAGTCGCGCCGCCAATCGAGGTCGGTGATGACGGCATACGGGCCCGTGGGCAGTCCTGCCGAGGCGAAGAGGACCTTCATGATGTGTTTGTCCATCATGGCGGCCGACGACAGCACCCCGCAGCCGACGTATCGCACGTCTGCTAACTCCAAGAGCCCCTGGATGGTCCCGTCTTCACCGAATGGACCGTGCAGCAACGGGAAAACCACGTCGACATCACCCAGCGAAGTCGGCACTTCGCCGGGGCGTTGCACGGTGAAGGCGCGGTCCGAAGATCCAAGAGGCAGCGCCACGTGGTCTTCACTGCCGTGAACGGCGGGTAGCTTGCCGTCGATGATCTGCAGCGCGGCCGGATCGTCAGCGACCTGCACCCATTCCCCTGATCGGGTGATCCCAATCGGGACGACGTCGTAGGTATCCCGGTCGATCGCGGCGAGGACGCTAGCCGCCGTGGCGCAGGAGATGGCGTGCTCGGCGGAGCGCCCACCAAAAACCACGGCCACGCGAGGCCGGGTCGCGGCATCTGGCAACTGAGGGTCGTGGGTCATGCGCACCGACCCTACTGCCGCTCGTGCTTGCGGGCGCGTGACATCAGCGCGTCGGCCAGGAAACGTGGCTCCAGGTCGCCCTCGACCACGGCCAGCACCCCTTCGCAGATGGGCACATCGACTCCGTTTCGGTGAGCCAACTCCACCACCGAACGAGCCGACTTCAACCCCTCGGCGGTTTGGTGTCTGATGGCCACGACATCAGCCACGCTTAACCCCTGACCCAACGCCACACCGACGGAGTGGTTGCGAGACAGGGGCGACATACACGTGGCGATCAGGTCGCCCACCCCGGCCAGTCCCATCAACGTGGCGGGATCAGCGCCCAGCGCAGCGCCCAGTCGGGCGGTCTCGGCCAACCCGCGGGTGATGATGCTGGACTTGGTGTTGTCGCCGTAGCCCAGGCCTTCAGCCATACCGACTGCCAGAGCCACCACGTTCTTGACCGCGCCGCCGATCTCGGTCCCGATCACGTCGGTCTGTGTATACGGCCGAAAGTATGGGGCCGCGCTTGCCTCGGCGACCGCTTGGGCTGCCGCGTGATCCACGCCCGCCATGACGCTGGCCGCGGGCTGCTTGGCGGCGATTTCACGCGATAGGTTCGGCCCAGAGACCACCACGATCCGCTCCGGGTCGACGTGCCCGACCTCTTCGATCACTTGGCTCATCCGCAGCCCGGTGCCCACCTCAATGCCCTTCATGAGGGACACCACCACGGCGTCAGGCGGCAACAAAGGCGCCCACGCTTCGAGGTTCGATCGCAGGGTCTGAGACGGCACCGCCAAGATGACGATCCGTGCACCGTCCACTGCGTGCGCGGGGTCAGTGGTGGCGCTGATCGACTCCGGAAGGTCGAGATCTTTGAGGTAGTCGGGGTTGCGATGGGTGGTGTTGATGCCATCAGCGACCTGAGCGCGACGAGCATGAATGCGTACGGTCCCGCCCGCGTCGGCCAGGATCGCTGCGTAAGCGGTGCCCCAGGAACCGGCGCCGAAGATGGCCGAAGGGCTCACGCAGAGTCCCGCTGGTCTCGCTTGGCTTGCTCAGCGGCGACCCGGTCGTAGAGCACCTCTGGCATGGGCTCACCCCGCATGTGAGCGACCTGCTCAGTAATGGCCCACATCACCCGATCGCTCGCCTCGGCCATGGCCGAGGCGGTTCTGGCGCGCTCATAGAGATCGGACAGGTCCACTGCGGGGCCGACCTTCACGTGGACGGTAGGTCGTTTGAACACGTTTGTGAGCCTGCGTGCGTACGGGGCCAGCAGGTCTTGGGTCCCCCACTGACCGATGGGTATGACGGGTGCTTGCGTGGTCAGGGCGAGCCGCCCGATCCCGGTGTGCGCTTTCATGGGCCACAGGGACGGCTCACGAGTCAGGGTGCCCTCAGGCATGATCACGACGCATTTGCCGTCTCTGACTGCCTGCTCGGCTGCGGCGAGGGCATCACCGGCCCGACGGGTGTTGCGGTACACGGGCACCTGGCCTAATTTCGGCAGGGCTCTGCCGAGCACAGGGATCTCGAATAGCGTCGACTTGGCCAAGAACATCGGCGGGTAGCCGTGGTCGACCAGGAAGTGTGCGGTGGTGAAGGGGTCGAGCTCAGAGAGGTGGTTGACCGCCACGATGAAGCCGCCACTGGGCGGCAGGTGCTCTGCACCCTGCCAATCTTGCGAGGTCAGCAGCGCTAAGGGTGGTCGCATCACGGCGACCGCCCATTTATAGGTCCGGGGCGCTGGGGTCCGTTGCTGCTGACGCTTCACGCCCGCCATCTTGTCATTGCGCCGCACCCGATGGGCCAAGATGGCTGCGTGTCCGGTGAGAGAGCGTGGCAGTTGGTGGTGCCCATTAAGCACGCCGAGTGGGGCAAGTCTCGTCTCGTTCCGCCACCCGGCGTCACCCGCTCGAACCTAGCCCGAGCGATGGCCTGCGACGCGTTAACGGTCGCCGCGCAGGTGCTCGGCGGCCGGGCGGTGCTGGTGGTGACCTCCGATGAACCCATGCGTGAGTATGCAGAATCACTGGGCATGCCAACCCTCGCGGACCCCGGGGGCGGGCTTAATCCTGCGGTCACTGCGGGTTTAACTGCGGCTGCGGGTTTAGTTGCGGCTGCGGGTTTAGTTGCGGCTGCGCGGTCAGGTGCCGCACCGGCGTCAGCACTGGCCGTCCTGCTGCCTGATCTCCCTGCCCTCAAGGCCAGCGAGTTGGAGAACGCGCTCGACCTGTGCCGCGCCTACCCGGTGGCCATGGTGACAGACCATAGCGCCACAGGGACGTGTCTGCTGACGAGTACACACGGCCCCGTGGTTCCGTGCTTTGGGCCTCGATCTGCGCGCCGCCACCAGGATGTGTTGGGTGCGGCGCCTCTCCCGGTCGTGGCGCCGGGGCTGCGTCAGGACGTCGACACCGCAGACGACTTGGAGCGTGCCCTCGCCTTGGGGCTTGGCCCGATCACCAGCGCCCTGCTCCGCCGAGGAGCATCACCGGTGGTCTTAGGCTGTGACGATGCAAGCAACGGTGCATCGCTTTGACCCGGGCACAGGCTCCGGTGAGCTCATCCGCGACGACGGAACAGTGGTGGGTTTTGCGGCTTCCGTCTTTGCTGCCAGCGGCTTGCGCCACCTGCGTGTCGGCCAGCGCCTTAGTCTCGACATTCATTTAGGTGCCGAAGCCGACGCGGAGGGCCAGGCGAGTTTAAGTGTGACTCGAATGTGGATTGTTGGCATCGGCGATGGTGAACCCATTACTTAGTCGACCCCCCTCTTACCTTTTCGTTGCCTTACTAGGACGCGCTTTCCTAAAAGATTGCTTTTTTGACCAGCCCTTGACCTGTCGGGTCTAAATGAAGGGATTTCTTTACCCAGAACATTGCTCATGCACTTAGGTCTCGAAATCTACGCGGCGTCACTCTCGGCACTATTGCCCACTCGCACCCCGGCCAAGCCACTGTGTGGCAACGCGGACGGATCAGTCACCACACGCTTGAAGTAAGTACCGGGGCGGAACCTGGGTGCGCTCGTGGCATCGATCGGCACGGGAGCTCCGGTGCGAGGGTTGCGACCTGTGCGGGGGGCGCGGTCAATGCGCTCGAAGGTGCCGAAGCCGGTAATGCCCACACTTCCACCGTGAGCGACCTCGCGCAGGATAGCGTCAACAATGACTTCAATAGCCATCGTGGCTTCCTGCCGACCACCCAGTTCTTGCGCAATTTTCTCAATGAGGTCTGCCTTGTTCATGATGCCCCTTCTTCTGTGGACACGTACCCTTCGCGGCGTGAAGGCGTTACGCAGAATGTCCAAAAGCCAGATTAGGCTTGATTTAACAAATAGTCTAATCAATAGGGTAGCCAGTTCTTTTACCGCACATGCAAAACGGCCCCCGATCAATGATCGGGGGCCGTTCGCCTCTTGTAGCCCCGACGGGATTCGAACCCGCGCTACCGCCTTGAGAGGGCGGCGTGCTAGGCCGCTACACAACGGGGCCAGGCTGTTGGTTTACTTCAACCAAACGCGCATCACAGGGGCAGCATCGCCACTACTTCGCGCTGGGGTACCAGGACTCGAACCTAGACTAACTGAACCAGAATCAGTCGTGCTGCCAATTACACCATACCCCATTGGTTTACACCGGCGTGGAGCGCTCCGGTGGACCGAGGAGGAACGATACCGCCCCGTGCTGGAGCGCCCAAATCGCCTCTCCTCCTCCGTGGTCCTATGCCTGCGGCGACCCCACCTGGGCGAGCAACTGGCGTAGTCGCTGCATGGTGGACGCCTTGCCCAAGATCTCCATGGACTCAAAAAGCGGAGGGGAAATCCGTTGACCAGAGACGGCGGTCCGCAGTGGCCCGAAAGCGAGTCGGGGCTTGATCGCCAGGCCGTCCACGATCGCTTCACGCAGCACGTGCTCGATGGCCTCGCGTCGCCAGGCCACCCCTTCGGCCATCGGCTCTCCGACGCTGCCGGAGAGGGTCTCGAGAGCCGTCAAAGCAGCCTCCAAAACCTGCGTCGCAGACTCTTTAAGCTGACCGAAGGCATCGGGGGCAATCGCCAACTCGGCGTCCGGGGTGAAGAACGGGACCACCATCGGTGCAGCCTCGGCCAACACCTGCACTCGGGTCTGCACCAGCGGCGCGATCTGCATCAAGACGGCCGCCTGCGCGCTGGTCGCCGGCTTGGGCATGGCGGCACAGTCCTGCATCGCGGGCAGCAAGCGTGCGGCGAAGTCGGCCACGTTCAGAGAGCGGATGTGCTCAGCGTTGATGGCCTCAGCTTTGGTCTGGTCCCAGCGCGCCGGGTTGGGGTTGACCTGCTCGATCTCGAACGCTTCCACCAACTCTGACGGCGTAAAGACGTCCCGGTCACCGCCAATGGCCCAGCCCAGCAAGGCCAGATAGTTGATCATGCCCTCGGGCAGGAAGCCTCGCTCGCGGTGCAAGAAGAGATCGGACGCAGGGTCGCGCTTCGACAGTTTCCGGTTGCCCTCGCCCAACACCAGCGGCAGGTGGCCAAAGGTCGGGACCGAGGATGCTTCCCCGATGGCGATCAATGCGCGGTAGAGAGCGATCTGCCGCGGAGTGGACGACAGCAAGTCTTCGCCGCGGATGACGTGGGTGATACCCATTGCTGCATCGTCAAGCGGGTTGACAAGGGTGTAGAGCGGCTTGCCTCCGGTGCGCATGATGACGAAGTCCGGCACGATCCCGGCGGCGAACGTGACCTCGCCTCGGACGAGGTCGTGGAAGGTGAGGTCTTCGTCCGGCATACGCAATCGCAGCACCGGCTCACGGCCTTCGGCGCGGTATGCAGCGCGCTGGGAATCGCTCAGGTCGCGGTCATAGTTGTCGTAGCCCAGTTTGGGGTCCCGCCTTGCTGCTAGGTGACGCTCCTCGACCTCGGCGGGTGTGGCGAACGACTCGTACGCGTAGCCGGCCTCCAACAGGGCGGCGGCGACCCGGCGGTGGCCGTCGACACGCTCACTCTGCCGGTAGGGGCCGTAGGGACCGCCTACCCCAGGACCTTCGTCGTAGTCCAGACCCAACCAGCCGAGTGCATCGATCAACTCCTCGAAGGAGCTCTGGGAGTCGCGGCTCGCGTCGGTGTCTTCGATCCGGAAGACAAAGGTGCCTCCGTGGTGGCGCGCGAAGGCCCAGTTGAACAGCGCCGTGCGGGCCATCCCGACATGCGGAGTGCCGGTCGGTGAGGGTGCGAATCGAACGCGAACTTCGGAGCCCACGACGGGCTGGGATTCGGTGGCGGGTGCAGGTGCGGAGTGGGTCGTCATGGTGCGAATCAGACTAGATGATCACTGCGACATCAGAGCCAGCGTGATCCCCTCTTGAAGCCACGAGAGGAAGTCGTAGTACGCCATCTGCTGGATTCTTGTCGGGTCGAGGTCCTCGCCGGCCGCGCCACCGCGCGCCGCCTCCCGCAACTCGTCGTGTAGCGCGCTGGAATCCTCGTCAGTCCGCAAGTCGAGACGCTCCCCCAACACCAGCCGCACGTCGGTTAAGGCGATGGCTACCGCTTGGGCTTGAGCATCGTCCAGCGTGATCTTCGTCCCGTCGCCCGCCTCAAGAGCCGCGATGGCGACGTCGAGGTTGCGCGTTTTGCGTTGCCGCAGCGAGTTCTCGGTCAGCGCCCTGAACTCTGCCGCTTGTTCTTTGTCACTGCGATGCGCCGGGGGCAACAGCCGAAGCAACGCCGGATCTTCGGGCTCTTGGGGCGCGGTGTCGGACTCCCCCATCCCGGCGATGAGATCCATCAACGGGTCGCCAGTCTCAGCATGGGTGGGTGCCACGAAGTCTCGCGTCTGGCGCAGCAACTGCCCGACGATGTCACGCTCTGCGGCGTCCATCCGCCCGACGATGAGGCCCTTCTTGCGCACGAAAGCCTTGGCCATCTACTCGTCCTTCTGGAACGTGGCCCACAGGCCGTACCCGTGCATGGCCTCGGTGTCGGCTTCCATCTTTTCGCGCGATCCCGTGGAGACCACCGCTCGTCCTTGCTCGTGCACGTCGCGCATCAGCGTTTCGGCCTTGGCCCGGGGGTAGCCGAAGTGGTTTTGCAACACCCACGTGACGTACGACATGAGGTTGACCGGGTCGTTCCAGACCAGGGTCACCCACGGCTTGTCGGCCTCCGGGCGCTCCAAGACGGCGACATCCGAGCTGCGTTGGGGGGTGGCCATCGGGTCGCTGGGCGGCTGCGCGGAGTGTGGTGCAAGGTCTGACACGGGCACCACTCTAAAGTGCCTGGCATGACCGCACCCAGTTCTGCTTTGCTGACCGACCACTACGAATTGACGATGCTGCAGGCCGCGCTGGCCACCGGGCACGCCTCGCGTCCGTGTGTTTTCGAAGCGTTCGCTCGGCGGCTTCCGGCGGGTCGCCGCTATGGGGTGCTGGCTGGCACGGGGCGCATCTTGGAGACGCTGGAGCACTTCAGCTTCGGTGAGGACGAGATCGAGTTCTTGGCTCAGGCAGGTGTGGTCAATCAGGAGACGCTGGACTACCTCGC
Source organism: Actinomycetales bacterium (assembly GCA_038330045.1). Classification (GTDB taxonomy): domain Bacteria; phylum Actinomycetota; class Actinomycetes; order Actinomycetales; family Dermatophilaceae; genus Ornithinicoccus. Next base: position 13,332 of record JBBQNO010000010.1, on the reverse strand, counting down.
GTCATACCGCTTCAACGGCAACATCTGGGGGTATGCCGAAGGCGAGTGTTACTTCCCAGGCTCACCGCTGATGGTGGTCGAGTCGACGTTTGCCGAGGGAGTCATCCTCGAAACGCTGATCCTGTCGGTTCTGAACCACGATTCGGCCGTGGCTTCCGCCGCGTCGCGCATGGCTTCGGCCGCCGAGGGCCGTCCCTGCGTCGAGATGGGTTCGCGGCGCACTCACGAGCAGTCTGCGGTGGCAGCTGCTCGCGCGGCATACATCGCGGGGTTCACCAGCACGTCCAACCTCGAGGCCGGGCGTCGTCATGGCGTGCCGACACTGGGCACCGCCGCGCACTCCTTCACGTTGCTGCATGACGACGAGCGGGCCGCGTTTGCCTCGCAGCTGGCTAGTCTTGGGACCGACACGACGCTGCTGGTCGACACCTACGACATCACCACCGGGGTGAATCTGGCCGTCGAGTTGGCTGGGACGTCGTTGGGGGCGGTGCGCCTTGACTCTGGCGACTTGATCTCGGGTGCCCGCGAAGTGCGCAAGCAACTCGACGACCTCGGCGCGACGGGGACCCGCATCGTCGTGACCTCCGACCTCGACGAGTACGCGATTGCCGCGCTGCAGGCTGCACCCGTGGACGTGTACGGGGTCGGCACCAAGGTGGTGACCGGGTCCGGGGCACCGGCAGCTGGCATGGTCTACAAGCTGGTGGCTCGAGCGAACGATGCCGGGCAGATGGTGGGCGTCGCCAAGGTGAGCAAGGACAAGAAGTCCGTAGGCGGGCGGAAGTACGCGTTGCGCCGACGCAACAGCACCGGAGTCGCCCAAGAAGAGGTGATCGGAATAGGCCAATCCCCGGTCGACGATGGCGACGACCGGGACTTGCTGGTGCACATGGTTCGCGAAGGCGAGGTCGTCGTCCCTACCGACGCTCACACGGCGCGAGAGCGGCACGCGGCCTCACGGGCTGAGTTGCCCACGCGCGCCCTGCGGATGTCGGAGGGTGACCCCGCCCTGCCGACCACCTATCTCGACTGATCTCGCTGCCGACAGACGCCAACCGCCTGCCGTGCCAGCAGTGGGCTCTTCGCTAGGCTGATTGTTATGACTAAGGCCCTGGTAATCGTGGATGTGCAGTACGACTTCTGCGAAGGAGGGTCCTTAGCTGTCACCGGAGGCATCGAGGTGGCACGTAAGATCAGCGAGCACGTTGCCGCCCGCCGCGACGAGTACGCCGTCGTGGCAGCCACCGCCGATTGGCACATCGATCCTGGCAACCACTTCTCGGCGGAGCCAGATTTCAGCCACTCGTGGCCCGTCCACTGCGAGGTGGGCACGCGAGGGTCGCAGTTCCGCCCCGAACTTGAGGGAGCGTTGGAGCAGGTCCAAGCCGTGTTCCGCAAAGGTGAGTACGTCGCTGCGTACAGCGGCTTTGAAGGCAGCGCCGAGGTTGATGGCGAGACGGTACAACTAGCCGCGTGGCTACGGGATCGGGGCGTCGATGTAGTGGACGTTGTCGGCCTCGCCACTGATCACTGCGTCAAAGCGACCGCACTCGACGCCGCCCGCGAGGGCTTTTCGACCAGAGTGCTGCTCGACCTCACCGCCGGGGTCGCCGCCGAGAGCACTGCGCTCGCGCTGGAGCTGCTCAGCGACGAAGGCATCGTGCTCGTTTAGCCCTTACGCACCACGTTGGTCTTGGCGGCCTTGTCGTTCAGTGACTGCTTTCGCTGATCCCAGATAGGCCACAACCCGTTGACCAGGGGAAAGAGATTGGCTAACTGGCCCAGGAAAGGGACCGAGCCCAGGAACTGCGGACCGAACCACACGAGAGCTCGTAGCCCGCTGGTGCTCCACGTCAGTGAGCCCTGCTGCTCGCGCAGCCGCACCCGTAATCCCAGCAGCAACTTGCCGGGCGTCCCGGCCTTGAGCCTAAGGAAGACCGTTTCGTAGACCACGCTGAGAACGGCGCTGGCCAGCGCGAAAGGGGCCGTAACCGAGATCACTTTGGCCATTGCGGCCTCGGCACCTGCTTCGGTAGAGGACGGGTCCGAAAACAGGTCGAAATAGGCTCGAGTGGTATCGATCAAGTCGGGAGCGACCAGCGGGATCAACAGAAGCGACAGCAAACCGATGACCAGGCCGTCGATGATCCGAGCAAAGAACCGACGCCACCAGCCCGATATCTGCTGCCCATCCGGGGTTCGAGCGGCACCATCGGCTGCTTCGAAGTGACCGCCCGGCATGGGCCGGTAGCCCGTCGACGAGCCGTACCCACTAGGGGCTGACTGCTGCGGCGATCCACCGGCACTGTGCTCGTCCATCCGCGCGTTACGGGTCTTGTCCACGTTCGGGCGCTGGCGAGGGCTAGTGTGATTCGTCCACTGAACCCCATCCCAGTAGCGCAGGACCTCGATGTCTTGCGGGTCGTCGTACCATCCGGGCTGTTGGCTCATGGCGGCCACTCTTTCACATCGCGATGCCGATGTACTTGGTGTCCAGATACTCCTCAATACCTACAGACCCGCCCTCTCGGCCCAGCCCTGATTCCTTCACTCCGCCGAAGGGAGCGTAGGGGTTGGAGACCACCCCTTGGTTGAGGCCGACCATGCCGGCATCGATACGCTCGGCCACCCGCAATGCTCGCCGCAAGTCGTTAGTGAAGACGTACGCGACCAGTCCGTACTCGGTGTCGTTGGCGTGCTCGACAGCCTCATCCTCGGTCTCGAAAGACATGAGCGCCGCGACCGGGCCGAAGATCTCCTCTTTAGCCATCCGCGCTGAGGCAGAAACACCCGTCAACACCGTGGGCGGGTAGTAGTACCCCGGCCCTGAAGGACGCTTGCCGCCCGTGTGCACGCGTGCGCCGCCCTCGACTGCGTCCTGCACCAAGGCGTCCACACTGGCCTGAGCTTTGCCGTCAATGAGCGGCCCGACCTGACTGTCGTCGGCGGTGCCATCACCGACCGACAACGCCGCCATCTTCTCGGTCAGCTTCGCGGCGAAATCGTCCATCACGCTGTTGTGCACGTATATGCGGTTGGCGGCAGTGCACGCCTCCCCCATATTGCGCATCTTGGCCTGCATACACCCTGTCACCGCCTCGTCGAGGTCGGCGTCCTCGAAGACCAGGAACGGCGCGTTGCCCCCCAACTCCATCGAGGTGCGCAGCACCTTCTCGGCGCTCTGCTTCAGCAACACCTTGCCCACTCCGGTCGAGCCGGTGAACGACAATTTGCGGGCAATCCCTGAGGTGATGAGGGGCTCCATGACGCCGCCCGAGTCAGTCGTCGGAACGATATTGACAACCCCTGCGGGCACACCTGCTTCGGCAAGAATCCCCGCGAGGGCCAACATCGACAACGGAGTCTGCTGCGCCGGCTTAAGCACACTGGTGCAACCGGCGGCGAGCGCCGGACCGAGCTTGCGGGTGCCCATGGCCATCGGGAAGTTCCACGGGGTGATGAGCAGGCACGGGCCGACGGGTTGGCGCGTGACGATGAAGCGCGCGCCACCCTGCGGGGAGGGTTGGTAGCCGCCTGCGCCCCGCAGCGCCTCGGCGGCGAAGTGTCGGAAGAACTCAGCGGCGTAGCCGATCTCGCCGGCGGACTCGGCCAGCGGCTTGCCCATCTCCAAGGTCATGAGCAGGGCGAGGTCATCCTGACGCTCCATCATCAGCTCAAAGGCACGCAGCAGGATGCCGTGCCGCTGCAGACCCGTCGTCGCAGCCCAGTCAGATTGGGCGGCCGCCGCTGACTCCAGAGCACGCATTCCGTCTGCGGGGCTTGCATCAGCCACGGTGCACAACACCTCTTCGGTGGCCGGGTTCAGCACCTCAAACGTCGCGCCGCCCTCGGCGTCAACGAACTCGCCGTTAATAAACAGTTGGTTTGGCGACTGCGCCACCAGCGAGGCGGATCGACCGTTGTCCTGACTCATGCATCCTCCGCAGATTGTCTTCTGTCCACGCAGGGAGCGCGACCAGGTGAGGGTCATCGTGACCCGTTATCGCCGCCGCCGCAACGTGCCGCGCACCAGAGCTGAGATCTGGTGCGGCTCCCGGCCCTTTGGAGATCCGGCGATGCTGAGCGACCCAGATACCAAGCTATGAGTTGTGCCGCTCGAGTGTGATGACGTGTTGGACAGCGTTGATGAGGGCGAGGTGGGTGAAGGCTTGGGGGAAGTTGCCCAGGTGGGCACCGCTTTCGGCGTCGATCTCTTCGGCATACAACTCAAGGGGGCCACTCAGGGAGAGTAATTTGGCGCAGAGCCGGCGGGCCCGCTCCAACTCTCCGATCTCGCACAGCGCGCTGACCAGCCAGAAGGAACAGATCGTGAAGGTGCCCTCTTCGCCCTCGAATCCATCGTCGGTCTCGTCGACCTTGTAGCGCATCACTAGCCCGTTGACCGTCAACTCGTCGGCGATGGCCAGCACCGTGGCCTTGATCCGTTTGTCGTCGCTGGGCAGGAAACGCAGTAGAACCGCCAACAGCAGGGAGGCGTCGAGCGCGTCGGTGCCGTAGTACTGCGTGAAGACGCCCCGCTTGTCGACGCCATGCTCAAGGATGTCGGCTTTCATCTCCTCAGCGGCCTTGGTCCACTCCTTGGCCCGCTTGTGCTCGCCGTAGAGCTCAGCCAGATGGCTTCCCCGGTCGGCGGCGACCCAGCACATGATCTTCGAAGAGGTGAAGTGCTGCAGCTCTCCTCGGACTTCCCAGATCCCGGCATCCTTGTCCTTCCAGTGCTTGATCGCCTGCTCGACCTGCGTCTCCAGGATCGGCCACACCCGGTTGTCGAGGTGGTCAGCAGACTTGTCGTGCAAATAGACCGAGTCCAGCAACGCGCCCCACACATCGTGCTGTTTTTGTGAGTATGCCGCGTTGCCGATACGCACGGGGCGCGAGTCGGCATACCCGGGGAGGTGGTCAAGCACTTCTTCGGTGAGCTCCCTCTCACCACCGATGCCGTACATGATCTGCAGGTCGTCATTCCCGCTGGCTACGTCCGCGATGAAGGCAAAGAAGTCCAACGCCTCCCAGTCGAACCCGAGCGAATACAACCCCCATAGGGCGAAGGTGGCATCGCGGATCCAGGTGAATCGGTAGTCGTAGTTGCGCCCACCGCCGATTGTCTCCGGCAATGAGGTACTGCCCGCGGCGGCGATCGCCCCGGTTGGCGCGTACGTCAGACCCTTCAACGTCAAGGCGCTGCGCTGCAGGTAGGTACGCCACGGGTGGTCGGGGAAGGTGCCGCGGGCTAGCCAGTGTTGCCAGTGGTGGGCGGTGTAGACCTGACGTTTGTAGGCGTCCTCGAAGTCCATTGGGGGCGGCGCACCATTCCAGGACAACGCGACGTATCGCTGTTCCCCCGCTTTGAGCAGCGTGCGGCTTTGCGCCTGTCCGCCCTCGAAGCCCATCCGCATGTCGGAGGTCAGCGTCAATTCGAGATCGATGCCGTCATCGTCTACGACGCTGGCGACAGCCTGGTTGTAGGAGTCGTCGCTGTAGGTCCAGGTCACGTGGGCCCGGCCGTAGTCGAGCACCGGCTCGCAATCCATCGTGGTCTGCACCTCGCCGGAGACACAGCGGATGGTGCGCAACAGAATATGCTCGGCCTCGTAGTCGGTCGGCGTGCGTTTGTAGGTGTTGGAGCGGTCTTCGCTGTGGTGCCACGGGCCAATCAGGAGCACGTCGCGCACGATCATCCAACCGGTGTCGGTGCCCCAACTGGTCTCCAACACCATGGTCCCCGGCAGGTACCGACGGGCGGCCGGCACCTGTGCATCGCTGGGTGCCAGCCCGAAGGAACCGGCGTGTCGGCCCAGCACCCGACCGAAGGTGCTTGGGGAGTCGAAGCGCGGGACGCACATCCAATCGATCGACCCACCTGGCGAGACCAGGGCCGAAACTTCGCCGTCGCTGAGGAATCCGTAGTCGCCGATCGGCACGTCGCCGTGGCCGTCGTAGGTGCCGGGGGTCGGGGCTTGGCTCATCTGGGCACTATTGCCTTCCCTGGGCGATACGGCAACCGGGCGGCATACCTCGGCGGGTTGTGAGGTGTGCCACTAATATGGCGCAGGCGAGATAAGGACCCAACCAACCGAAAGGAACAGTTGTATGCGGATCGGCATTCTGACCGGAGGGGGCGACGTCCCAGGACTCAACCCGTGCATTAAAGCGGTGGTCAACCGAGTTCACGAGGCGGGACACGAGGTCGTCGGCATCCGACGCGGCTGGGGCGGGCTCGCCACCACCAACCTGGACGACCCCGCCACCATTGAGGCGAATTTCGTCACCTTGGACCCCGCGCGCGTACGCACGGTCGATCGCAGCGGCGGAACGTTCTTGCACTCCTCGCGGACGAACCCTGGAAAAATGCCGACCAAAGATGTGCCCGACTTCTTGCTCGACCAAGCCGAGGGCGACGGACCGCATGACTTCACCGGCCACGCGCTCGCCGTTCTGGAGCACATGGGGATTGATGTGCTGATCCCGATCGGTGGTGACGACACGCTGTCCTACGGCCTGCGGATGCACCAAGAGGGCGTGCCGACGATCGCCATCCCCAAGACGATGGACAACGACGTGCACGGCACCGACTACTGCATCGGCTTCTCCACGGCGATCACCCGCGGCGTGCAGTTCATCCACAACCTGCGCACGTCGACAGGCTCTCACGAGCGAATCGCCGTCGTGGAGCTCTTCGGTCGCTACTCGGGCGAGACGTCCCTGATTACGGCATACCTTGCGGGGGTTGATCGGGCGCTGATCTCCGAGGTTCCCTTCGACATCGACCGGCTGTGCGAGTTATTGGCGGCCGACAAGGGCCGCAACCCCAGCAAGTACGCGATGTGCACCATCTCTGAGGGTGCCACGATCGAGGGCGGCGACATGATGCTGTCGGGTGACGCCGATGCCTACGGCCACCGCAAACTGGGCGGGATCGGGCAACTCACCGGCGAACTAATCAAGGAACGGACCGGGCAGGATATCGTCTACCAGCAGGTCGGCTACTTGATGCGCTCGGGCAGCCCGGACTCGCTTGACCTCATGGTTGCCACGAACTATGCCGTGATGGCCGCCGACCTGGCGCTTGACGGGTCAACGGGCCGGATGGTCGCGCTACGCAACGGCACCTACTCCTCGGTGCCCATCTCGGTCACTGGCGAAGGGGTCAAGCGGGTGGACATCGACGAGCTGTACGACCTGCAGAACTACCGCCCCAAGGTTCGACACGTGCGTGGGAAGCCCATGTTCCTGTACTGATCCTGATCGGTGTGGGGTGACGGACTGTCCCGCCGCCTCGCCAGCACCGAAGCGCAGTGAGAGTTAACGGCGACCTACGAACCACTTTCGCAAGGTCCCAATTCGCTCCTGCACTTGGTCGCTGTGGGCGGTGGCCAGCTCGGGCCCACCACAGGTGCGCCGCAACTCGGCGTGCACGATGGCGTGCGACTGGCCGGCCTTCCGGGCGTACGCAGACACGAGCTTGTTCAGTTCTTTACGATGTTCGGCGAGGGCTCGGTGCGCCGCCACAGTGGCTGCGGCCTCACGGCCTCCATCGGTGCGGACCTGCTTGCTTTGTCGATCCCGCAACACATGCGCCACCTGATCGGGCTCCAAGAGCCCCGGCAGGCCGAGGTAGTCCTGCTCCTCATCGCTGCCGGGCACCCCCCCCAGCCCGAATTGTTCGGCGTCGAAGAGCACGTGGTCGAACTGGGCGTCGGATTGCAGCGCCTCGAACTTGCCTCCTGTGTCCAACGCCTGCTCCCCCGCAGCGGCCGCCTTAAGGAGCCCGTCTTCGGCGGACCACATATCGTCGTCGTCGCGGTTGTTGGGCCGGTCAAGGGCGTGGTCGCGCTCGACCTCGAGGTTGCCCGCGTGACCCAGGATGACCGGCACGCTGGGCAAGAACACGGACGCTGTCTCGCCGCGTCGCCGGGCACGGACGAGCCGCCCGACGGCCTGGGCAAAGAACAGCGGCGTCGAGGTCGAGGTCGCATAGACGCCGACACACAATCGCGGCACGTCCACCCCCTCGGACACCATCCGCACCGCGACCATCCACCGCGACTCGCTCGCCCCAAACTTTTCGATCCGGCGCGAAGCCCCAGCATCGTCGGAGAGCACCACCGTGACCTTCTCGCCGCTGATCGCTTCGAGCTGTCTGGCGTAGGCCCGAGCGTTGGCTTGGTCCGTGGCGATGACCAACCCGCCAGCGTCGGGCACGTGCCGCCGCACCTGTGTGAGCCGGGTGTTGGCTGCCGCCAGGACGGCGGGGATCCATTCCCCGGTGGGCTCTAGTGCGGTGCGCCACGCTTGGGCGGTGACGTCCTTGGTCACAGCTTCGCCGAGTCTCGCGTGAATCTCGTCGCCCGCTTTAGTACGCCACCGCATACCCCCGCCGTAGGCCAGGAACAGGACCGGTCGCACGACCCCGTCGCGCAGACCTTCGCCGTACCCGTAGGAATAGTCCGCCCGCGAGCGCAAAATGCCTTGCTCGTCCATTTCGTAGCGCACGAACGGGATGGCCGCGGTGTCGGACCGGAAGGGGGTGCCGGTGAGGGCCAGTCGGCGGGCAGCGGGTTCAAAGGCCTCTCGGATGGCATCCCCCCACGACATCGCGTCACCGCCGTGGTGGATCTCGTCCAAGATCACCAGAGTGCGCGCGGCTTGCGTCCGGGAACGGTGTAGCAGCGGCTTGCTCGCCACCCCGGCGTAGGTCACGGCAATGCCCTGAAATTCAGCACCGTGTCGCCCTTGGCTGTTGCTGAAGTTGGGGTCGATGTTGATCCCGACCTTGGCAGCGGCATCGGCCCACTGGGTGCGCAAATGCTCGGTGGGCGCGACGACGGTGACTCGCTCGATCTCGCCTCGGTCCATCAGCTCGGTGGCGATCCGCAGCGCAAACGTGGTCTTACCTGCCCCAGGCGTCGCGACGGCCAGGAAGTCTTTGGGCCGCTCCGAAAGATAGATCTGCAGGGCATCGGCCTGCCAGGCCCGCAACTTCTCGGCGGTCCCCCACGCGGCCCGCTCCGGGTAGGACGGGGAAAGGTGGGACGCTGCTGAGGTGCTCATCGCCGCCCAGAATAGGCAATTTCGTCGAACGACATGCCCGGACTGCAGTGGTAGGCAGTCTGCCCGGTAGCCGTGTTACCGGGCAGGGCGTAGGTGGCCAGCGTCCTACTCGCCACCGTCTTGCGGAGCCCGCAGACCGTCGTAGATTTCCTTGCACGTGGGGCAGACCGGGAACTTCTTGGGGTCGCGACCTGGCGTCCATATCTTTCCGCACAGGGCCGTCACGGGCTCCCCGGACATGGCGCTCTCCATGATCTTTTCCTTGCGAACGTAATGCGCCAATCGCTCATGGTCCCCGGGCTCACTGAGCTGCGGGTCCACTCGGGTGTCTTCGCGCTCCAAGAGACCGGTGGAGGTGCCGGGACTGTTGGGTGCCTCCGGCGAATCGAGGGGCTGGCTCATCGAAGTCATCGCTACATCCATCTGCTGATCCTACGACGTGTTGGCCGCGGCACCGTGGGATGTGAGCGCGGTCTGCGTTTTAGTTGGCCTCGGGGGTTTCGGTATACGTCGACAGCCAGGCCACCGAATCCCGCTGACGCATCACCACGTCATGCCACAATGTTTCGGCCGCCACGCGGAAGGCATCGCTGGGCTCGGCATCCACGACCTGCCATGCCCCAGCGTCGATCTCGTCGAGCAACTGTCCGGGTATCCAGCCGGCGTACCCCACGAAAACGCGCATAGCCTGCACTTGGGGCACGATCAGTTCCGCTGGCGCGTCCAGGTCGAGCAGTCCGACGCCGTCGGCGATGAGGTCGACGCCAATGACCGTATCGCCGCTATCGCCACCCATGCGCACCAGACCCATTGCAGTATCCATGCCAACGGGGCCCCCTTGGTAGAGGGTCGCAGGGCTGCTGACGTACGCGTGCCACTGAGGCAAAACCGCGTTCACGCCAGCGTCGAGCGGCTTGTTGAGCACGACGCCCTGGGTGCCCTCGTCGCCGTGATTGAGGATGAGGACCACCGAGCGGTCGAAAAAATCGTCGAGCGCGGGCATGGCCACCAGCAACCGACCGGTCAGACGAGGCTCCGCATCACTCATCGATCCCCCTCCTCAGCCCGTCGGGACCGATCGCTCCTCCACTGACTGACTACGGCAACGGCCACAACAATTCCGACCACATCGGCTACAGCGTCCCACGCGTCGACGTGGCGAGTGGCGGTCAACGCGCCCTGCAACGGCTCGCTGACCACGGCATGGACCACCAGAATGGCAAGGGCCCATCGCCACCGAAGCGCCGCAGCCAGCGCCGCGGGCGTGGCGAACATCGCGGCATGGGCCAACTTGTCCGCATACGGCAAACTCGCCCCGGAGCCTGGGGTCATGACGTACAAGGCGTAGACCTGAAAGAGGAGAAGGCCGACGAATGTCAGCAGTCCCAGACTAGGACCCCAGCCCCAGTCAGCCCTTGTTCTGGACACGTTTGCGCGCAGTGGCCTCCACGGCCTCGGCCACGGCCTTGGTCGCCTTCGGGTTGAAGACGCTGGGGATGATGTACGTCGGGTTGCGCTCGTCGTCACCCACCACGTTCGCGAGCGCCACGGCAGCGGCGAGCAGCATCTCGTCTGTCACCTCATCCGTCGCGGCGTCGATGAGCCCACGGAAGACGCCAGGGAAAACCAGCACGTTGTTGATCTGATTGGCGAAGTCGCTACGCCCGGTAGCCACCACGGTGGCGTATTTGCCAGCCTCAGCCGGATCGACTTCGGGCACCGGGTTGGCCATCGCGAAAACGATCGAGTCCGTGTTCATCGTGGCGATGTCGTCTCCGGTCAAGATGTTGCCCGCCGACACCCCGATGAACACATCAGCACCGGCCATGGCCTCCTTGAGCGTGCCCGTCATCGTGGACGAGTTGGTGTGCTCGGCGATCCACTGCAGATTCTCGTCGTCGCCGTCGCGGATATCCGGACGGTCGGGGTGGACAAGCCCGTGCACGTCGGCAACCACAACGTTGCCTGCGCCAGCTTGGAGCAGCAGACGGATGATGGCCGTGCCCGCAGCGCCCGCCCCGGACATGATGATGCGCACGTCGCCCATGTCCTTCTTGACCACTCGCAGTGCATTGCTCAGCGCCGCGAGGCAGACGATGGCCGTGCCGTGTTGATCGTCGTGGAAGACCGGGATGTCCAGCTCTTCGCGAAGGCGGCGCTCGATCTCAAAGCATCGAGGCGCGGAGATGTCTTCGAGGTTGATGCCGGCAAACCCTGGGGAGATGGCTTTCACCGTGCGGATGATCTCTTCGGTGTCGGTGGTGTCGAGGCAGATGGGGAAGGCATCGATGCCCGCAAACTTTTTGAATAGTGCCGCTTTGCCCTCCATCACCGGCATTGCTGCCAACGGCCCGATATTGCCCAGGCCCAGGACTGCCGTTCCGTCGGTCACTACGGCTACGGTGTTGCGCTTGATCGTCAACCGTCGGGCGTCTTCGGGCTTGTTGTAGATCGCCATGCAGACCTTGGCCACACCCGGTGTGTAGACCAGCGAGAGGTCATCACGGTTTCGGATCGGTAGTTTCGATTCGACGCTCAGCTTGCCTCCTAGGTGGACCAGGAAGACACGGTCGCTGACGTTGCCGACCTCGACTCCATCGACTTCCCGGATGGCGTTGACGACGGTTTCGGCGTGTTCGGTGCCGGAGGTGGCGATGGTGAAGTCTGCTTGCAGTCGTTGAGTACCCGACTCCGTGATATCCACTGCGGTGACCAGGCCACCAGCAAGCTCAACCGCTCGTGTCGTCTCGCTGACGGCAGTGACTCGCGCCGGCAGATCGATGCGAACGGTGATGGAGTTGGACACTGAAGGAACAGGGCTCATCACAGCATTGTGGCCTACGACGCGCAGTAATGAGGGAATCTCAACGGGCCATCGCGGGTTCACCCCTGCATGAGCACTATTGAACTGACCGAAACCACCTTTGACGCAACCCTGGACGAGCACAACATCGTGCTGGTCGACTGGTGGGCGGAGTGGTGTGGGCCGTGCAAGCAGTTTGGGCCCATCTTCGAAGAGGCTTCCGAGAAGCACGACGATGTGGTGTTCGGCAAGATCGACACCGAAGCGCAGCAGGGCTTGGCGGCGAACGCCGCCATCACGTCCATTCCGACGATTATGGCCTTCCGCGAGGGAATTCTCGTGTTCGCACAGCCGGGCGCGTTGCCCGCACCGGCCCTGGAGTCGCTGCTGACCCAGGTCAAGGGTTTGAACATGGACGACGTACGGGCCAAAGTTGCCGAGCAGGAGCAGGCCGAGGCCACACCAGGTGGCGATCGCAGCACCGCATGACGCGTGACCGCACTTGGCTCGTCGCGATTGCCGCATCACTGTGGGGCTCCTCCGCCTTGTTGCGCGATCCCCTGGCGGGTGCGATCGACGCCTCGACCATCGTGTTCTACGAGCATGTGGTCGTGGTGGCGGTCCTTTCACCGTGGGCGTTGTCTGCGCTTCGTCGATGGGCGCAGGCACCGGCCCGAGTACGCGCCGCAGCAGTCATCATCGGAGCCGGCTCCTCGGCCCTGGCGACCACGTTGTTCACGGCCGCCTTCGCCTATGGCGACCCGATCACGCCGCAGGTACTGCAGAAGTTGCAGCCGTTGGTGGCGATTGCTTTGGCGGCAGCCTTGTTAGGTGAGCGACTCCGACCACGATTTATGTGGTTTGCCCTGCCCGCGTTGGTCGGTGCCTGGATGCTGAGTTTCGCGGATCCTTTTTCGATTGCCATCGCGGATGCCCAGGCCGCAGCATTGGCTCTGGGGGCGGCCGCATTGTGGGCCGGTGGGACCGTACTGGGACGCCTGGTGGGCACAGATTTGGGGGCACGCGACACGTTGGTGCTGCGGTTCGTCTTCGGCCTGCCATCTGCGGCGGTCATTGTTGCCGTGCTGGGGGCGCAATGGACGATGCCGGCCGCGAAAGCACCGTCGCTGATCGCGCTGGCGCTCATCCCAGGGCTTTTGGCATTGAGCTTGTACTACGTCGGACTTCAGCGGACGGCCGCATCACGGGCAACCCTGGCTGAGTTGATGTTCCCGGTGACCGCCGCGGTCGTGGGCGTCACGATGCTCGAGGCTACGCTCACCCCGAGCCGCTGGGTCGGGCTCGCGATAGTGGTGACCAGCATCACTGCGTTGGCGCTGAACGAACGACGGTCGCGGCGGCCCGCAGTGATTGTTGACCCCCGCGTTACCGGCGACAAAGTCGCGCACTGACTGCAGAAGAACAGTGAACCGACGCAACAGAGCCCGGCACCT